>VBLD01000291.1 GCA_005879205.1 Deltaproteobacteria bacterium
TCACGCAGCAGGTAACCGACATCGCGATCGACGATCGAGTGGCCGCCGACGTCTGCCCCGGGGGCGAACGACGCGAACGACCCCGTCAGGGCGCGCGCTCCGAGCTCGAGCACGAGGAGCGTCGCGCCGATCGACATCGCGACCGCTCGTACCGCGTGCGCGCGATCAGCCGCCATCCGGAAACCAGGCCGCGTAGGTCGCGGGGCACGCATCGAGCGCGCCTCTACGAGCACGCCGCGCCCGCGCGGTCGTTCCACAGCCCGCGCACCGTGTCGGCGCGCGCGCTCGCGGGTCGATGTAAGACGACGGCGAGCGCCAAGGCGCACGTCACGGGGATGGCGGCGAGGCGTGGCGCGCGCGCGATCGCTCGCTCGGTGGCGACGACGACCGCGACCGCGAGGAGCACGGAGATCGTCGGTAGCCGTAGAGCACGTAGAAGTCCATGACGATCAGGTCCCCGGCCGCTCGATCTGCAGTGGGCGCCGCCGGACGCGACCCTCACCGTACGCCCCCAGCGCGAGCGCCATGCCGCCGGCCACGAGGTAGCCGACATCGGCGGACGTCGGCCCTGACGTCGCCGCGTGCCACGCCGATGACAGCGCGAACATCACCGCGCAGGTCCCGGCGACCCACGCGGCCGTGCGGAGCGGCGCGAAGCGGATTCCGAGACGAAGCACCTGGCGGCCGATGCGGAGCGTGTCGGGGATCGGCCGCACCTTGCTCCGTCCGATGCGAGGTAGGTACTCGATCGCCGTGAAGCGCACCGCGAGACCGTCGGCGATCGCCGCAACCGTGGTGGTCGTGGTGAAGCTGAAGCCGTCGGGAAGGAGATCGAAGTATCGCTCCGCGACGTCGCGACGGAACGCGCGCAGACCGCTGTTGAGATCGGGTATCGACGCGCCGGTGATGGACTGCGCGAACACGCGAAACGTCTCCTTCACGAGCGCGCGCGGCCAGGAGTCGTGTGCGTTGCGCCCGGCCCGCGCACCGACGACCACGTCGAAGCTCGCGCAGCCGTCGAGGCGCCGCGGGACAGCGGACGCCGGATACGTGCCATCTCCGTCGATCACCACGATCCACGGATGACGCGCCGCGCGAATGCCGGTCTTCAGCGCGGCCCCGTAGCCGCGGGAATGGTCATGTCGCAGGACCCGGATGCCTTCCCGCGCCGCCAGGAGGTCGGGCGTGCGGTCGCGCGAGCCGTCATCGACGACGATGATCTCGTAGGGGCGCCCGCATCCGGCGACCGCGCGCTCCAGGGCATCTAGCGTCGCGAGCACGGCGGCTTCCTCGTCGAGCACCGGGACGACGACGGTGACCCCGGGTGGCGCCGGGCCCTCCGCGGCGGCTCGTTCGGACGGCGCTCCGCGTTCGGTCATGCCAGCGCACTCTATCCGGAGGTCGTCGCGTTCGTACACGGTCGGCGGCATTCGCTTCACCAGCCGCGGCGTACACGAGCGCCGTAAACTGCGGCGCTCAGTATCCCGGCGGCGGCTCGTATCCCCCGGCGACGCTCGCCAGCCGGCGCGCGAAGTGGCTCAGATCGGGTTCCGGTGTCCCGGTCGGATGGCCTGCGATTCCTCGTTGCGGAGGAGCCGCTTCCCCGAGAGCGGGCAGGCCTGCCCGGCATGGAACGGGAATGTCTCCGGAAACTCCCTGTAGGGGCAGCCGTTCGCGGGGATGGCGCCGACCTGAGTCGCCCCGCCGGCCAGGCTCCGCGACGCCGCATTGCCCGCCCCGACTTGGTCGACGAGCCGCCTGCTGGCCGGCGGGATCGCCCAAATGCTCGGACCGACCGGCACCCCATCCGGGGCATCGGACCTCCCCCGGATACCGGAGCGACCGGACGGACGAGACGGGACCCGCGAGCGCGACGACGGCCGCTAACATGGTGTTGTCGCGTATAGGACCGGCGGCCCGTTCCTGTCCACAGAAAGATGGACACGTGGCGTCGTGCATCGTCCCAGGATCCGGTTTCACCGACGTGCCCGCTGGAGGACGCGCTCCCCGTCCCGTTCTCGTCGGGTGTTCCTGAAAGCCGTGACCAAAATTCACCTCCCGTCTCCTTTTCTATTGACGAGCGCCCCTGCAGGTGTGATACCCCCGCCTGCAGCATAGCGGTCTACATGTTGCAAGCGTCC
>VBLD01000292.1 GCA_005879205.1 Deltaproteobacteria bacterium
GTGTCCGGGGAGGTGTGGGCGTGTCCGCGGTGACATCCCACGAGGGTGGGCGTTCAGGTTTCTCTTCTTTCTGGCCGCGGTGTTCGTCTTCGTCAGGACACTGCGATCGCGAGCGGACATGACGAGCGTGTCGATCAGCACGGGATGGGGAAGCAACGCCGCAGGGCCGTGCGGCATGTCGGCGCACGGATCCGTTCGTTTCGTCGAAAGGGGTGGACAATGCTTTCGCGACGGGAATTGATCGGCAAGGCGGCTGTCGGTGCGGCGGCGGCGGTGGCTGTGAGTGCGACAGGGGTTGCCGCTGCGCGAGCTCTTCATGGCGCGACGGACGACCCGA
>VBLD01000293.1 GCA_005879205.1 Deltaproteobacteria bacterium
CTCCGTGGTCGGGCACGGCTGGCGACTCGTCGACCTGGGCCCGGTGCAGGACGGGTCGTGCGTCGTGACGCTGCAGAACCGGCGCGGCCGAGCGCACCGGGTCCATCTCTGCCGCAACGACGGGAAGCCGCAGGGCATCATCTACACGCGCCGGGTGGATCTCGTGGTGATGAATGAGGGATACGGCGACCTCCCGACCGAGGAGCGCTTGGCGCAGGCGGTCGCAAAGCTGGCCCACGTGATCGCGGCCAACGAGGCCAGGGTGCCGGGCCGCGTCACCGAGCTGCTGCCCCACGCGGAGCGGTTGCGTCGCTTCGCCGCGGCGGCGCCCCCGGCGGGCGGGAAGCTGCGCTGAAGGCCGGCGTAGCGAAC
>VBLD01000294.1 GCA_005879205.1 Deltaproteobacteria bacterium
TCCGGAACGACACGGGCAATGTCGGATGGCGCCGGCAGCCCGTCCTATCTGAGCTACGAGATCTACCAGGACTCGTCCCGGAGCACGCTGTGGGCCAACAGCGGCGGCGGACTCTTCACCCCGGCGGCCGCCCCGTCCAGGGCCGCCCGCTCGTACACCGCCTATGGTCGCGTGCCCGCCGGGCAGGACACGCCCGCGGGAAGCTTCACGGACAGCGTCACGGCGACGGTCAACTTCTAGTCGGCCAACGTGAATGAGAATCGCAGCTCGCTGGGTCGTCGTTCCACTCCTCGCGGCACCTGCTCTCAGCTGGGCGGGATCGGCGTCGACGAGCCTGAGCGTGACCGCCACCGTCTCGAACAACTGCACGATCAGCACCGCAGCCCTGGCGTTCGGCGCCTACGACCCGATCGTCACCCACGCCAGCACGGCGCTGGACGGGACCGGCACGGTGACGATCGCCTGCACCAAGGGCGCGACGACCACCATCGGCCTGGATACGGGCACGCACGCGGGCAACGCCGTGGGGACGACGCGGGCGATGTCGGATGGGGCGGGCAGCCCGTCCTACCTGAGCTACGAGCTCTACCAGAACTCCTCGAGGACGACGGTGTGGTCGAACAGCGGCGGCGGGCTCTACACCCCCGCGGCCGCGCCGTCCAAGGCGGCCCGCTCGTACACCGTCTACGGACGCGTCCCGTCGGGGCAGGACCCGCCCGCGGGGAGCTTCACGGACAGCGTCACGGCGACGGTCAACTTCTGATCGACGGTGCGCACCCGGCCTGTGAAAATGGCGGGTAGGCCCCGCTTCGGCCTCCTGCTCGGGTTGTTCCTCTGCCTGACCACGCGCGCGTGGGGCACGTCCTTCACGGTCAGCCCGATCCAGATCGTCCTCACCGCCTCGACCACGAGTGCGCTGCTCACCGTGGCGAACCAGAGCGACGAGACGCTCCGCCTCGAGGTGAGCGCCTTCGCTTGGGACCAGGACCCGGACGGCCAGATGCAGCTCACGGCGACCGAGGACGTGCTCTTCTTCCCGTCACTGCTCACCCTGGGGCCGGGCGAGCGGCGGAACGTCCGCGTCGGCGCTGCGACCGCCGTGGCGCCGTCGGAGAAGACCTACCGCATCTTCGTCGAGGAGCTCCCGCCGCCCGAAGGAGACTCGACGGAACCGAAGAAGTCGGGCGTTCGGATCCTGACCAGGATGGGAATCCCGGTCTTCATCCCGCCGGCCAAACCGGCGGCCAAGTGTCGCATCGAGGAGCTGGCCGCGCACCGCGGCCGCCTCTCGTTCTCGGTCCGGAACGCCGGGAACGTCCACCTTCTCGCGGGTGAGGTCCGGGTCCGCGGCATCGGCGCGAGGGACGAACAACTCTTCGAACGCCGGACCGACGGATGGTACGTGCTCGCCGGCGGCGCCCGCGACTACGTGCTCGAGATCCCGAGTGCAGAATGCCACAAGACCAGGGCCGTTGCCGTCGAGGTCGAGACGGAGCAGGGCAGCGTCGCCGAGCGCGTGGAGCTGCCGCCCGATGGCTGTCCGTCCTGAGCGGCGGGCGTGCGCGGTCCGAGCCTTTGCCATGGTGCAGCCGGCTACCTGGCGTTCGCCGTGGCGACGGCTCCGCTCGCTGCGTGGGCGGTGCAGCGGGCCGTCCTGCCGCTCACGCTGAACGGCGTGGTGAAGGGCGAGGTCCTCGCCGTCCTGCGCGACGAGGACGTGCTCGTCCGCGGCGCGGACCTGGAGGCGGCGGGCCTGCAGAACGTCGCGGGCCGTCGCGAATCGATTGGCGGCGAGACGTTCATCTCGCTCGGCTCGCTGTCACCGGCGCTGCACTACCAGCTGGACCCGCAGGCGCTCGCCCTGAACGTCACGGCCGAGCCCACCCTCCTCGCCTCCACCGCGCTGAATCTCGGAGCGGCGCGACCGTCCGGCATCGACGACCGAGCCGACCCGAGCGCCTTCTTCAACTACGGCGTCACCTGGCGGGACTTCGGCCGCGTGGACCCCTTCGGGGAGGCGGGCCTGAGCGTCGCCGGGAGCCTCCTCTCGAGCACCTTCCTGCGAACCCGGGACGGCGACCTCGCGCGTGGGCTCAGCAGCCTCACGATGGACGAGCGCCAGGGGCTCCGGCGCTGGGTGATCGGCGACAGCTTCGCCGGCGCCGGCGGGCTCGGCGGCAGCGCTTTCATCGGCGGGCTCAGCGTGGCGCGGAACTTCAGCCTCAATCCCTACTTCGTCCGGTACCCGACGTTCGGTCTGTCCGGCGCCGTCCTCACGCCGTCGACCGTCGACGTCTACGTGAACGACGTCTTCATCCGGCGCGAGGAGCTGCCGCCCGGGCCGTTCGAGCTGCGCAACCTGCCCGCGACCGCCGGCAGCGGCGCGACCCGCTTCGTCATCCGCGACGCGCTCGGCCGCCAGCAGGACATCACGTCGCCGTACTACCTGTCGACGAGCGTGCTGGCCCAGGGGCTGTCCGAGTACGGCTACAGCGCCGGGCTCCGCCGCGACGTCGATGCGGGAGGCCTCGGACGGTACTCGTCGCCGGTCTTCCTCGGCCAGCATCGGATCGGAGTGACGGACTCGCTCACGACCGGCCTGCGGCTGGAGGCCGCCTCCGCGCTGGTGAGCGGCGGTCCGGCGGTCAACCTCCGCCTGCCGCTCGGCGAGCTGGAGCTCGCCGGCGCGGCGAGCCACGACGCCGGCGTGAGCGGCGCCGCCGGATCGATCGCCTACGGCTATGTCGGCCGTCGGGTGAGCTTCGGCAGCCTCGCGCGCGGCCTGAGCCCTCGATACTCCACCGTCAGTCTCACCCCCGAGCAGGACCGGGCGCTGATCGAGACGAGCGCCTTTGCGGGCTTTCAGCTGAGCTCGCGCGCGACGGTGACGGTCTTCGAGAACGTGTCGGACTTCCGCGACAAGGGATGGATGAACCGACCCGGCGTCTCGACCACCTTCCTCCTCACCAAGCAGGCGAGCCTGTTCCTGTCGGTGAGCCGTCTCGTCGCGCGTCCGTCGGGTTCCTCCGACGCCGAGCTGACCGCGTTCGCCGGCATCAGCTACTACTTCGGCAGCAACACGACGGGAGAGCTCTTCCACGAGCAGGCGGACGCGCGGGGGTCGACGGGGATCGAGCTGCAGCGGACGCTGGGGGCGGGAACCGGCTTCGGCTATCGCCTCCAGGGCCGGGGCGGTGACGGCACCGACGGGATGGGCGGCATGGTCGAGTATCAGGGCCCCTGGGGACGCTACGAGATCGCGCACGACCGGCTCGACGGCAAGGACGCGACGACCGTCAGCGCGGCGGGCGGGGTGGTCGCGATCGGCGGGTCGCTCCACGCGACCCGTCCCGTCGAG
>VBLD01000118.1:0-908 GCA_005879205.1 Deltaproteobacteria bacterium
CTCTTCGCGGCCGACAGCTACCGGCTGCCGACGCTCGGGCTGCTCGATCAGCCGGCGAGGACGGTGCAGCCGCTCGACGAGGCGGCGCTGCTCGCGAGCTCGCGCATCCTCGAGACCAAGCTCGCCGACTTCGGCGTCATCGGCAAGGTGGTCGCCGTGCGTCCGGGACCGGTGATCACCACCTTCGAGTTCGAGCCGGCGCCGGGCGTGAAGGTGAACCGCATCGTCAACTTGGCCGACGATCTCTCGATGGCGCTCCGCGCGCTCTCGGTCCGCGTGCTGGCGCCGATTCCGGGCAAGCCGGTGGTCGGCATCGAGGTCTCGAACCCGTCGCGCGAGAAGGTGTTCATCCGCGAGCTGCTGGCCACCGACGACTACCGGCGCGCCGACTCGAAGCTGGCGCTCGCCTTCGGGAAGGACACGACGGGCAACGTCGTGGTGGCCGACCTGGCGCGCATGCCGCACCTCCTGGTGGCGGGTGCCACCGGTACCGGCAAGTCGGTGTCGATGAACGCCATGATCATGAGCATCCTGTACAAATCGACCCCGCGTGATGTCCGCTTCATCATGATCGACCCGAAGATGCTCGAGCTCTCCACCTACGAGAACATCCCGCACCTCCTGGTGCCCGTCGTGACCGACCCGAAGAAGGCGGCCGCGGCCCTCAACAACACCATCCGCGAGATGGAGATGCGCTACCGCCTGCTGCACGAGAAGGGCGTGCGCAACATCGACAGCTACAACCGGCTGATCGCGCAGGCAGCGCCCGAGGAGGCGGCGCCGGAGGCGGCTGCGCCGGAGGAGCCGGCCGGGGACGGTGCACTCGTCCATCGGCACCTGCCGCGTGTGGTCATCATCATCGACGAGCTCGCCGACCTCATGATGACGGTCGGCCGGGAGATCGAGGA
>VBLD01000118.1:945-4180 GCA_005879205.1 Deltaproteobacteria bacterium
TCGGTCGACGTGATCACCGGCCTCATCAAGGCCTACTTCCCGGCGCGCGTCTCCTTCCAGGTGACCTCCCGCATCGACTCGCGCACCATCCTCGACGCGAGCGGCGCGGAGCGCTTGCTCGGCGAGGGCGACCTGCTCTTCCTGCCGCCCGGCACGGCGCGTGTCCAGCGCCTGCACGGCGCCTTCGTCTCCGACGCCGACGTGCACCGCGTGGTCGACGTCATCAAGCGGCAGGAGCAGCCGCGCTACGAGATGGAGCTCCTCGAGAGCGACGAGGACGAGGGCGAGGACGGCGAGGGCGAGGACCTCAGCGACGAGATGTACGACATGGCCGTGCGGCTGGTCACCGAGCACCGCCAGGCGTCGATCTCCTGGCTGCAGCGGCGACTGCGCGTCGGCTACAATCGCGCCGCCCGCATGGTCGAGCGCATGGAGCGCGAGGGCGTGGTGTCGCCGGCCTCCGGCGCGCGGCCGCGCGAGGTGATCGCCCGCCGCCTCGAGGATTGACGTCGCCGCTCTACACCCGGGCCTTCTGGACCGCGTGCGCCATCCACCTGAGCGGAGGGATGAGCCTCGCGATGTTCCTTCTCTTCCCGCTCTTCGTCCGTCGCCTCGGCGGCAGCAGCGCCACCATCGGGCTCCTGCTCGGTGCCGGCCTGGCGGCGAGCGTGGCGGCGCGCCCGCTGGTCGGCCTGGCGCTCGATCGCTTCGGGCGGCGCCGGGTGCTGCTCTGGGGCAACGGGCTCAACGCCGCCTCCTTCCTGCCCTTCCTCGCGCTCGGCCGGATCGGGCCGTGGCTCGTCGCCGCCACCATCGTGCATTGCGTGCTGTGGGGGGCGCTCTTCGCGAGCTACTTCACCTATGCCGCCGACCTGGTGCCGGCGGGACGGCGCGCCGAGGGCATCGCGGTCTTCGGCGCGGCCGGCATGCTCACCAACGGCCTCGGCCCGTCGCTCGGCGAGGTCGTGATCGCGCGCGCCGGGTTCGCCGCGTTCTTCCTCACCGCGGTCGGCTTCGCGCTCGTGTCGTTCGCGTTGACCTTCGCCGTCCCCGCACGCCCGGCCACCTCGGTGGCGAGCGGCTCGGCGGAGGGGTGGCGGATCCTCGCCAACACCGGGGTCGCACGCGTGTTGCTCGCGACGGTCGTCTTCGGCATGGGCGTCAACGCCGCGTTCTTCTTCGTGGCACCGTACACGCGCGATCTCGGCCTGGCGCGCGCCGCGCCCTTCTACGCGGCCTACTCCACCAGCTCGATCGTGCTGCGACTCGTCGGCCGCCGCATGCTCGACCGCCTCGGGCCGCATCGCGTCGCCATTCCCGCCTTCGCGTCCATCGGCACGGGGCTCGGGCTCCTCTGCCTCCTTCCCCGGTCCGGCTTCCTCGTGCTCGCAGGGATCGTCTGCGGCGCGGGCCACGGCTCGCTCTTCCCCGTCCTCAACGCGCTCGCCATCGAGCGGGCGCCGGCGCGGCTCGCCGGGGCGGCGGTGAGCCTGCTCACCGCCGCGTCGGACCTCGGAGCGGTGGTGGGGACTCCCGTCTGCGGCGCGCTCGCCCAGGCCGTGGGCTACCAGAAGATGTACGCCATCCTCGGCGCGACGACGCTCGGCGGGCTCGCGGTGATGGTGATCGACCGTGCGCGTGCGATTGCACCTCGGCCGGCGGAAGGATAGGCGGACAGGATGCGACGCTTCCTCGTGTGCCTGGCGGCTGCCGTGGCCCTCCCCGCGCCCGCCCGTGCCGACGAGCTCGCCGAGGCGCTCCGCATGCTGCAGCAGCGCTACGAGTCGACCCGCACGCTGGTGGCGAAGTTCAGCCAGGAGGTCGAGTCGCCGACGCTCGCCGGAAAGCTCACGTCGAGCGGGACCCTCAACTTCGAGAAGCCGAATCGCATGCGCTGGGACTACGCCCCCCCCGAGCGCCAGACGATCTTGAGCGACGGCGACACGCTGTGGATCTACCAGCCGGACGAGAAGCAGGTCGCTCCGCGAGGCCTTCCAGGCGACGACGCCGGTCACCTTCCTCGCGGGGCTCGGACACGTCGACCGCGATTTCACTCCCACGCTCGAGTCGAGCGCGAAGGACCGCTGGGTGATTCGCCTGGTGCCGCGCGAGGACCGCGGCGTCGGCACGCTCGTGCTGGTGGTGCACAAGCCCGACGCGGCCATCGAGGAGGCGCGCATCACCGATCCGCTCGGCACCACGACGCGGCTCGTGCTCACCGACGAGCGGCGGAACGTCCCGCTCGGCGCCGATCTGTTCCGATTCACGCCGCCGCCAGGGGTTGACGTGGTGCGTCCTCCCGCCTATTGACGCGCCGCCGGGATGCCGTCCTTCGACGTGGTCTGCCGCGTCGATCTCCAGGAGGTCGACAACGCCGTCAACCAGACGCTGCGCGAGCTGGCGCAGCGCTTCGATTTCCGGGGCGCGAACAGCGAGGTCCGGCGCGAGGAGAACGCCATCCATCTCCACTCCGCCGACGACTTCAAGGTGCGGGCACTCGGCGACATCCTGCGCGAGAAGCTCGCGCGCCGGCAGGTGCCGCTGAAAGCCCTGCAGATCGGCCCCATCGAGCCGGGTCCGGCCGGGACCGCGAAGCAGAAGCTCGATCTGCAGCAGGGCATCCCGATCGAGAAGGCGCGCGAGATCGTCAAGCTCGTGAAGGAGATGAAGACGAAGGTCCAGGTGGCGATCCAGGGCGATCAGGTGCGGGTCACGGGCAAGAAGAAGGACGACCTCCAGGCGGCCGTCCAGCTGCTGCGCGCGCAGGATCTCGGCATCGCGATGCAGTTCGTGAACTTCCGCGACTGACGATGACGTCCCGCCGCGTCCATCTCCTGACGCTCGGCTGCCCGAAGAACCAGGTCGACAGCGAAGTCATGCTCGGCGTGCTCGCCCGCCGCGGGCACGAGCTGGTGCCCGATCCCGACGCCGCCGACGTGCTCGTGGTCAACACCTGCGCCTTCATCACGCCCGCCAAGGAGGAGTCGATCGACGCGATCCTCGACATGGCCGCCGTGAAGGCGGCGCGGCCGGGCCGGCGACTCGTGGTCACCGGCTGCCTCGCCCAGCGCTACGCAGATGATCTGCAGCAGGCGCTTCCCGAGGTCGACGTCTTCGTCGGCACGGGCGATCTGCTGCGCGTCGCCGAGGCGATCGAGGCGCCGGCCGCACCGGCTCCGGTCGTCTATCGCGGCGCCCAGCACGTGCTGCCCACGCACACGTTCGCGGCCCGCGT
>VBLD01000118.1:4217-61090 GCA_005879205.1 Deltaproteobacteria bacterium
GTGCAGCTTCTGCATCATCCCGAAGATCCGCGGGCGGCACGAGAGCCGGCCGATGGACGACGTCCTGGGCGAGGCGGCGAGCCTCGCGCGCGAGGGAACCGTCGAGATCTGTCTCATCGCGCAGGACCTGACTGCCTACGGGCGCGACCTCGCCGGCGACGCGTCGCTCGCGCGGCTGCTGCGTGCCCTCGCCGGGCGGGTGCCCGAGGTGCGCTGGCTCCGGCTTCTCTACGCCTACCCGGCCTCGGTCACCGAGGAGCTGCTCGAGGTGATCGCCGACGAGCCCGCGGTCTGCAAGTACCTCGACATGCCGCTCCAGCACATCTCCGACCGCCTGCTGCGCACCATGCGCCGCGAGCGCAGCGGCGACGCGATCCGTCGCCTCATCGACCGCATACGCGATGCGGTGCCGGCGATCGCGCTCCGCACCTCGTTCATCGTCGGCTTCCCCGGTGAGACCGAGGCCGACGTGCGCGAGCTCTGCGCCTTCCTCGAGCAGACCGAGTTCGACCACGTGGGCGTGTTCCGCTACTCGCAGGAGGAGAACACGCCGGCCGCGGCGCTGCCGGATCAGGTGCCGGAGTCCGTGAAGGCCGAGCGATGGGACCGCGTGATGGCCGTCCAGGCGGGAGTCGCGCGGCGGCGTACGACCGCGCACCGCGGGCAGATTGCAGAGGTTCTCGTCGAGGGCCGGGACACGCGCGGTCGTCTGGTCGGGAGGACGCGGGGGCAGGCGCCCGAGATCGACGGGCGCATCTATCTCAGCGGCAACGCGCAGGCGGGCGATCTCGTGCAGGCGCGGATCGTCGGCGCAAAAACGTACGACCTCATCGGCGAGATCGTCGAGTCGAGTTACGACCCGCCGTTTGACACGTCTCTGACGACACTTTAGAGTGCCGCGCTTTTCCGGGAGGCCTCATGCGTAAGGCATTCCTCAAGAAAGCCCGCGAGACCCTGCAGGAGATGCGCACTCAGCTCCTCCGCAACGTGCAGGCCGAGCTGCACGAGGGACGGGAGCAGAGCAAAGACGAGGGCATGGACACCTATGACCTCGCGAGCGACGCACGCGACCGCGAGATCAACTTCATCCTGACCGATCGTGAGCGCGAGAAGCTGCAGGCGATCGACGAGGCGCTCGCCAGGGTCGAGGAGGGCAGCTACGGGGTCTGCGAGAGCTGCGAGTCGGACATCGCCGAGGGGCGCCTCGAGGCGCTGCCCTTCACCCGCCTCTGCATCAACTGTCAGGCGGAGCGCGAGAGGGAGGCCCGGATCAACAAGCGGTTCGAAGAGGACCGCACCTACCGGCGCCTCAGCACCGGCGACAGCGACGAGGAGAGCTCGTAGCTCACGGCAGGAACGGGCCGCGGCGGCGCGTGACGAACGGCAGCCACGTCACGCCGAGCCCGATGACCGCCGTCAGCACGGCCCGCGTCGTGTGGAAGCTGTGCGCGCGCTCGAGGCCTACGACCGTCAGGTAGCGAGCCGGAACGGCAGCCACGCCAGCACCATCGGCGCCGCCGCATAGGCGACCACACGGAAGGTCGGCTCGAAGCCGGCGCGGCCGCCGAACAGGTGCTGGGCGATCAGCACGAAGAGCCCCGCCGAGACGAACGCGCCGAGCACCTGCCAGAGGACGATGCGCAGGAAGCCCCCGAGCCCCCAGCCGAGGACCAGGTGGCCGGCCGCGTTGATCACGGCCGTCACGCCGAGGAAGGCGAGAGGGGGCTGGAGACCCCCTACCTCCGGCATCTCGGCGAAGAAGGCGCGCGGATCGGTCATCACGCGCTTCCACGCATTGGGGAAGCCTTCGAGCGCGGCCGCACCCTCGAACTCGCGTGTTGCCATGATGAGGCTTATAAGCGGCGGGGCTCGGGGAGGTCCAGATGGGGGCGGGAAGGGGCCCCGCCGCGGCTCCCGGTCGCTCCACGCGCGCCTTGGAGCTGAACCGTCCCTCCGCAGCTGCAGGCGCGCGCGGGAGCTGTGGAGGTTGCCGCGGCGGGGCCTCTTCCCGCCTTGCGCGGCATCGCTCCTCCGCCGAGATGCGCCACCATGACGCTTGCGGAGATGCGGCGCGACGCGGTCGCGTGCTTTGCGGCGGCGATGGATGCGGTCGAACCGGGGCGGCTTGTCGATACGCAGCTCTTCCGCGAGGGGGGCACGGTCTGTCTCGGCACACCAGAAGCGGGCGTGGTGGCGCGGCATGCGGGGCCGGTGGTCGTGGTCGGCGCGGGGAAGGCCGCGCGGAAGATGGCGGAGGCGTCGGCGCGCGTGGCGGGGCGCGCGCTGTGCGGCGGGATCGTGATCGTACCGCACGGGAGTGAGCTCTCGTCGATCGGCGCAGTCACGGTCGCTGCGGGAGGGCATCCCGTGCCGGATGCGGCGGGGGAGGCGGCGACGC
Source organism: Deltaproteobacteria bacterium (assembly GCA_005879205.1). Classification (GTDB taxonomy): domain Bacteria; phylum Desulfobacterota; class Binatia; order DP-6; family DP-6; genus DP-3. The sequence continues at coordinate 6,616 of VBLD01000118.1, forward strand.
GACGGCTCCAGGAGGTGGTCGGCGGCGCCGACGGCTCGACCCTCGTCGTCGTCGTGCTCGGGGGCGGCGCCTCGGCACTCATGGTCGCGCCCGCAGCGGGTATCGACCTTCGCGACAAGCAGGAGATCACACGCCGGCTGCTCTTCGCGGGCGCGGACATCGAGGCGCTCAACACCGTGCGCAAGCACTGCTCGCAGGTGAAGGGCGGCGGGCTCCTGCGCGCTGCCGGCCGCGCGGGAGGCGTCTGGACGCTGCTGCTCTCCGACGTGGTCGGCGACGACCCGGCGATCATCGGCTCGGGCCCGACCGTGGCGGATCCCACCACCTTCGCCACCGCGGCCCGCGTGCTCGCCCGTTTTCTCGCGCCCGCGGACGTGCCGCCAACGGTCCGCGAGCATCTCGAGCGCGGGCGCCGCGGCCTCGTCGTGGAAACGGTCAAGCCCGGCGACCCCGTCCTCGCGCGCACCCGAACGGTGCGGATCGGCGGGAACCGCGACGCGGTCCGCGCCGCCGCGCGGGAGGCCGAGCGTCGGGGCTATCGCACCACGGTGCTGCCCGAGGCGCTTCGCGGCGATGCCGCCGAGGCCGGGCGCGCCGTCGTCGCGCGCCTCGCGGCGGCGTCCGGCGACCGGCCACGGGCGATCGTCGCCGGCGGCGAGACGACGGTTCGCGTGGCGCCGGAGGGCCGCGGCGGCCGCTGCCAGCAGCTCGCGCTCGCCGCGGCCGTCGCGCTCGCGGGTGTCCCCGCGGTCCTGCTCGCGGCCGGCACCGACGGCGTCGACGGTCCGACCGACGCCGCGGGCGCGTGCATCGACGGCGAGACCACGGCACGGGCGCGGGCGCGCGACTTCACCCCGGACGCGGCGTTGAGCCGGACCGACAGCCATCCGCTGCTCGACGCCACGGGCGATCTCGTCCGCACCGGACCGACGGGCACGAACGTCGCCGACCTGGTGGTCGCGCTGCGTGCCGCATGCTAAATGGCCGCCCCATGCGGGGTCGCGGGGGGAACGTCTCGGAGATCTTCGTCTCGTTCCAGGGGGAGGGTCTCCACGCGGGACGGCGACATCTCTTCGTCCGTCTCGGGGGCTGCCCGCTACGCTGCCGCTACTGCGACACGCCCGAGAGTCTCGTCCCCGTCCCCGAGTGCCGCATCCTCGGTCCCGACGGGGAGCGGCGGCGCGCAAACCCGTTCACCCCGAGCGCGCTCGAGGCCGAGGTCCAGGCGCTCGTTGCCGTGGCGCCGCCGCTCGCCGCGCTCGCCGTGACCGGGGGCGAGCCGCTCGCCCAGACGGATTTTCTGGCTGCCTGGCTCGGGATGCGAGCGGGCGGGCTGCCCGTTCTCCTCGAGACGGCCGGCATCCTGCCGGCGCGCCTCGCGCGGCTGCTGCCCGAGGTGGCGATCGTCAGCCTCGATCTCAAGTGCCCGAGCAACACGGGCGAGCGCGCGCGCTGGGACGAGCACGCGGCGTGTCTCGAGGCAGCCGTCGCCGCCGGTCGAGATGTCTACGTCAAGATGCCCGTCGACGAGGGCACGCTCGCCGAGGAGGTGGAGCACGGCGCGCGGCTCGTCGCGGCGGTGCACCCGGCGGTGCCCCTCTTCCTGACCCCGCTCACGCTGCCCCATGGGACCGACTTCACGATCAGCGCCGCGACGCTCGAGCGCCTCCACGCGGTCGCGAGCCGCCGTCATCCCGACGTGCGAGTGCTGCCGCAGCTCCACAAGGTGCTCGGGATTCTCTGATGGCGCGTGTCCGGGCGACGCGCCCCCAGCCCGCCACCCTCATCCCGGGGGACGGTATCGGTCCCGAGGTGATCGCCGCCGCGGTGCTGGCCATCGAGGCGGCGGGCGGCCGCATCGTGTGGGACGTCCAGAAGGCGGGCAAGGCCTCCTTCGACGAGTCGGGGACGCCGATCCCCGACTCGCTCATCCGATCGATTCGCCGCACCCGGGTCGGCCTGAAGGGCCCGCTCGAGACGCAGGTCGGGCGCGTGGGGTACCGCAGCGTGAACGTCGCGCTGCGCAAGACGTTCGATCTCTACGCCAACGTCCGGCCGATCCGGACGCTTCCCGGCGTGCGCTCGGCGTTCTCGGGCGTCGACCTGATCGTCGTGCGGGAGAACACCGAGGACGTCTACTCCGGGATCGAGCACCAGATCGCCCCGGGCGTGGTGGAGGCCGTCAAGGTGATCACCGCGCGCGCCTCGCGCCGCATCGCGCGCTACGCCTTCGAGCTGGCGCGGCGCGAGCGCCGCCGGCGCGTGACCGCCATCCACAAGGCGAACATCATGAAGCTCTCCGACGGGCTCTTCCTCGCCTGCGCGCGACAGGTCGGCAAGCTCCATCGGCGCATCAAGTACGACGAGCTGATCGTCGACAACGCCTGCATGCAGCTCGTGCTCCGGCCGCAGGAGTTCGACTTCCTGCTGCTCGTGAACCTCTACGGTGACATCGTCTCGGACCTGTGCTCCGGGCTCGTCGGTGGCCTCGGCCTGGTGCCGGGCGCGAACGTGGGCGACCGCTGCGCGATCTTCGAGGCGGTGCACGGGACGGCGCCGGACATCGCGGGGAAGGGGGTGGCCAACCCGCTCGCGGCCATCTTCTCCGGCATCATGCTGCTCCGGCACGTCGGTCAGACGGCTCCTGCGAACCGTCTCGAGCGCGCCGCCCACCGCCTCCTGGCGGAGCGTCGCGTGCTGACGCCCGACCTCGGCGGCAAGGCCACCACCAAGAAGATGACCGAGCGTCTGATCGCGCTCCTGTAGGCGTGCCGGCGTTCCCTGACGCACCGTGACATCGGATCCGAGCCTGGGTAGAATCCGGACGTGACCTCGCGTGGCGCGACGCTCGCTCGGCTCGGGAGCGAGACGTTCGATCTCCTCGTGATCGGAGGAGGAATCAACGGGGCCGGTATCGCGCGCGACGCGGCGATGCGCAGCATCCGGACGGCGCTCGTCGAGCACGCGGACTTCGCCTCGGGTACCTCGAGCCGGTCTTCGAAGCTGATCCACGGCGGATTCCGCTACCTCGAGCAGGGCAACGTCCGGATGGTCCTCGAGGGGTGCCGCGAGCGCGGGCGTCTGCGGCGGCTCGCGCCGCACCTCGTGCAGCCGCAGGAGTTCGTCTTCCCGGTGTACGACGGCGGGCCGATCGGCAGGCTCAAGCTCGCGGCGGGTCTCTGGGCGTACGATCTGCTCGCCGGCCTGTGGAACGTCGGGCACCACCGCATGCTCTCGGCGCGCGCTACGCGCGAGGCGGAGCCCGCGCTGCGGACCGAAGGGCTGCGCGGCGCCGGGCGCTACTGGGACTGCCGCACCGACGACGCGCGGCTCGTTCTCGAAACGATCCTCGCGGCCGTGCAGGAGGGCGCCGTCGCGGTGTCGTACGGCCGGGTGACCGCGCTCCTGAAGGAGGCGGGCCGGATCGTCGGGGCGCGCCTGGTCGATCGCCTCGGCGGCGGCGAGCTGACGGTGCGGGCCCGCGTGGTCGTCAACGCCACCGGCCCATGGGTCGACAGCGTTGCGAACCTCGACGCGCCGACCGCGCCGCGGCTCCGTCCGACGAAGGGCGTGCACGTCCTCGTTCCGCGTGCGCGTGTCGGCAACCGGGCAGCGGTGGTCCTGCACGCCGTCCAGGACGGGCGAGTCATGTTCGTCATCCCGTGGGGAGGGCAGGCGCTGGTCGGCACGACCGACACGGACCACGAGGGCGGTCCCGACGTGCCGCCCGTCGTCGAGGCGGCCGACGTGCAGTACCTGCTCGAGACCGTCAACCACTACTTCCCGGCCGCTCGTCTCGGCTCCGCAGACGTGACCAGCGCCTTCGCCGGCCTCCGTCCGCTGATCGCGCCGGCGCCTGGCGAGGCGATGGCGCCCTCCAGCGTGTCGCGCGAGGAGGATATCTTCGCCTCGCCCTCGGGGCTCATCTCCATCGCCGGCGGGAAGCTCACGACGTACCGGCTGGTGGCGGCGGCGGTCGTCGAGCGCGTGATCGACGCGCTCCGCCGGGGCGGCGAGGCGCGGCGCTTCGGCCGTTGCCGGACGGGGAGGGTCCCGCTGCCGGGCGGGGCGGCGCCGCCGGATGCCGTGGCGGCGCTGGCGCTCTCGCGCGACGGCCACGGCCTTGCGCCCGCGACGATCGGTCACCTCGCCGACCGCTACGGCAGCCGCCTCGACGAGGTGCTGCATCTCGTCGCCGCCGACCGCGAGCTCGCCACCCCGATCGTCCCGACGCTCCCCGACCCGCGGGCCGAGGTGCTGGAGGCCGTCGAGCACGAGGGGGCGCTGACCATCGAGGACGTCCTTCGCCGCCGGACGCAGATCGCGTTGCGCGACGACACCGAGGGGGTCGCGGTGGCCGAGCAGGTCGCGGCGTTGATGGCAGGACCGCTCGGCTGGACGCCGGAGGAGGCGCGCGCGGCCGCGGAGAGCTACGCCGCGACGGTGGAAGAGGGACGCCGCCGGTGGCGGTGAAGTCGGCGCGACCGCCGGCCCGCCGGCCGCGTCGCCGCCTGAACGTGGCGCGCGAGGGCCTCGAGGGCCGTCGCGCGCGTGCCCGACAGATCGTACGCGGCCTGGCACGCGCCTATCCCGACGCATGGTGCGCGCTGCACCACCAGAACCCCTGGCAGCTGCTCGTCGCGACCATCCTCTCGGCGCAGTGCACGGACGCGATGGTGAACCAGGTGACGCCGCGCCTCTTTGGCGCCTATCCCGGCCCTCGCGAGCTGGCCGCCGCGCCGTCCGATGCGGTGGAAGCGATCATCAAGTCGACTGGATTCTTCCGCCAGAAGGCGAAGGCGCTCCAGGCGGTGGCGCGCATCCTCGTCGAGCGGCACGAGGGTCAGGTCCCCGAGACGATGGAAGCGCTCTGCGCGCTCCCGGGGGTGGGGCGGAAGACCGCCAACGTCGTGCTCGGGACGGCCTTCGGCCAGCCGGCCATCTTCGTCGACACCCACGTGCGGCGGCTGGCAGGGCGGCTCGGGCTCACCACGAACGACGATCCCGACAAGATCGAGACCGACCTGCACGCGCTGCTGCCGCCGAAGGAGTGGACGTCGTTCGCCCACCGCCTGATCCACCACGGCCGCCGCGTGTGCCTCGCCCGCAAGCCGCGCTGCAGCACCTGTCCCGTAGCCGCGTGGTGCCCGCGCGTTGGCGTCGTCGCCGCCGCTTAGGTCCAGCGGCACAAAAGCGTGACCCACTCGTGTGCCGCGCCGGCTTCGCCGGCCGCGGCATGTCGTTCGCGCGGGCACTGACCGTTCCACACTCGCGTTCGGGCCGACCCGAGACGTGTCTCGGGTCGGCCTCCTAAACCGCCAGGCCGACCAGGCGGCCGAGCACGAGGCCGACGACGCAGGCGAGCACGCCGAGACCGGCGAGCTCGAGGCTCGCGGCCAGCGGGTTCTCCTTGGTGAGCCACGTCTTGGCGACGCCCGTGACGAGCAGCGTCACGACCGCGAGCAGAGCCGACACCGCGAAGGTGGGCTGCGCGCCGGGGTGGAGGAAATAGGGCACGAGCGTGACGAGCGCGCCCGACAAGAAGGCGAAGCCCGTGACTGCGGCGATCCGTACGGGCGGGTCGAACGTCTCCTCGGCGAGGCCGAGCTCCTCGCGCGACATGAAGCGCAGCCAGAGCTCCGGGTTGGACGTCACCCGCCGGACGATCAAATCGATCTCGTCGGGGCTGAAGCCGAGCTGGCCGTAGATCTCACGGATCTCCTCGCGCTCGTGGTCGGGCATGTTCTCGATCTCCCATGCCTCGCGCGCGATCTCGGCCTCGAAGAACCTGCGCTGGGACTTGGACGCCACGTAGGCCCCGATGGCCATGGCGAGCGCCCCGGCGAAGGCGGCGGCGAGACCGCCGAGCGCGATCGTATGGAGATCGCCGATGGTGGCCGTGACGCCCGCCAGGAAGCCGATCGTCGAGATGACGCCGTCGTTGAGGCCGAAGATCACCTCGCGGATCAGGCGTCCATGGGGTGTATGCCAGGCCTCCTTGTGGAACCGCCTGAGCGGCTCCGCCAACCTGGTGACGGGCGCCGGCGTCGAGCCGCGCTCGCTCCCCGGGGAGGATGCCATCATCCGACCGAAAAAAAGAAGAACAGCTTTTATACGGCGCAACCCCGCGCCGGTAAAGGCGTTTTGCGCCTCGATGCGCAATTTCAGCTTGACAAACGCCGCACCGAACGATAGTTTGCGTCGGCATTTTGGGTGGAATTCCGGTGGGTTAGGGAGGCTGGCGGAGATGGCCGTTTACACCGAGCTCGGAACGCGCGAGCTCGCTGAAATTATCGAGGACTACGGTCTCGCGAAGCTCAACGCGGCGAGCGGAATCGCTGCGGGATCCGTCAACACCTCTTATCTGCTCGATACCGCACGCGGAAAACATCTGCTCCGCATCGACGAGGTGAAGAGCGAACTCGAGGTGAAGCGCGAGCTCGATCTCCTGCTCTTCCTGCGCAAACACGGCTTCCCCTGCCCGCAGCCGCTCGCCGATCGCAAAGGCCGGCATCACCGCGAAGTGAGCGGCAAGTGCCTCACGCTCTACCGCTACGTCGAAGGCCACACCGTGTCCCCCGCACGCCTCACGGCGGCGCAGATCGAGAACGTCGGCCGCGTGCTCGCAGACCTCCACACCATCGGCAAGAGCTACAAGAAGGGTATCGACAACCGCTTCAGCTACGACCGCGTGGCGGACCTCTACGCGCAGGTGCGCGAGCGGCTTCCCTCGTATTTCAAGCGGATCGTCCGCACGCTCGACGACGAGGTCGATTACCTCCAGGGATATCTCGAGAACAAGTTGCCGAAGGGCGTCATCCACGGCGATCTCTTCGACGACAACGTCATCTTCAAGGGCGACAAGGTCGTCGCCATGCTCGATTTCGAGGCGGCGTGCCGCGGCAAGTTCATCTTCGACCTCGCCACCGCGGTGAACGCCCTCTGCTTCGACGGCGAGAGCTACCAGCTCAAGCGCTTCGAGGCGCTCATCCTGGGCTACGAGTCGCTGCGTGCTCTTTCACTCGCCGAATGGGATGCGTTCCCGAACGAGCTCCGCTTCTCGGCGCTTCGTTTCACGATCACGCGTTTGCACGATTTCTTCCTGAACCCGGTCGACGCGCGCGCCCGGGTGGACAAGGACTTCCGGGAGTTCTACGAGCGGCTGCGGATCTTGCGGCGGGAGCGGGACGGCGGCATGGAAGGGCTGCTCATGGCCATGGCCACCGGCTACGACTACCGCAAGTACCAGAAGGTGAAGGCGCTCGAGAAGAAGGGCTCGCACTAGGCTCACGCGAGCGCGCCGGGCTCCCCCCCGGCCTCCCGATGAAGATCACCGACATCCTCGCCCGCGGCGGGCCCTGTATCTCGTTCGAGTTCTTTCCGCCGAAAACGCCGGAGGGCGAAGCGGCCCTCATGCGCACGATCGAGGCGCTCAAGCCTCTCGGACCGGGATTCGTCTCCGTGACGCGCACCGGTGCCAAGCCGCGCGAGGCACCCGTGGAGCTCGTGACCCGAATCCGTGCGCTCGGCATCGAGGCGGCGGCGCACGTGACCTGCATCGAGGCCAGTCGCGACGAGCTTGCCGCGCACTACGACCTGATCCAGGCGCGCGGCATCGAGAACGTGGTCGCGATTCGCGGCGATCGGCCGAGCGACCCGCAGTTCCGCCAGCCGCCGGACGGATTTCGGTACGCCGTCGACATGATCCGCTACGTGCGCGCACGCGGCCACGAGCTCTGCCTGGTGGGTGGCGGCCATCCCGAGGGTCATCCCGACTGCCGGGACCTGGAGCTCAACATCCGGCACCTCCAGATGAAGGTCGACGCCGGGCTCGATGCGGTCATCACGCAGTTGTTCTACGACAACGCCGACTATTTCGCGTTCGTCGAGCGGGCGCGGCGGGCGGGCATCGGCGTGCCGCTCATCCCGGGCATCATGCCGATCACGAACGTGCCGCAGATCGAGCGGATCACGGCGCTCAGCGGCAACCAGATTCCCGCTGCGCTGCGCGTCGCGCTCGAGCGCGCGCGCGACGACGAGGACGCAGCGCTCGACGTCGGCGTGGAATGGGCGACGCGGCAATGTGCGGAGCTGTTGCGCAGCGGTGCTCCCGGGATTCACTTCTACACGCTCAACAAATCGCCGGCGACGCGCGCGATCTTCGAGAATCTCGGCGCTGAAGGCCTGGTGGGAACGCCCGCGCCGCGCCTTGCCACACCGTCCGCCATCCGTTAGACGGAGCCGAGCGATGCCCGACGAGCTCGAGGCGCACGTGCGTGCGATCCTGCGCGCCCTCGACCCGGAGCCTGGGCGAGAAGGACTCCGGCGCACGCCCGCGCGCGTTGTCCGCGCGCTCGAGTTTCTCACGCGAGGATACGGCGTCGATCCAAAGCAGATCATCAACGGGGCGCTCTTCGTCGAGGACTACTCGGAGATGATCGTGCTCAAGGACATCGACTTCTACTCGATGTGCGAGCACCACGTCTTGCCCTTCTTCGGCAAGGCACACGTCGCCTACCTGCCGCAGCAGCGGATCATCGGGATCAGCAAGGTGGCGCGGCTCGTCGAGGTCTTCGCGCGCCGGCTGCAGGTCCAGGAGCGCATGACGACCCAGATCGCGAACACGATCATGCAGGAGCTGGATCCCCTGGGAGTGGGCGTCGTGCTCGAGGCCGAGCACCTCTGCATGCGCATGCGCGGCGTCGAGAAGCAGAACTCCGTCGTGCTGACGAGCACGATGCTCGGCGCGTTCCGCGAGCATCAGGCGACCCGCGAGGAGTTCATGACCCTGATCGGGCGGCGGTGAGCGGGGCGCGGCTCGCCGCGCACGCCGTCCGTCTGCTCGGTCCGGTCGAGGGCCCCGTCGCGATCGCCGTGCCCCCGCGGCTGGGTGCGCATCTCGGGACGCATCTCTCGGCCGCCGCAGAGGGCGACGTGCCGACGGCTGCCGTCGTGGCCTTCCTCGGCAGCGCGCCCGGGCCGGCGAAGCGCCAGGCGCTCCTTGCCGCGCTGCGCAACCGGCTGCCGGTGGGCGCACCGATCGTCCTCCTGGACCACAGCCAGCCGCGAGCGCCCTGGCGGCGGGCGATCGGTGCGCTGCATCTCGCCGCCCGCGGCCTCTGGCCGTCCCGCGCCCGCTATCCGGCGGCGCGCGAGCTGGCGGCCCTCGGCTTCACGGTCGAGCGGCTCCGGCTCGCCTGCGGCGAGCGGGCGCAACTGGTGGTGGCCCGACGCCCTGCCCCTTGACGCGGGAAGCGGGGTGTCGGCACTGTGCGCCGCCACCCGTGGAGACGATACCGCCCCCATCGGTCGCACTGCTCGCCCTCGAGGGCCGCGCGTGGCTCGAGCTCGCCGCGCTGGTGCCGGCGTTGCCGCTGCTCGGCCGCGCCCCGGTCGGCGACGGACATCCCGTGCTCGTGCTGCCGGGCTGGCTCGCGAGCGACCGTTCGACGCAAGCGCTCCGCTGGTTCCTCCGCAACCGCGGTTACCATGCGCACGGTTGGAGGCTCGGCCGGAACTACGGACCGAGCGGCGCGCTCAGGACGGCACTCGCCGAGCGCTTCACGGCGCTGCGCCAGCGTCATGGCCGCCGCCTCAGCCTGATCGGCTGGAGCCTGGGCGGCATCTACGCGCGCGAGCTCGCGCGCCGCTTTCCGCGCGACGTGCGCCAGGTGATCACGCTCGCGAGCCCGTTTCGTGACCCGTCGGCCACGAGCATCGGGCGGTTCTTCGGCGCTCGCCGCGACGGCCCGCCGGCCGGGCCGCATGCGCCGCCCGGCGTACCTCTCCCCGTGCCGTCCACGTCCGTCTACAGCCGCAGCGACGGGATCGTCGCGTGGCGGAGCTGTCTCGAGGAGGGGGGCCCGCAGCGGGAGAGCGTCGAAGTGCGCAGCAGCCATTGCGGGATGGGACACCATCCTGCCGTCCTGCTCGTCATCGCGGACCGCCTGGCCCAGCCCGAGGGCGCCTGGCGGCCGTTCGGAGAGGGAGACCATCCATGAGCTGGAACCTCGGCGACATCTTCGACACGCTCGGCGAGGCCGTACCGGGCGACAACCCGGCACTCCTCCACGGCGAATCCGCCGTCAGCTGGACGGCGTTCACGCGGCGTACGAACAACCTGGCGGCCGCGCTCCGCGCAGGCGGGGCACGGCCGGGGGACAAGGTGGCCCTCTACCTGCGTAACCGGCCCGAGTATCTGGAGACCACCGTCGCCTGCTTCAAGGCACGTCTGGTCCACGTCAACGTCAACTTCCGCTATCTCGCCGACGAGCTCCAGTACATCATCGACAACGCCGACGCCAAGTTCGTCGTCTTCGCCGGCGAATTCGCCGACCGCCTCGATGCGCTCCGCCCGCGGCTGCCGAAGGTGCAGACCTACCTCCAGGTGGACGACGGGACCCCGTTCGCGCCCTTTGCCGAGGCCTACGAGCCCCTCGCTGCCGAGGGTAGCGGGACGCCGCTCGGCATCGAGCGCTCGCCCGACGACCTGCTGTTCCTCTACACCGGCGGCACGACCGGCATGCCGAAGGGGGTCATGTGGCGGTCCGAGGATCTCTGGGGCGCGCTCGGCGGCGGGGGGAACCCGGTGCTCGGCGAGGCGCCCGTCGCCTCGCTCGACGACCTCGCGACGCGCGTCCGTGCCCGCGGCCCCGGGTTCCGCCACCTGCCCGCCTGTCCCCTCATGCACGGCACCGGACTGTTCACCGCCTTGATCACCCTCGGCGCGGGCGGCGCGATCGCCACGCTCCCGGGCGTCAACTTCGACCCGCACGAGCTCTGGCAGGCCGTCGGCCGCCAGGCCATCAACACCATCGCCATCGTCGGCGACGCCTTCGCCAAGCCGATGCTGCGGGCACTGGACGAGCGGCGGGGCGACTACCGGCTCGACACGTTGCTGTCGATCATCTCCTCGGGGGTCATGTGGTCGCCGGAGGTGAAGCGGGCGCTGCTCGCGCACCATCCGAACATGATCCTCTTCGACTCCTTCGGCTCCTCGGAGGCCGTCGGCTTCGGCGCCTCGATCACCACCGCTGCAGGCGAGTCGCGGACGGGCCGCTTCCAGCTCGCCGAGAAGGTGAAGGTCTTCACCGAGGACGGCCGGGAGGTGCAGCCCGGAAGCGATGAGTCCGGCGTCGTCGCGCACGGCGGCCCGATCCCCGTCGGCTACTACAAGGACCCCGAAAAGACGGCCCGGACGTTTCGGGTCATCAACGGCGTCCGCTACGTGATCCCCGGCGACTGGTGCCGGGTGGAGGCGGACGGGGCGCTCACGCTTCTCGGCCGCGGCAGCGTGTGCATCAACACCGCCGGCGAGAAGGTCTATCCGGAAGAGGTCGAGGAGATGCTGAAGACGCACCCTGCCGTGTACGATGCGGTCGTCGTCGGCGTGCCCGACGAGAAGTGGGGACAGGCCGTTGTCGGGGTCGTCGAGCTCAACCCGGGGACCCGGGTCTCCGAGGAGGAGATCCGCGCCCACGTGCGCCAACGGCTGGCCGGCTTCAAGACGCCCAAGCGGGTGCTGGTCGTCGAGTCGATCGGGCGGGCGGCGAACGGAAAGGCGGACTACGCCGGCATGGCGCGGCTGGCGGAGCAGCGGCTCGCGGGCCCCGCCGCGTAAGCGAGCACATCCGTATCAGAACCGGGCGAACCAGGGCGTCCCCGGCCGGCCCGGGTGCTCCACCACGATCTTGTAGTGGGAGAGCAGGTGCCCCTGGGCGCGCCGCCAGCGCGCAACGGAGAGCGCGAAGTCGATCTTCGCCTGCACTTCCGCGGCCCGCGCGCTCGTCAGCCGGGTCTGGAAGTCGAGCAGGTCCTTCGTGGTGGCCATGCCGACCTCGTGCCGCTTCTCCTGGTTGCGCAGATTCTCCTCCGCCAGCGCACGCGCGACGCGGGTCGTGTCGATACCCTGGCGCGTCGAGGTGACGTCGGCCGCGCTCTGGCGGACGTCGAGCGTCACGTTCGAGAGGAGCTGGCGGTGATTCAGCTCCGCCTGGCTGCGCGCGATGCGGCTCTGGGTCACCTGGCCGCGGGCGAGTGCGTTGGAGAGCGGCACCTGGAACTGGAGGCCGACCGAGTAGCTGCGGAAGTCGTTCGAGACGAGCCGGTCGTACGCTTCGCTTGCCGGGCCCGCGAAGGGCGAGTTGCAGGTGAACGTCCCGTTGCCGTTGTCGACGCAGTTGCCACTGGCGAAGTTGCTCGTCGTGACGCTCGGGCGGTTGGTGCCGCTGACCCCGTTCAGCCCGTAGCTGCCGCTCAGGTCGAGTCGCGGCAGGAGACCGTTCTCGGCGATCCGTTCGTTCAGCTGCTGGGCCTGGACATTCCGGACGGACGCCTGGATCTCGGGGCGGTCGGTCAGCGCGGTGGCGATCCCGTGGTCGACGTCGATCGGGACCTCCTCGGGCGTCGCCTCCTCGAGCGGCTCGAGGTTGCGCGGCACGAACGTGCCGGCCGGGCGGTAGAAGGCGGTCTGCGCGAGTCGCTGCCGGCTGACGGTGAGGTCGTTCTCCGCCCTGATAACGTCGGCCTCGCGGCTCTTGGCGTCCGCCTGCGCCTCGAGCACCGCGACGGGTGGCAGCAACCCGACCCGCACCCGCGCCTCGTTCTCGTCGACGGTGCGATCGGCGAGCGCCTTCGATTCGCGCTGCACCTCGAGGGTCTCGCGGGCGCGGACGACGTTCCAGTACGCCTCGATCACCGACTCGACGAAGTCGGCGAGCTGGGCTTCGTATTGGTAGACGGAGGCGTCGGCGGTCTGCTGCGCCACCCGCACGCCGAAGTTGCGGAGCAGCGGCTGCAGCACGGAGAAGTTCAGCCGCGGCTGGTACTGGGGGCGTAGCTGGTTGAAGCGCGCGTTGGCGTCGACGCGCTCGTTCAGGAAATCGATCACCGTCTGGGTGCCGGTGCGGAACGTCTTCAGCAGATGGAAGTTGGCGCTGCGGTCGTCGATCTCCTGCGTGCGTGTGCCGGCGAGCGAGCTGGTGTTCGGCGTCGTGCTGCGGCTGCGCAGCAGCTCGCCCGCCAGCGTCGGGTCGTACTGCGCCTGCGTCTGGAGCACGCCGGCATCCTGACGCGCCGGCTCGAGCCGCTGGGCGGCGATGCCCGGGTTGTTCTCGAGCGCGATGCCGATCGTCTCCTTGAGCGTCACCCGCTGGACCTCGTCGTCGTGCGTGATCGGCGTCGGGACGCGGAGCGCCTCGCTCTCCGGCAGGCTCCGGCGCCACGACGGGATGAGGCCCGCCCCGCGCCATGTCGGGCCGCCGGCGCCGGAAGACTCCGCGCCGGCACAGGGCAGCGCCAGGAACAGCGACGACACGGCGAAGCAGAAGAACGGAACGCGGCGGGACACTGCGAGTGCCGCTAACGGATAACCGGAGTCGAGTCAACGAATTGAAGCTGCACGACGATCGTGGCCCCCCGCTGCCTTGACAATCCGTGGAGCGCGCGGCTAAACGAAAGAGAGAACGATCCCTCGCACGACTGGCGTTCGCGTGGAATTGACCACGGGGGAGTGCTGATCGACCAGCGGGCCGAACGCCTGGGCCCACGGGGAACGGCGGGGTCCACGCAGTCGTGATCAAATCGTACCTGCTCGCGCCCGGTCCCACCCCGGTGCCACCCGAGGTGACGGCCGCTATGGCGATGCCGGTGATCCACCACCGGACGCCGCAGTTCGGCGAGATGCTGGCCGAGGTGCAGGAGGGGCTTCGCGAGCTCCTCGGCACCGCCAACGACGTCCTCGTGCTCGCCGCCTCCGGCACCGGCGCCATGGAAGGCTCGGTCACGAACCTGCTCTCCGCCGGCGACGAGGCGATCGTCGTCAACGGCGGCAAGTTCGGCGAGCGCTGGACGAAGATCTGCCAGGGCTACGGCGTCGCGGTCCACGAGGTGGCGGTGGAGTGGGGGCGTGCCGTCGAGCCGGCGGCGGTGACGCGCGCCCTCGAGGCGCATCCGAAGGCGCGCGCGCTGTTCGTCCAGGCGAGCGAGACGTCCACCTGCGCCCTCCATCCCGTGCCGGCGCTCGCCGAGCTCACCCGGCGGCGCGACGTGCTGCTCGTGGTCGACGGCATCACGGCGGTCGGCGTTCTCGAGCTCCCGATGGACCGGCTCGGCATCGACGTGCTCGTCACCGGGTCGCAGAAGGCCCTGATGCTGCCGCCGGGGCTGGCCTTCGTCGCGCTCTCCGAGCGTGCCTGGGCGGCGACGGAGCGCGCGCGGCTGCCGCGCTTCTACTTCGACTTCCGCCGCGAACGGAAGGGCGTGGCCGAGCGCTCGACCGCCTGGACGCCGGCCATCTCGCTCGTCTATGGACTGCGCGCCGCGCTCCGCCTGATGCTCGACGAGGGGCTCCCGGAGGTCTACGCCCGCCACGACCGGCTGGCGCGCGCGACGCGCGCCGCGGCGACGGCCCTCGGCCTCCGCCTGCTCGCCCCCGAGGCGCCGAGCCCGGCCGCCACCGCGATCTGCCTGCCGGACGGTCTCGACGGCAGCGCGCTCTTCCGCTACCTGCGCGACCGCATCCGGGTGACCTTCGCCGGGGGCCAGGATCGGCTCAAGGGAAAGATCATCCGGATCGCGCACCTCGGTTACGTCGACGCCTTCGACGTGGTGACCGGCGTGGCAGCACTCGAGCTCGGGCTCCGCCACTTCGGCGCGCCGGTCGAGCTCGGGCGCGGCGTCGGCGCCGCCGAGGCGGTGCTCGCCGAGGGTCTGCCCGCACGCTGAGATGACGTACCGCGTCCTGCTGACCGATCCGCTCGGTCCCGAGGGGCTGGCGCAGCTCCGCCAGCGTTCGGAGCTGGAGGTCGTGGCGCGCACCGAGCTCGGCCCCGGCGAGCTCCGCGCGGCGATGCGCGGCTTCCATGCGCTCATCGTCCGCAGCCGCACGAAGGTCACGGCGGACACCCTCGCCGACGCCGACGCGCTGCGTGTGATCGGCCGGGCCGGCATCGGCGTCGACAACATCGACGTCGCCGCCGCCACCAAGCGCGGCGTGGTGGTCATGAACACCCCCGGCGGGAGCAACGTCACGACGGCCGAGCACGCGATCGCGATGCTGCTCGCGCTGGCGCGCAACATCCCGCAGGCGGATGCCGCGGTGAAGGGCGGCAAATGGCCGCGCGAGCGCTGGATCGGTACCGAGGTCTGCAACAAGACGCTCGGCATCGTCGGCCTCGGCAACATCGGCACGATCGTGGCGGAGCGGGCCCTCGGGCTGTTCGACCCGTTCGTGACCGCCGAAGTGGCGGCACGACTCCGGGTCGAGCTGGTCTCGCTCGACGAGATCTACGCGCGCGCGGACTTCATCACCATCCACACCCCGCTGACGCCCGAGACGCGAGGCCTGATCGGCGCCGCCACCCTCGCCCGCATGAAGCGAGGTGTCCGCGTCGTCAACTGCGCGCGCGGCGGCATCGTCGACGAGGAGGCGCTCGCCGCCGCGATCCGCTCGGGCCAGGTGGCGGGCGCGGCGCTCGACGTCTTCGCCGAGGAGCCGCCCCGGCCGGGGCACCCGCTCCTCGGCCTCGACCAGGTGATCGCCACCCCGCACCTCGGCGCCTCGACCGGCGAGGCGCAGGTGAACGTCGCCATCGCCATCGCCCAGCAGGTGGCGGACTTTCTCTGTCGGGGGATCATCCAGAACGCGGTCAACGCGCCGTCGCTCTCGCCCGAGGTGGTGCAGGTCCTCCGCCCCTATCTGCTGCTCGCCGAGAAGCTCGGCGCGCTCGCCGGGCAGCTCCTCCCCGAGCCCCCGCTCGAGGTGACGGTCGAGGTGAGCGGCGAGGCGGCCGAGCGCGAGAGCCGGGCGCTCACCACCGCCGCGCTGCGCGGGCTCCTCGCCCAGCTCCTCGACCCGAGCGTCAACTACGTGAATGCGCCCGCGATCGCCCGCGAGCGGGGCATCAAGGTCGTCGAGTCCCGGGCGACCCAGCTGAGCGACTACCTGAACGCGGTCCGCGTCGGCTTGCGGACGGCCTCGCGCACGACGGCGGTCGAGGGCGCGGTGTTCGGGGCCGAGACGATCCGCCTGACCAAGATCGACGGCTTCCGCATGGAGGCCGTCCCGGAGGGGCACATCCTGATGCTCCACAACCGCGACGTGCCGGGGGTGGTCGGCCGGGTCGGCACGCTCCTCGGCGAGCGCGGCATCAACATCGCCGGCATCGAGCTCGGCCGCGAGCGGGTGGGCGGCATGGCGCTGTCCCTGATCCACGTCGACGAGCCGGTGCCGCCCGAGGTGCTGGCGGAGCTGCGGCAGCTCCCGCAGATCGTCTCGGCCGACGTGCTGCAGCTGTAGGTCCGGATGCCGGCTGCCGTGGTCACGGGCACCCAGTGGGGGGACGAGGGAAAGGGAAAGATCGTCGACCTGCTGGCGGAGGACGCCGACATCGTCGTCCGCTTTCACGGCGGCAACAACGCGGGCCACACCCTGGTCGTCGACAGCCAGAAGACGATCCTCAACCTGGTCCCCGCGGGTGTGCTCCATCCGGGGCGCATCTGCGTGATGGGTCCGGGCATGGTGATCGATCCCGAGGTGCTGGTGGGCGAGATCGACGCGCTGCGCCGCCGCGGCTATCTGGGCGACGACCGGTGGCTGCGCATCAGCGAGCAGGCGCACCTCATCATGCCCTATCACCGGGCCATCGACCGGGCGCGCGAGCGCCTGCGCGGCCCGGGGAACATCGGTACGACCGGGCGCGGCATCGGTCCCGCCTACGAGGACAAGATGGCGCGGACGGGCATCCGCGTCGGCGAGCTGTTCGACGAGCCCGGGTTCCGCGACGCGCTCGAGCGAAACCTCCGCGAGAAGAACGGCTATCTTCAGGCGCTTCTCGGCGAGCCGCCGCTCTCCTTCGACGACATCCACGAGCGCTACCGGGGATACCGCGAGCGGCTGCGGCCCTTCATCGCCGACACGACGGCCGAGCTCCGCGCGGCACTCGCGGCGGGCCGCCGCGTCCTCCTCGAGGGAGCCCAGGGCGCGTTGCTCGACGTCGACCACGGCACGTACCCGTTCGTCACCTCTTCGAGCACGCTCGCGGGAGCGGCGTCGGCGGGTGCGGGCGTGCCGCCGCGCGCCATCGGGCGGGTGGTCGGCATCGCCAAGGCGTACACGACGCGCGTCGGCTCCGGGCCCTTTCCCACCGAGCTCGCCGACGCGCTCGGCGACCGGCTGCGTGCCGACGGCGACGAGTACGGCGCCACCACCGGCCGCCCGCGCCGCTGCGGCTGGTTCGACGCGGTGGTGGTGCGCCATGCGAGCGCGCTCTCGAGCGTCGACGGGCTCGCGCTCACCAAGCTGGACGTGCTCACCGGGATCGATCCGCTGCGCGTCTGCGTCGCACACGAGCTCGACGGTGAGCGCCGCGACTTCCCGCCCGCCACGCAGCGCGGCTGGGAGCGCGTCGTGCCGATCTACGAGGAGCTGCCGGGGTGGCGGGAGAGCCTCGGCGCGGTGCGATCGCTGACGCAGCTGCCGCCCAACGCCCGTCGGTACGTGGATCGGCTCTCGGAGCTGGTCGGCGCGCCGATCCTCCTGCTGTCCGTCGGCCCGCAGCGGGAGCAGACGATCCGTCTGGGCGACGTGTTCTAGCCGGCGGAGGACAGCGGCACCCTCAGGCGGCAGCCTGGATGTTGCGCGTGCTCTCGGACGCCGTCTTCGTGCCGCTTCGTGCGCGCCGGACGCGGGCCACTACGAGGGCGACGGCGATCCCGGCGAGCGCGGCGAGGAAGGGCGCCGCCGCCGAAGCGTAGGCTCCGTGGTCTGCGGCCGTTCATTTGGTTTGCGGTGCTGGCAAGCGGGGTTGGCGGCAGGCCGCCGTCGCGAGCCGCTTGACGGTCCGGAGGCACGGTGGCAGAAGCCCAGCTTCCCGGGAGGTCGACCGTCGTGAGGATTGCCATCGCCGCCGATCATGCCGGGTACCCGCTGAAGGCGGCCGTGGCCGCCGATCTGCGCGCGGGGGGCCACGAGGTGAGCGATCTCGGCACCGACGACCCGACCGTCCCGTCGGACTACCCCGACGTCGCCGAGCGCGTCTGCGAGGCGGTGCGCGCAGGCCGCGCCGAACGCGGGATCGCGCTCTGCGGCAGTGGCGTGGGCGTGAGCGTGGCGGCCAACAAGTTCCCCGGCATCCGGGCCGGGGTCTGCCACGACCACTATTCCGCCCACCAGGCGGTGGAGCACGACGACATGAACGTCCTCTGCATCGGCGCTCGCGTCATCGGGGAAGCGCTGGCGCGCGAGCTGGCGCAGGCCTTCGTCGACGCCCGCTTCACGGCCGAGGAGCGACACGCCCGGCGCGTGGGCAAGATCCGGGCGATCGAGCAGCGCTTCCTCAAGGCGTGAGGCGCCGCTAGCGCACGACCGCCGCGCCGCCGTCCTTGCGCGGATCGCCCGCCGCGGTGGGCTGTCCGCCGGGCGCGAGACCCGTGGCGGCGACGGAGCCGATCGCCGGCATCTCGATCACGCGATGCCCGAGCCGCTCGAGCACCCCGCGCGCCTGCGGCGCCACGCCCGCCTCGACGGCGAGCACGGGCGGTAGGGCCTGGTCGTGGATGCGCGGCGCAACGACGGCCGCCTCGAGCGGCTGTCCGAACGCCACGACGCCGAGGACGACCTGCAGGATGCCGGAGATGATGGTGGGGCCGCCCGACCCGCCGACGACCAGAACCGGCCGTCGACGGCTGAAGACGACCGTGGGGGACATGCTCGACTGCGGGCGCTTGCGGGGCGCGAGCGCGTTGGCGGCGGAACCGACGAGGCCGAACGCGTTCGGCACGCCGGGCGCGAGGGCGAAGTCGTCCATCTCGTTGTTCAGGACGATCCCGGTGCCCGGGACCAGGATGCCGGCACCGAATGCCGTGTTGATCGTCGTCGTGATGGCGGCCGCATTGCCGGCCGCGTCGACCACGGAGACGTGTGCGGTCCCGTGTTCGGGGGCGAGCTCGGCGCGCGGCTCGACCACACGCACGGCGCTCAGTCCCGCGCGCAGGCGGCCGAGCCGCGGCGGCGCGAGGAGCGTGGCGAGCGACACCGGCGCGAAGGCGGGGTCGCCGTACCATCTCGCCCGGTCCGCGAAACCCTGCGCCATGGCGCCGGCGAGGAGGTGGAGGAGGGTCGGGCTTCCGGCGCCGAGCGCGGCCAGGTCGTCGTGCGCGAGGATGCCGAGCATCTCGAGCAGCACGCCGCCCGATCCGGGAGGCGGGAAGGTGACGACCCGGTGTCCGCGGAAGGTCCCGGCGAGAGGCCGCCGCCACACCGGCCGGTAGCGGGCGAGGTCGGCGGCCGTGAGGACCCCGCCGCGCGCGTGAACGGCGTCGGCGATCGCCGCGGCCACCGATCCATGGGTCAGCGCTCGGGCACCGCGGCGGCCGAGACGCTCGAGGCTCGAGGCGAGGTCGGGCTGCCGGATGCGGAAGTCGGCCGGGGGCGACGCCCCGTCGGGGCCGAGGAAGACGGCGCGCAGCCCCGCGTCGGCGCGCAGCAAGTCCTGACTGCGCTCGATCTCACGACGCAGGTGCGGCGCCTCGGCGAGCGGGAAGCCGTCGGCGGCCAGCCGGATCGCCGGCTCGAGTACCCGGGCGAGGGGGAGGCGGCCGAAGCGGTGGTGGAGCGTCGCGAGGCCTCGGGCCTCGCCCGGCACGCCGACCGCGAGACCGCCCGAGCGCGCCAGGGCCTCCTCGGGCCTACCGTCCTTGAAGAAGAGCTCCGCCTTCGCTGCGGCCGGTGCCTCCTCGCGGTAGTCGAGCGCGACGTCCTGTCCGTCGGCACGATGCACGAGCGCGAAGCCGCCGCCGCCGAGACCGCACGAGGAGGCGTGCACGACGCAGACGGCGGCCGCCGCGGCGACCGCGGCGTCGACCACCGTGCCGCCGACGCGCAGCATCTCCGCGCCGGCCGCCGCGGCCAGGCGGTGTTCGGTGGCAACCGCCCCGCCGCCGGCCTGCGCGCCGGAGGCAGCGCCGAGCAGGGCGCCAACGGCGAGGACACCGAGCGCGCGCGACACGAGCGGCGACTTACCCTCTCGCGACGTGGTGAGGCAACCGCCCGCCGTCCTTGCCGCGGCGGCTTCGTGTGCTAGGGTCGCGCTGCGATGTCGCGCGCGCCCGGCGGGGACCCCTTCGAGGAGAAGGATTTCTACCTCGAGGAATTTCGCGGCCGGAGCGTCCTCTTCGCGCTCGCTCCCGCGGTGACGGACGCCGACCTCGCCTCGCTCGCCGGCGCCGTCGCCGACCTCGTGCGGAACGACACTCGCGTGTTCCTCTGGTGGCCCGCCGCCGAGCGCCGGCTCCTGGCCGCGCTGCGTCGCAGCCGCGCGTTGCCCCGGCCACGCAAGGACCGGCGGCTGCCGGTCCCGGTCGTGCGGCTCGACGCGGCCGATGCCGAGGTCTCCCCCGAAGCGTTGCGCGCTGCGCTCTGGCTCGCGGCGCGGCGGACGCGGCTCTGCGTGCTCGTCGTCCCGCCTTCCGCGAGCTTTCCGCGCGACGCGGTGGAGCTGGCCGTCGGGCTCCGCGTCCCGAAGCTCGTGCTGGTCGACGCGCAGGGCGGGCTCGACGTCGGCGCGCGACGGCTGTCGTTCGTCGACGAGAACCTCCTCGACACGCTGCTGCGACGGGGCGAGGCCGAGTGGTCGGGGCTCGGCGAGCGCCGCGCGCTCCTGGGGCAGGTGGGCGCCGCCCTCGCCGGCGGTGTCGAGTCGGTCAACCTCTGCACCCCGGAGGGCGTCGCCGAGGAGCTCTTCACCTACGTTGGTTCGGGGACGCTCTTCACGCAGGGTGACTACTGTCACGTGGCGCCCCTTGCGCTCGACGACTTCGCGCAGGCCGAGCGGCTGAACGAGCGCGGACGACGCGAGGGACTCTTGAAGCCGCGGACGCCGGAGGAGATGGCGGAGCTGCTGGCGTCGGGCTTCGGGGCGACGGTCTGCGGCCGCCACCTCGCCGGGGTCGCCGGCCTGCTGACGGCGCCCTACGCCGAGGCGCACGCGGGCGAGATCGTCGGCCTGTACACGATCACGCGATTCAAGGGCGAAGGGATCGGCGGGCGGCTGGTGAACCGGCTGCTCGCGGAGGCCGAGAGCCGGGGGCTCGAGTACGTGTTCGCGTGCGCGGTCGACCGGCGCGCCCAGCAGTTCTTCGAACGGCTCGGCTTCGAGCGCGTGAGCGCCGACGCCGTCCCCGCCGCCAAGTGGGTGGGATACGATCGTCGACGCCGAGCCCGCGTGGCGGTCTTCCGGCGCCGCCTGGCGGCTCGGGCGGCCGTCGCAGAGGGCTGATGGCCACGTTCCTGCGCGGCCTCGGGGTGCTCGTTCTGGTCCTGGGCCTCGCCACGGCGGCCGTGGCCGGCTGGCTGCTCGTGGGCGACGCGCACTTCCAGGAGGTCGCGGCGGCCTACGGCCGGCATCCCGAGCATGCGCTCTTCCAGGCGGAGTACTGGGCGGCGGCCCTGCGGCACTACGGTCTCCTCGCCGCCCTGGTGGCAGGACTGCTCGGGGGTCTCAGCCTGGGCGGGATCCTGCTCGCCCTCGGCCAGCTCCTGCGCCGGTAGGGCGCGAGGGGCTATTCCAGTTCTGCGTCCGAGCCGGATGGACCACGCCACGGGTCCAACCGGCTCGTCGCAGCTGTCCGGGGAGGCCCGACGGCCTCAGGCGCCGGGGCGCTTGAAGAGGCTCTGCATCTTCATCGCGAGCCCCATGTCGCCCGAGATCTTGAGCTTGCCACTCATGAAGGCCATCTGGCCGTTCAGCTTGCCCATGATCATGTCGACGTAGTCCTGCGACGCCATCGAGAGCGTCATGTTGGGCGACGAGGCCGTGCCTTCCTGCACCTGGCATGTGCCGTCCTTGATGACGACGTGCCACTGGCCGCCGTTGTCGCCACTCAGATTGAACTGGATGGTCGAGTTCATGCCCTTCGCCGCGTCGGCGTTCAGGTTCTTGGGCATCTCGGCAAAGATCTCCTTGGGCGTCATGCAGACTCCTCCTCTGGGGGGCTGGGGTTGGACGGTTTCCTAGGGCATCGAGCGTGGCGTTGTCAAGAACGACCGCCGTGCGGATAGTGAAGCGCGCTCGCGACGTTGTGCTCGGCGCTCGAACCCCATGCGTTGAACCTTTACCACGCCCGCGCTCAGCCCCCGAGGCGCTCGAGGAGCCCCCGGGCGAGCGCGGGGCCGCGGCCGCTCTCCTCGTGCTTGAAGTAGGCGTAGATTCGCTTCCACCCGCGCGCCTCCCGCACGCGGGCCGCCCAGGCGTCGAGGTCGGCGTCCGCGTAGTCCGCGCGGCGCAGGCGCAGATAGCCGAAGGGCGCCGTCGCCACGAAGGGGGTGGTGAGCGCCTCGCCGTCCGCGATGCAGAGCGCGGCGTGGTGCCGGGAGAGGACCGCGTAGGTCTCGTCGCGGAACCAGCTCGCATCACGGAACTCGAATGCCGGGCTCACGCCGGGCGGCAGCTGCTCGAGAAAGACCGCGAGCCGCTCGACGTCGAAGCGGAGGTAGGGCGGGAGCTGGAAGAGCAGGGGCCCGAGCTTCTGGCCGAGCGTTGCGGCGAGCTGGCAGAAGCGCTGGACCGGCTCGCCCGCGTCGCGGAGCCGCAGCTGGTGGGTGATGCGCTGCGGCGCCTTCAGCGCGAAGCGAAAACCCGCGGGCGTCTGCCGGCCCCAGCCGGTGAGGAGCTCCGGCTTCGGGAAGCGCTGGAAGGTGTAGTTGATCTCCACCGTGCCGAGCTGCCGTGCGTAGAACCCGAGCATCTCGCGCGCGGAGAGCTCCTCGGGGTAGAAGGTGCCGCGCCACGCGGGGTAGCTGAAGCCCGAGGTGCCGACGAGCACGTGGGAGAGGCGCGTCGGCTCGGTGCGCCGTGCGCGCTGCGCGACAGGCGTCATCGACGCGGGACGAGACGGCGGTAGATCGCCAGGTGCTTGACGGCGTCGCGCTGCCGCCCGGCGCGCTCGTAGAGCAATGCGAGGTTGTAGTGCGCGTCGGCGAGCCCCGGGTCGACACGGACGGCCCGCTCGTAGCAGCCGATCGCGTCGTCGCAACGTTCGGTGTCCTCGAGCAGCACCCCCAGGTTGTACCATGCGAGCCCGCTGGTGGGGTCGTACCGCACGGCGTCCCGGTAGTGGGCTTCCGCGCCCGTGACGTTCCCCTCGGCGTGCAGGAGGCGCCCGAGGTTGATGCGCGCCACGACGTGGGCGGGGTCCAGGTCGAGCGCGTGATGATAGGCGGCGCGGGCTTCGAGCGGCGACGAGGCCTCGATCTCCATCGCCAGGTCGCACCACTGCTCGGCGCTCAGCTGCGGCAGCGACGGCGCGGCCGTTGCGGGCAGATGGGCCAGCTTCGTCGCGCGCGCCACCACGCGACTGCTGTCGAAGTTGAAGAGGAACTGCCCCGACTCGGGCTGCCAGCGGGTGTCTCCGTCCCAGGCGACCACGCGCTTGCCGTCGGTGAAGATGCTGAGGCGGGTGAGCGGCCGGCCGCCGATCTGCCGGCGGAGGGATTCGAGGACGCGACGGATCTGCCGTACGGGGACGCGCTCCTCGAGCAGACCGCGCGTGGTGCGCAGCAGGATCAGGTCGACGAAGTCGAAGTGCAGCCGCCCGCGGCCGTCGCGCGCGGGAGCGACCAGCCCGGCGTGCACGCAGCGCCGGAGCCGTGCGGGCGGCAGCCCGACGATGCGCGCCGCCTGCGCCGTGTCGAAGTGGGCGCGAGCGTCGCCGACGCGCCGCGCGCCCACCTACTTCTTGTGCGCGCGCCTGGCTGGCGCGGGCGCCTCGCGCCGCTGTACGGCGGCGGCGGGTCGGCGCTTCGCGGCCCGCGCGGCTCCCGCCATCTCTCGCTCCTCGCCGCCCGCCTTCCGCCCGGCGAGGCTCTTCTTCAGCGCCTCCATGAGGTCGATCACCTCGGCGCGCTCGGGGGCCGGGGCCGCGATCGTCACCTCCTCGCCCGCCACCTTCTTCTCGACCACCTCCGTCAGCCGATCGCGGTACTCGTCGCGGTACCTGTCGGGACGGAATTCCGTCGACGAGAGTTGGTCGACGAGCCGCCGCGCAAGCTCGATCTCCGAATCGCGCAGCTGCACCACGCCGTCGGTGCGGATGTCCGCGAAGCTACGCACCTCGTCGGCGTAGTACATCTCGTGCATGACGAGCCCGCCGTCGTAGGCACGGATCAGCACGAGGCGCTCCTTGCCGTGGCTCACGTGCTGCGCGAGCGCCACCTTGCTCTCGTCGCGCATCGCCTCGGCGAGCAGACGGTAAGCCTTCTCGCCGCCCTTGTCGGGTCCGAGGTAGTGCACGCCCTCGAAGTAGATCGGGTCGACCCGCTCCAGGGGCACGAACTCGTGGATGTCGATGGTCGGGCTGGCCGCCGCCTCGATCGCCTTCAGCTCGGCGTCGGTGAAGGTCACGTAGCGATCGCGCGCGAACTGATAGCCCTTGACGAGCTCGTTGCGCTCCACGACCGTCTCGTCGTGGGGGCAGAAGACCTGCTGGCGGATGCGCGTACCGCACTTCTCGTGCAGGAGGTTGAAGGACACCTGCTGCGACTGGGTGGCGACGTAGACCCGTACGGGGATCGAGACGAGGCCGAAGCTGATCGTCCCCGACGCGATCGAGCGTGCTGCCATGGAGGCCTCCTCTGGAAACAAGAAAGCGCACGGCCCGGGGTCGTGTCAAACCCGGGGCTCCGGCCGTCCGTCAGACCTCGATCCTGATCCGCCAGACGTCCGTCTCGTGCGCGACCTCGACGACGTGATGGCCGGCCGCCTCGGCGGCACGGGGAATGTCGCGTGCACCCTGCGGGTCGTCGAGCACGAGGTCCAGCTGGGCGCCGCGCGGCAGCCCTTCGAGCCGGACCCTGGCCTTTGCCCAGCTGAGCGGGCACTTGACGCCGCAGAGGTCGAGGGCGGGCGGCGAGCTCACCCGCGCTCGAAGATCGTCGCGATGCCCTGCCCGAAGCGGCCCCGGCGCCGCTTCAGCTCGTGCAGAAGCGTCGCGGTGAGGCGAGCGCCGCTGCATCCGAGCGGGTGACCGATCGCGACCGCGCCGCCGTTCAAGAGCCCCTGCTCGGGATGTCCCTTGCCGACGGGCGTGCGAACGGCGTCGACGACGACGGCTTCGCGCATGATCCTCTCCTCCTGGCCACCCACTATGCCAGGCTGCCCGGGTGTTCGGAAGGAGGAAGCTGCGGTCGGTACCGCCGGCTACCGCGCGTGGGCCTTCTTGCGCCGCGAGGTCTGACGCGCGACCGTCTTCCGTGCCCCGCGCGCCGTCTTCCGCGCCGTCGCCTTCCGCGCCGTCGTCGTCCGCCGCTTGCGTGCAGTCGCTCGTGCGGGCGCCGCGCGGGTGGCGCCGAGTTCCTTCTTCCGGGCCTGCATCCGCCGCCCGAGTGCGCCCCGCACCACCTCCGACAGGAGCTGCTCCAGCCGGGGCAGCATGTCGTTCTCTTCCTCGCTCACGTGGTGCTGCACGTCCTGTTCGAGCGCCCCCATCCGGTCGTCGACGTCCTGATCGGCGGGGTGCTGCTCGGCAGGGTGCTGGCGAAGCCAGACCACGTGCTCCTTCACGCGCGCGTGCTCGCGAAGCGACTCCTCGACCAGCTTCTGTACGTCGGCGTCCTCCGTGATCCGCGCCGCAGGATAGAGGATCTCTTCCTCGATCCGGGTATGGACGTCGAGCTCGCGGCAGATGCTCTCCACGGCCGAGTTCCGCTGCCGCGGCGGAACGCTGCCGGTCACCCTCCGCACCAGGCCGGTCAGGCCGCCGCCACCCTTGAAGCGGGCGAAGAGCGCCTCGACGCGGCGGTGGTCCTTCTTGATGAGTTCGATGGCGTCCATCGTTCCCTCCCCGTGTGACCGCTTCTCCCCGCGAGTAGCGGCATGGAGGCTCCGGTTTTGCAATCCCTTGCCGGGCAGCTTCTCAGGCGCCGCGCAGGAGCGCGAGCAGGACGATCAGCGTCACCATCGCCCGCCGCTTGACGGCGTGGCGGCGCGTCGAGTAGCCGTACGCGCCATGCGGGGTTCGCTCGGCTTCGTCGCGGTCGTCGCCTTCGTCCTCGGTCCCGCGCTCGCCTGGCTGCATATCGTCCCGCCGCTCGCCGGCTTCGTCGTCTTCGCGCTGGGCGGCCTGTTGGCGCTCGTCGCGGCGCTCGCGGGCATCGTGCAGGCGGTTCGCGGCCGCGGCTTCGCGCCGGGCGCCGCCGCGGCGCTCGCGGTCGCCGCCGTCTTCGTGTTCGCGGCCTCGCGCGGCGCGGGCGTGCCGCGCATCAACGACTACACGACCGACGTCTCCGATCCGCCCGTCTTCACCCACGCCGCGACGCTGCCCGCGAACGCGGGACGCGATCTCGGCTACCCGCCCGCCTTCGTCGCCGAGCAGCGCCAGTGCTGTGCCGATCTGGCTCCGATGAGGCTCGCCATCGCGCCGTCCGACGCGTTCGTACGTGCCCGCGGCGTCGCCGAGCACATGCCGTCCTGGACGGTGACGAGCGCCGATCCGCAGGCGGGCACGATCGAGGCGTTCGCGGAGAGCGCCCTCTTCCACTTCAAGGACGACGTCGTGATCCGCGTCCGCCCCGACGGCGGCGGGAGCCGCATCGACATGCGCTCGAAGTCGCGCGACGGCAAGGGCGACTTCGGCGTCAATGCGGCGCGCATCCGCGCCTTCGCCGCCGCCCTCGGTGCGGCGAGGTGAACGGCCCACGCGTCCGGCGCTGAGGGCGCCGTCCTACCGCGAGCAGGTGCGGAATCCGGCGAAGACGTCGCGCCGGTCCGGGGTGTAGAAGTTCCGCCACGTGTTGCGCAGCAGGCGCCCCCGCGTCGCCCAGCAGCCGCCGCGCAGCACCTTGTGCGTGCCGAACCAGGGTGCGGAGTATTCCTCGTAGGGATCGAGGACGAAGCCGGGGTAGGGGAGGAAGTCGGTGGCGGTCCACTCCCAGACGTTCCCGAGCATCTGCCGGCAGCCGAACGCACTGTCGCCGGCCGGCAGCGCGGCGACGTCGACACAGCCGAGCGTGTGGGCGTCGAGATTCGCCCGCTCCGGCATCGGCTGCTGGTCGCCCCAGGGGTAGAGCCGCTTGTGAGCCGCGAGTGCCGTGCCGCCGGCGGTCGGCTCGCCGGCCGCGGCCGCCTCCCATTCCGCCTCCGTCGGGAGGCGCCGGCCGGCCCAGCGACAGTACGCGTCGGCCTCGTACCAGCCGACGAAGATGACGGGATGATACGGCTCGAGCTCCAGCCAGCGGTCGAAGTGGCGGCGCTCCCAGCCGCCACCCACGGCGCGTCTCCAGTAGACGGGGTGTGCGGCCTCGACCGCCTCGCGCCACCTCCAGCCGGCCCCTGACCAGAGCTCGCGACGGCGGTAGCCGCCGTCCTCGACGAAGGTGGCGAATTCGGCATTGGTGACCGGCGCGCGTCCGATCGCGAACGGCACGATCTCGACCCGGTGCGCCCACTTCTCGTTGTCGAAGACGAAGGGCAGGTCGCGGCTCGCCCCGAGCGCGAAGGCGCCGCCGGGCACGCGGGCGTCGCCCCGGAGCGCGCCGGCGGCGGCCGACGACACTGCGGCCGGGAGCGGCGGGGGTGGATAGGCCAGCGTCTGCCGGGTATAGGCGAACGCCTCGTCGTGCATGTCCTCGTGAAAGATCGTGAGGAGGTGGAAGTACCGTTCCGTGGGCGACGGCTCGCGCGCCGCGAGTCGCTCCCGGACGCGCGCCAGGACCGCCTCGAGGTAGCCCAGCGTCTCGGCCATGGACGGAAGCGGGAGGTCCCAGCGGGTGTCGTGCGCGACCCGGGCCGAGTCGTAGAGCCGGTCGCCGTCGGCCCGCAGCGACGCCTCGTCGCGCGCGTGTCGGAGCGCCCAGAACTCCTGGAACCAGCCGACGTGCCCGACCTCCCAGCGCAACGGGTTGACGATCGACAGGCGTGGGCCCATGAGCTGCTCGGCGTCGAGACCGTCGACGAGCGCGATCGTGTGCGCGCGCGCGTCGCGGTGCCACGCGACGAGCCGCCCGCCGTGGCCGCCCTCCCCGTGCACCACGCCTCGGAGTAGCATACTGATACCGCTTCGCCAGAGGGGCGGAATGCGGATTCTCATCCTGTGTCCCGCGCGTGCCGGCACGCGGCACGGCAACCGCGTGACGGCGCTCCGCTGGGCGCGCATCCTGCGGGGCCTCGGACACCGGGTGGCGCTGCAGGAGGCGTTCCGGGACGACCGCCCCGATCTGCTGATCGCCCTGCACGCACGGAAGAATGCCGCCCCGGTACTTCGCTTCCGGGCGCGTGCCCCGGAGGCGCCGCTGGTCGTCGCCTTGACGGGTACCGACGTCTACCGTGACATCGGCCGGAGCCGCGCCGCGAGACGCGCGCTCCAGGCGGCGACACGACTCGTCACGCTTCAGCCGCTCGCGCTCCGCGAGCTCCCGCGCGCCCTCCGCGCGAAGGCGCGCGTGATCCATCAGTCGGCGCTCCCGGTGCGCCCCGGGCGACGTCCGGCGCGCTCCTTCGACGTCTGCGTCCCGGGTCACTTGCGAAGCGAGAAGGACCCCTTCCGAACGGCGCAGGCGGTCCGCGGTCTGCCGGCCGACTCCCGCATCCGCGTCCTCCAGGTGGGAAGCGCGATGACGCCGGCCATGCGCCGCCGAGCGTGCGACGAGATGACGCGGAACCCGCGTTACCGCTGGCTCGGCGACCGGCCGCATCGGGAGGCGCGCGCGATTCTCGCCCGCAGCCGCCTCATGGTCCTGTCGTCGCGGATCGAGGGCGGGGCCAACGTGATCTCGGAGGCGCTCGCCAGCGCGGTTCCCGTGCTGGCAAGCCGCATCCCGGGCTCCGTCGGCTTGCTCGGCCCGGACTACCCGGGCTACTTCCCGGTCGGCGCCACGCGCGTCCTTGCCCGCCTCCTCGGGCGCGCGGAACGGGACTCCGCGTTCTACGCGCGGCTCGCGCGGGCGTGCCGGCGTCGTGCGCCCCTGGTGGCGCCCCGGGCGGAGCGGCGCGCCTGGGCGAGGCTGCTCGTCGAGCTCGAACGCGTGCGTGACGCGCGGAACCCGGGTCAGCGGCTCTTTGCCTGACGGATGTAGCGCTGCAGATCCTCGCGGTCGATGAGCGAGAGGATCTCGACCCGCCCGCCGTCGAGCGGGCGGTAGATCAGGCGCACGTCGGTGGCCACCCGGATGCGGTAGTGGTCGGGGAGCCCTTCGAGCGGGATGGCGCGCAGGCTCGGGTGCCGCCAGTCCTCCGCCAGGCGGTAGATCTTCTCGAAGGCGTTGCGCACGATCTTGCGGTCCCAGCGACGGATGGACTCGTAGAATTCGTCCGTGAAGAGGGGGAGGCTCCATCCCGCCCCGCTCGACGCCGGACGTTCCTCTGCGCTCTCCGCGGGGCGCGCCGTACGCTCCGCCTCGGCCGCGCGCAGGCGGGCGGCCAGCATGGCTTCCGCCTCGCGCGCCTCCTCGAGCTCGGCGTCGAGGGCGCGGGCCCGCCGCTTCGTCGCCTCGAGCTCCTCGCCGAGGCGCGTGACCTCCCCGGCGGTGCCGGACTGAAGACGTGCCCGCAAGCCCTCGCGCTCCTCGCGGAGACGGTCGCCCTCGGTCTCGAGCCGCGTGCGTTCCTCTTCCGACTGCCTGAGATCGCGACGCGCGCTGGCCACGCTGCGCTCGAGCTCGACCAGCCGCTCCTTGAGCCCGCCGAGGCGCTTCAGCGTACGGTCGCGGGCGCGTTGCGCGCGGGCGGCCTGCTTGGCCGCATCGCTCGCGAGCTTCGTCTCGGGAGGAGGGGAGTCGGCGGGCGGCTCCGCCGGCTGACCCTCCTCCGGCTCACGCGCGTGCGCATCCGCCTCGTCGAACTCGGCGATGATCGTCTTGACGAGCGCCGACGCCAGCTCCCCCGCGCCCTCGACGGCCGAGCCGAGCAGCGCCCAGGCGAGGTCGCGGGCCGGGTCGCGGGACTCGAGCACGAGATCGGCCACCGCCCGGCCGCCGCCCTCGCTCGCCACGGCGGCGGCGAGCGGCGACGCACCGATGTCCTTCCGGAGCGTGCGGTCCACCGCTGCCGCGACCTCGGGATCGTTCTCGTAGTAGTCGACGAGGCTCCAGGCGAGGTCCCAGGTGCCGAGACGATCGACACGCGTGCCCGGCGGCGCGGTGCCGAGTCGGCCGACGAGCTTCGCGAGACTCTTCTCGGAGAGCGTGACCACGAGGAACGTGCTGCGCTCGTCGGGCGTCAGCGGCGAGAGGAGAGCCACGCGCGCCATTCTACCCGAGTAGCGTCGCGTGGCGACCGGAACGGGCGGTCAAAAACCGCCCGGCAGTTTGCCGGCTCCGATCGCGCGCGATACATTCGGCCGGGCCTCCGATGGAGACCTACACGCTCCGTCCGCGGCCGGACGCTCGCCCCGAGCCGCGCTATCGCATCGACTACGAGGGCGAGCTGAACCCGGCGCAGTACGCGGCGGCGACGACGCTCGAGGGTCCGGTGCTGGTCGTCGCCGGCGCCGGCAGCGGCAAGACGCGCACGCTCGTCTACCGGGTCGCCCGGCTCGTCGAATCGGGGGTGAACCCGGCTCAGATACTGCTCCTCACCTTCACCCGCAAGGCGGCGGAAGAGATGCTCCGGCGCGCGTCGATGCTGGTCGGCGGCAGCTGCGAGCAGGTGGCGGGCGGGACCTTCCACTCGTTCGCCAACACGGTGCTGCGGCGCGCGGCGCGGCGGCTCGGACTGAAGCCCGGCTTCACCATCCTCGACCGCAGCGATTCCGAGGACGTGGTGAACCTGCTGCGCAGCCGGGCGGGTCTCGACCGGAAAGACCGGCGCTTCCCTCGCAAGGGCGCCATCGTCGAGATCTTCAGCATGGCCGTGAACCGGAGCACCACCGTCCCGGCGCTCCTCGAGGACGGCTATTCCCACCTCTACGAGCACCTCGACGACCTCGTGCGCCTGGAGGAGGGGTACCGGCGCTACAAGCGCGAGCAGGACCTCGTCGACTACGACGACCTCCTCGTGCTGCTACGCGACCTCCTGCGCGATCACCCCGAGGCGGCCGCGCACCTCTCGCGCTCCCATCGCTACGTCATGGTCGACGAGTACCAGGACACCAACCGCCTCCAGGCCGAGATCGTCCGCGGCCTGGCCGTGGCGCACCGGAACGTCATGGCGGTCGGTGACGACAGCCAGAGCATCTACTCGTTCCGCGGCGCCACCTTCCGCAACATCATGGAGTTCCCGGACCTCTTCCCCGGCACGCGGATCATCAAGCTCGAGGAGAACTATCGGTCCACCCAGCCGATCCTCGACCTCGCCAACGCCGTCATCGAGCGCGCCGCCGACAAGCACACCAAGATCCTGCACGCACATCGGGGTCCAGGCGGTCCGCCGTCACTGGTCCAGTGCTCCGACGAGCAGGCGCAATCGCGCTTCGTCTGCCAGCGCATCCTCGAGCTGCGCGAGGAAGGCGTTTCGCTCGACGAGATCGCGGTCCTGTTCCGGTCGAGCTTCCACTCCTTCGACCTCGAGCTCGAGCTCCAGCGTGCGGACCTGCCGTTCGTCAAGCGCGGCGGCTTCAAGTTCATCGAGACGGCGCACGTGAAGGACGCGCTGGCCCATCTGCGGATCGTCGCCAACCCGCGCGACGCCGTCTCCTGGCACCGCGTGCTCCTGCTGCTCGACGGGGTCGGCCCGAAGACCGCGGACGACATCTTCGCGCACGTCGTCGATGCGCCGACGATCGAGGCGGTGAGCGAGCGCCTGGCGGCCTATCCACGCCGCGGCGCCTACGCCAAGGACCTCGGACGGCTGGCGGCGCTGCTCGCCGAGATCGCCCCGGACGAGATGCTGCCGGGCGAGAAGGTGGCGCGCGTCGTCGGCTTCTACACGCCGATGCTCCGGCAGATCCATCGCGATGACTTCCCGAAGCGGGAGAAGGACCTCGAGCACTTCATCACCATTGCGGGCCGCTACCGGAGCCTCGCCTCGCTGCTCGCCGACATGGCGCTCGAGCCGCCGACCGACAGTGTGGGCGACGTGCTCGCCGCCCGCGTGGAGGAAGGCCTCCTGACGCTGTCGACGATCCACTCGGCCAAGGGTCTCGAGTGGCACACCGTGTTCGTCATCTGGCTGGTCGACGGCCGCTTCCCCTCCTACCTGAACCTGCACGATGGTGACGAGGTGGAGGAGGAGCGCCGGCTGCTCTACGTCGCTGTGACGCGGGCCAAAGACAACCTCTACCTCTCGTACCCGATCGACATCTACGACCGGGCGGCGGGCATGGTCCTCGGCCAGCCGTCGCGCTTCGTGCAGGATCTCCCGGAGGCGATTCTGCCGGGGATGCAGGTCATCGAGTCCGGAGGCTTCCGCTAGGCATGGCCGGCTCTCCTTCTCTCGGCGAACGGCTGGCGGCCGCCGGTTTGGATCTGCCGGCCGAGCTCGTGCCGGTCATCGAGCAGCGCCTGGCGCCGGTCCTGGCCTCGCTCGATGCGCTCGTGGGGCTCGACCTCGGCGATGCCGAGCCCTTCGTTCCCGCGCGCCTCGCGGACGACGCCGCCGAATGAGCGCCGCGCTCACCGACCTCGGCGTGGCGGAGCTCCGCCGGTTGCTCCGCGCGCGCGAAACCACGGCCGCGGCCGTCGCGGAGGCGCACCTCGCGCGTCTCGAGGCGCTCGACGGCGACGCGCACGCGTTCGTCGCGGTCATCCGCGACGAGGCGCTCGTGGCCGCGGCGGCCGCAGACCGCGCCCTCGGCCGTGGGACGGCGGGGCCCCTCGCGGGCGTTCCCGTCGCGGTGAAAGATCTGTTCGCCGTGCGCGGTCTGGTGCGCGGGAACGGCAGCCCGGCCTTCGCAGGCGATCCGCCCGCCACCGCCGATGCGACCGTCGTCGCGAGGCTGAGAGAGGCCGGGGCGGTCGTGCTCGGCACCACCCACATGCACGAGCTGGCCTTCGGTCCGACCGGGGTGAACGCGGCGCTCGGGACGCCGCGCAACCCGTGGGCGGCGGACCGCGTTCCCGGCGGATCGAGCAGCGGCTCCGGCGCGGCCGTCGCCGCCCGCCTCGTGCCCGCCACGCTCGGGACCGACACGGGCGGGTCGGTGCGCATCCCGGCGAGCTTCTGTGGCGTGACCGGCCTCAAGCCGACCTACGGCCGGGTGAGCCGCGCCGGGGTCACGCCGCTCGCTCCGACGCTCGACCACGTGGGACCGCTCGCCCGCAGCGTGGAAGACGTGGCGCTGGTGCTCCAGGCGATCGCCGGCCACGATCCGGCCGACGGCTCGAGCGCGCGCCTGCCGGTCCCCGATTATGCCGCGCGTCTCGATCGTCCGCTTCGCGGCCTGCGCCTCGGCATCCCGCGTGCCTTCGCCTTCGAGCTGATCGAGCCCGAGGTCGCCGCCGTGTTCGAGACGGCGCTCGTCGATCTCCGCGAGGCGGGTGCCGCCACCACCGACGTCGTGTTGCCGTCCCTGGCGCACGCGAACGCGGCGCTCGGGGCGACCATCCTGGCGGAGGCGGAGCGGGCGCTCGGATCGTTGCTGGGGTCGCGTCGGGCGCACACGGGCCTCGAGCTCCGCGTCTACCTGGCGCTCGGGAAGATGGTCGAGCAGGACCACTACCTCGCCGCGCAGCGCCTGCGGACCCGTCTCTACGAGGAAGCGCGCGCCGCCTTCGCACGCGTCGACCTGCTCGTGCTGCCGACCACCCCCGTCGTCGCGCCGCGCCCGGACGAGCTCCTCGTGCGGCTCGGCCGCCAGGAGCTCGACACCGCGCAGGCGATCACGCGTCTCACCGCGCCATTCAACCTGGTCGGGCTTCCGGCGCTCGCGCTCCCCTGCGGGCTCACGTCAGCGCGCATGCCCGTCAGCCTCCAGGTGGTGGGGCCGCCGTTCGCCGAGGACCGGGTACTCGCGGCGGGGCACGCCTACCAGCGCGCGACGCGCTGGCACGAGCGCCGTGCGCCGTTCCCGGAACCCGGCTAAGGCTGCCGGCAGCGCATCGCGCCGGAGGAATCCCGGCAGGCGCCGATCGTCCCCTCGCGGTCGATGATCCCGTGCGTCGTGAACGTCAGGCTGACGGGAGGATGAAGGACGGCCGGATCGGCCAGCAGCGGGAAGCGCATGCTGAACTTGATCACGTCGGGGTTTGACGACGCCGCGCTGAACTTCACCTCGAATGGCTCAGTGTCCTTCCGGCACGCGATGGCGCGACCGAGCGTGCGGCATTCCGTGTCTTCCCACTTGGCCGTGTGATCGAGCGCCAGGTCGTCCGTCACCCGAGCGGTGATCCCCCCTCGCGAGTCGAACGACTGCATCGGCGATGCCGGCTCGATCCGGAATTTCCCCTTCGCGCTGATGCTGCCGTATTTCCCCGCGCGACGACTGCCGCGGATGGACAGCGACGTGATGATCAGCTTCGCGTCGTTGCCGTCGCACGCGTCCCCGATGCCGTCCCGATCCAGATCGCCCTGGTCGGTGTTCGCGTAGTCGGGGCAGTTGTCGTCCGCGTCGCAGACGTGATCGCCGTCTCGGTCGCCGCCGCCGCCTTCGACGCACGTCCCTCCCTGGCAGGTGTCCGGAACCGAGCACGCCACATGGCTCCCCGTGTTACACGGGCTGCCGTCCGGCTTGGGCGGCGTCACGCAGACGCCGGTGGCCGGGTTGCACGTGCCCCCCATCGCGCACTGATCGACGGCATCGCACACCACCGGGTCCTTCGACGGGTTGGAGCAGATTCCCGTCGCCGGATCACAGGTGCCCGCGAGGTGGCAGGCGTCGATCGGAACGCACACCACGGGGTTCGAGCCGGTGCAGGCGCCGGCCTGGCAGGTGTCCGTCTGCGTGCAGCCGTTGCCGTCGTCGCACGCGGTGCCGTCGGGCAAGGCCACGTTCGAGCAACGACCCGTGTTCGCGTCGCACACCCCCGCGTGGCACTGGTCTTCCGCCGCGCACACGATCGGCTGACCGCCGATGCAGCGGCCGCCCGCGCACGTGTCGCTCTGGGTGCACGCGTTGCCGTCGTCGCATCGCGTTCCATCGATCGCCGGGACGTGGCGGCAGGTCCGGGAGGACTGGTCGCAGCTATCGATCGTGCACGGATTGCCGTCGCCGCAGTCCGTATGCTTGTTGCAGCCGAGAGCCGGCGAGGCGCTCAGCAAGAGGAGC
Source organism: Deltaproteobacteria bacterium (assembly GCA_005879205.1). GTDB lineage: Bacteria > Desulfobacterota > Binatia > DP-6 > DP-6 > DP-3. The sequence goes on from VBLD01000118.1 coordinate 41,746, forward strand.
GAGAACGCAAAGGCCAAGAGCTCGTACATGGCGATTCCTCCAGAACCCCCTCGATCGTCCAGGCGCATGAGCAACCGGAGTGCCGGCCTCGTGGCATCGTGCGCGGGCAGGAAGCACGGCCCCCTTTCCCGGCGGGACGACCGGCGATGGCACGCCGACCTTGGCACCCTGTGCCAGGGACGGCCCATGCGCGGACTCGGATGACGCCGCCGTCGGCGGCAGGGATGCCGTCGCCCGGCGCTCGTGGTAGGGCTCGACCGATGGAGCACTCGCCGGGTTTTCTCAGGCTCGTCGCCGACGCCAAGACGCGCATCCGTGAGACGACGCCCGAGGAGGTCCACCGCCGGCAGCAGGCGGGCGAGCGATTCCACCTGGTCGACGTGCGCGAGGATCGGGAGTGGGCGCAGGGCCACGCTCGCGGCGCGCTCCACCTCTCGAAGGGTGTCATCGAGCGCGACATCGAGAAGGCGATCCCGGATCGGGACGCCGAGATCATCCTCTACTGCGGCGGCGGCTTTCGCTCGGCGCTCGCGGCCGACGCGCTCCAGACCATGGGGTACCGGCGCACGCTCTCGATGGACGGTGGCTGGCGGCGCTGGACGGAGCTCCGCTACCCCGTCGACCGGGACTGAGCCATGCTCAGGCCGGCCGCCTCGCGACGAGCTGCACGACCCGCAGCGCGCCCTCGGCGAGCGCCCGACCGGGCGCCTCGCGCTCCGCGGCGAGCGCGGTGAGGCGGGGATCGCTGCGCAGCCTCGCGTGCAGCAGCTCCCGGGCCGCGACGGCGCGCGGCGCGCGCTCGGCGGCCTCTCCGGTACGGTCGCGGACCTCGACGTCGATGAAGCCGGCGGCGGCGATCGCCGCGACGTAGGCTTCGGGGTCCGTCGAGCGCCGGCCCGAGATCGACGGCGCGTGCCCGGCGGGGAAGAGGTCCTGCACCGCGAGCCCCCCGCCTGGACGCACGACGCGGTGGGCCTCGGCGAGGGCGGCCGCCACGTCGTCCAGACCCGAGAGGCTCTCCACCAGCCAGACGTGCGTGAAGTGCGCGGCGCGGAACGGCAGCGCCGCCGGCGCAGCGGGCACCAGCCGCACCGCGGCGTGCGCCCGCGTCCGGCGTCCGAGCTCCGTGCCGGCCGTCGCCTCCGCGAGCGTGAGCGTGGCGCCCACCACCTCGCAGCCGTAGCGGGTCGCGAGCCACCGTGCCCGGCCCCCGAGGCCGGCGCCCACCTCGAGCACGAGCTCGTACTTGCGAAAGATGCCGCGAGCGCTGAGCGCGTCGAGCAGATGAAAGCCGGTACCGCTCGGATGCTCGAGGCCGAGGTAGGGCAGGCCGCGGGGCGGCGGCGTCGACGCCGTGAGACCGCGCACGAGATCGAGCAGCAGGTCGACGGGGATCACGGCAGGCGGCTAGGAGCCCGACCCGAGACTGCGTCTCGGGTCGGGGACGGACAGCGAGAATGCCGTCCGGTGGACAGCGACCGACGTCGTGCCGCGGCCGGCGAAGCCGGCGCGGCAAACCTTGCCGAGCTCCAGCGCGCGCGTCGGGAGCGTGTCTCTGCGGCGGGTTGCCAGCCAAGTTCCCAACACGCCGCGTTGTGCCGCGCCGGCTTCGCCGGCCGCGGCATGACGTTCGCCTTATCCACCGAACGCCGCACGCTCGCTTCCGATCCCGACCCGAGACGCAGTCTCGGGTCGGCTTCCTAGCACAGATTTGGACGGCCGGCGCGACTCCGGTACAGTGCCCGCGACGATGGCCGTCGGGTTTCGCCCGCCTGCGCGTCCCACCTGGTATCGGCGGCTTCCCGCCGCCCTCCAACGCGTCGCGGCGGCGAGCGACCGCGTGACGTCGCTGCCGCTCGGCGCTGGCTCGGCGTTGCGGGACGCCGTCGCGGGGTTGCCCGCGGCGCTCGCGACGGGGCGACCGCAGGACGTGGAGGCGGTGGCGCAGCGGATCGGCAACGGCATCTGCACGTCGCTCCGGGTGCCCCAGGTCGTCGTCCGCGTCGAGCTCCGCCGCCCCCCGACCGGTCGGGGCGAGCTGCATGGTCTCTATACGCCGGCCAACGGCCGCGGCCGCGATGTCATCCGGGTGTGGATGATCACCGCCAAGCGCGGCCACGTGGTCGCCTACCGGACCTTCCTGCGCACCCTGCTGCACGAGATCTGCCACCACCTGGACTATACCTACCTCCACCTGCGCGACTCGTTGCACACGCAGGGCTTTTACCAGCGCGAGTCGAGTCTTTTTCACGCGCTCGGGGCGGGGGACGTTGACAGCTCGTGAGCGAGCCTCTATACGCGCCATGATTCGACAATTTTGAACTCGCCCGTCGGCGGGAGACCCTCATCCTGGCCCACGGGATTTTTTTGGGAAGGCGCCTGACCGATCGGTTTAGAGCGACGGTCAGGCGCCATGCACGTGCGTGGACGGACTCAACGCGTTACAAAGGCCCACCACTGAGATGGTCGGCGCCGACTCGACCGCTCGCGCCAACGTGAACGTCGCCCTCGTCAAGTACTGGGGCAAGCGCGACACGGTGCTGAACCTCCCGGCGACGGGAAGCATCTCGCTCACCCTCGACGGACTCGGCACGGAGGCGGCGGTGGCCTTCGGCGGCGGTGGCGAGGCCGACCGACTCGCGATCGACGGCGTCGAGACGACCGGCGGAGAGGCGACCCGTGTGACGCGCTTCCTCGACCTCGTCCGTGCGGCGGCGCATCGACGCGAGCGCGCGACGGTGGCGATGCGCAGCACGGTGCCACGCGGTATCGGGCTCGCGTCGTCGGCAGCGGCCTTCGCGGCGCTCGCCCTGGCAGCGAGCCGCGCGGCAGGCCTGGCCCTCGACCCGCCGGGGCTCTCGGCTCTCGCCCGGCGCGGCTCGGGCTCGGCGTCGCGCTCGATCTTCGGCGGCTTCGTCGAGTGGCATCGCGGCGAGCGCGCCGACGGCGTCGATTCGTTCGCCGAGCCGCTCGCCCCGCTGGAGCACTGGGACGTGCGCACGGTCGTCGCGGTCACCAGCACGGCACCGAAGACCGTGTCCTCGCGCGACGGCATGGTGCGCACGGCGGCGTCGCCCTTCTATCCCGCCTGGGTGGCGGGCGCCGAGGCGGATCTCGCCGCGACCCGTGCCGCGATCCGCGCCCGCGACCTCGAGGCGCTCGGCCTCGTCGCCGAGCACAGTGCGCTCAAGATGCATGCCGCGGGCCTGGCGGCGCGGCCGCCGCTGGTCTATTGGCGCCCGGCCACCGTCGGGTGCATCCATCGCGTCTGGGCGCTCCGCGCCGAGGGGGTGAGCGCGTTCTTCACCATCGATGCGGGTCCCCAGGTGAAGGTGCTCTGCACCCCCGCCGATGCTCCGCGCGTGGCCGCCGCGCTCGAGGCCGTGCCGGGCGTCGAGCGCATCGTCACCTGCCGGCCTGGGCGCGGCGCGGAGCTGATCACGTGAGCGCGAGCGAAGGATATCGATGACCGAGGCCGTGGCCCGGGCGCCCGGGAAGCTCTTCCTGAGCGGCGAGTACGTGGTCCTGATGGGCGCGCCGGCGGTGCTGGCCGCGGTCGATCGCTATGCCGAGGTGCGGGTCGGGTTCGGCGAGAAGCCGGGACCCCTGGTCGTGACCTCGCTTGCCGAGGGCACGCGCTGGGAAGCGCCCGTCGCGCGCAACGAGATGCCGGGCGGCGACGCGGGCGCGGTGCTGGCCGCGCTGCATGCGGTTGCCGAGCGCGGCGGCATCGCCGCCCACCTCGGCGCCGACGTCACCGTCGACTCGCGCCCGTTCCTGGTGGGCGAGCGCAAGCTCGGGCTTGGCCGCAGCAGCGCAACGCTGGTGGCGGCCGTCGCCGCCTTCCTCGCGACCGCCGGCCGGCCAACCCGCGAGGGCATTCTCGAGCGCGCCCTCGCCGCCAACGCGCTTTTCCAGGAGGGTCGGGGCAGTGGCGCGGACCTCGCCGCGGCGGTGCACGGCGGGTTGGTCGAGGTACGCCGGAAGGACGCGGCGCTGCGCGTCCAGCCTCGCACGCTGCCGCGCGGCGTCCATCTGGTGGCGGGCTGGACCGGTGAGTCGGCGCCGACGGGTCTCCTGCTCGCCCGCTTCGCGGCGGCGACGGCGTACGAGCCGCGAAGTCTCGGTCCGCTGCGCGAGGTGGCCGCGCGGGCGGCCGAGGCCATCGAGCGCGGCGACGCGCAATCCCTGGCCGACGCCGTCGATCGCTCGGCGGACCTGCTCGAACGGCTCGGCTCGGAGGTGGACATCCCGATCGTCACCCCGGCGCTCGCCCGTCTCGTCGCCACGGCCCGACGGGTTGGGGCGGTCGCCAAGCCGTCGGGCGCCGGGGCCGGTGACTGCGGCATCGCGCTGGCGGGCTCGGCCGCCCAGGCGGCGCGCGTGCGGGCCGCCTGGCAGGAGGTCGGCATCGTCCCGCTGTCGGTCGAGATCGCGCCCGAAGGGGTGACCGGTGGCTGAGACGATCGGCGACCGCAAGCGCTCGCATCTCGAGCTCTGCGAGGCGGCGGAGGTCGAGTATGCCGGCAAGACGACGCTCCTCGAGGAGGTCGACTTCGTCCACAACGCGCTCCCCGAGCTCGCGGTGGACGAGATCGACGTCGGCACCACACTGCTCGGCAAGCGGCTCCGCGCCCCACTCGTCATCAGCGGCATGACCGGCGGCACGGAGGAGGCGTCGGAGATCAATCGCGGTCTCGCGCGCGTGGCCGAGACGCACGGCATCGGCTTCGGGCTCGGCTCGCAGCGCGCCATGCACCGCGCCCCCGAGCTGGCCCACACCTTCGCGGTCCGCGAGCACGCGCCGACCACGCTCGTGCTCGCGAACCTCGGCATCGTGCAGGCCGCGGCGATGGCGCCCCGCGAAGTGCAGGAGCTCGCCCGGGCCGTGGGCGCGGACGCCGTCTGCATCCACCTGAACCCGGCGCAGGAGATGATCCAGGCGGGCGGCGACCGGGACTTCCGGCGCGGGGTCGCGACGCTCGGACGCCTGGTCGGCGAGCTGTCGCTGCCCGTCGTCGTCAAGGAGACGGGCTGCGGGCTGTCGCGCGGGGTGGGGGAGCGTCTGAAGGCCGCGGGCATCCGGGTGGCCGACGTGTCCGGCGCGGGCGGGACGTCGTGGGTGAAGGTCGAGACGCTGCGCGCCGGCAGCCGCGAGCGGGAGCTCGGGGCGCTGTTCGCGGACTGGGGCATCCCGACGGCTGCCACGCTGCTCGGTCTCCGCGGTCTCGGGCTCGAGCTCATCGCGAGCGGCGGCATCCGCACCGGCCTCGACGTCGCCAAGGCGATCGCGCTCGGGGCGCACGCGGCGGGGATGGCCCTGCCGGTCTTCCGGGCCTACCGGGAGGGTGGCGTCGAGGCGGCCGGCGCGTACGTCGACCGTCTCGTCGCCGGCCTCAAGCTGGCGATGGTACTCACCGGCTCACGCGACCTCGAGACGCTCGGGCATGCGCCCGTGGTGCTCGGAGGCCGGCTGAGAGACTGGCTCGTCGCGGAAGGAGGCGCATGAGTACGTCACGCATTCCGGCGTTCTACCAGCTCAGTGTGGAAGAGCGGCGCCGGCGGCTCGCGGAGGTGCTCGACCTGTCGGCCGCCGAGGTCGAGGCGCTGACGGCGGCGGATGCCCTGCCGCTCGACGTCGCCGACATCATGATCGAGAACGCCGTCGGCACGTTCGCCCTGCCGTTCGGCGTGGCGCTCAACTTCCAGGTGAACGGGCGCGACCACGTGATCCCGATGGTGGTCGAGGAGCCGTCGGTGATCGCGGCGGCCTCGTACGCGGCGCTGATTGCGCGCGAGGCCGGCGGCTTTGTCGCCGAGGCGGAGCCGGGCGCGATGATCGGGCAGATCCAGCTCATCAACGTCGCGGATCCGGGCGCGGCCGTGGAGCGCCTGGGGGCGTCCCGGGCCCGACTCCTCGCCGCCGCCGAGGAGGCGACGCCGGGGCTCTGCCGGCGAGGCGCCGGCCCGCGCGACGTCGAGGTCCGGCTGGTGCGCTCGCCGCGCGACGAGACGATGGTGGTCGTCCACGTGCTGCTCGACACCGGCGACGCGATGGGCGCCAACGCCGTCAACTCGCTGGTCGAGACGCTCTCGCCCATGGTCGAGGAGATCGCCGGCGGCACGGCCTGCCTGCGCATCCTCTCGAACCTCGCCGACCGGCGCCTGGCGCGCGCGGCGGTACGCATCCCCTTCTCGGCGCTCGAGCGCGACGGCCTGGACGGTGCCGAGGTGGCCGAGCGGGTCCTCTACGCGTACGAGTTCGCGGCGTCCGACCCGTATCGGGCCGCCACGCACAACAAGGGCATCATGAACGGCATCGACGCGCTCGCGGTGGCGACGGGAAACGACTGGCGCGCGATCGAGGCCGGGGCGCACGCCTATGCCTGCCGCGACGGCGGATACGGCTCGCTCAGCCGGTGGCAGATCGAGAAGGGCATGCTCGTCGGGTCGCTCGAGCTGCCGATGGCGGTGTCGACCGTCGGACCGGTGGTGCAGTCCCATCCACGCGTGCGGCTCGCGCTGCGCATCCTCGGCGTCTCGGGCGCCCGGGAGCTCGCCGGGATCATGGCGGCGGTGGGGCTCGCCTCGAACCTCGCGGCGATGCGGGCGCTCGCCACCGAGGGGATCCAGAAGGGCCACATGGCGCTCCATGCGCGGGCGGTGTCGCACGCCGCGGGGGCGCGAGGGGAGGAGGCCGAGGAGCTTCGCCGCCGCCTGCTGGCGGCGGGCGAGGTGAAGATCGATCGCGCGCGGGAGCTGCTGCGCGCGCTGGAGCCGCGCTCGTGAAGGCGTCCGCTCGCGGCCGCGCCGCGGGCAAGGTGATCCTGCTCGGGGAGCACGCCGTGGTGTACGGCCGCCCGGCGCTCGCCGCCGGTCTGCCGCTCTGGCTCGAGGCGGAGGTCGTCGCTGGAGAGGGGCCGGCGCGGTTCGAGAGCGACCGGCACGCCGACGACCCGCGGGCGGCGCGTCTCATCGCCGAGGCCGCGGCCGCGGTCGGGCTCGAGCCGCGCGGCCTCGTCGTCCGCGTGCGTTCGGACGTCCCGGCCGGCGTCGGCGTCGGCAGCTCGGCGGCGCTGGCAGTCGCCGTCCTGCGCGCGCTGGCGGCGGCCGCGGGGCGGCGGCTCGCGCGCGACGAGGAGCTCGAGGTCGCCACGCGCCTCGAGTCGATCTTCCACGGCCATCCGTCGGGCATCGACCCGGCGGCGGCGGCGCTCGGTGGCTGCTTCCGGTTCGTGCGCGGCACGCCGCCGGTGGTCGCGCCCGTGCGGCCCGTCGTGCCGCTGCCGCTGGTGATCGCCTTCGGCGCACGGCCGCGCAGCACCGGCGCCGCGGTCATGGGGCTCCGCGCCCGCTGGGAGGCCGACCGCGCCCGGCACGAGGCGCTGTTCGACGCGGTCGCGGCCACCGTGGAGGACGGCGCGCGGGCCGTCGAGGCGGGCGACCTCGCGGCGCTCGGCCGCGCCTTCGACCGCAACCAGACGCTGCTCGAGACAATCGGCGTGTCGGCGCCGGAGGTCGAGGCGCTGGCCGCGCGCGCGCGGGCCGCGGGCGCGCTCGGCGCGAAGCTGACGGGCGGCGGGGCGGGGGGCGCCGTGGGGGCACGCGCGCCCGACCCCGAGCGGCTCGCCGGGGCACTCGGCGCCGACGGCACGCGGACGATCGTGGCGCACGTGGGGGCGGCGGCGGAGGAGGCGGCCTAACGGATGAGCACATCGGAGGGACGGCTGACACTGGTGGGCGGATCGACCGGCGAGGGTCTTCCCGTCCGGGTTCCCCAGGCGATCGCGCGCGCCAGCCAGTACCTGTTCGCCACCCAGCACGCGCGTGGCTACTGGCATGCGCCGCTCGAGGCGAATGCCACGATGGAGGCCGAGTACGTCTTCTTCAACCGCGTGCTCGGCCGCGAGCGGCCGGACGTCGAGCGGCGTCTGGCCGAGCGACTTCTCGGGCTCCAGCAGGCGGACGGGAGCTGGCCGATCTATTACAACGGGCCTGGCGGCCCGTCGGCCACGATCGAAGCTTACTTCGCGCTCAAGCTCATCGGTATGAACGGGACCGAGCCGGCGCTCGCCCGCGCCCGTGACTTCATCAGGGGCCAGGGCGGACTCGCGCGGGCGGGTGTCTTCACGCGCATCTGGCTCGCCTACTTCGGCCAGTTCCCGTGGGCCGGCGTCCCGTCCCTGCCCGTCGAGCTCGTGCTGCTGCCGCCGTGGTTCCCGCTCAACATCTACGCGATGTCGAGCTGGGCGCGCGGCACCGTGGTGCCGCTGACGCTGCTCATGGCGCACCGGCCGGCGGTTCGGATCGAGCCGGACGCCGGCGTATCGGAGCTGTGGCTCGGGCCGCCCACGCGCGAGGAGCTGGCCTTTGCGCGCTCGCCCGAGCTGGTGACGATGCGTAACTTCTTTCTCGCCGTCGACCGCGCGCTGAAGTCGCTGGCCCCCTTCTCGTGGCGCGGGCTCCGCCGCCGTGCGGTCGCGCGCGCCATCGAGTGGATCCTCCGGCATCAGGACACGAACGGCCAGTGGGGCGGCATCCAGCCGGCGATGGTGAACGCCGTGCTCGCGCTCCACGCGGTCGGCTTCGCGGCCGATCATCCGGCGATGATGAGCGGCATCCAGGGCGTGGAGGACTTTCTCGTCGAGTGCGAGGGCACGCTCATGTACCAGCCCTGCGTGTCGCCCAACTGGGACACGGCGCTCGCCGCCAGGGCGCTCCTCGACGCCGGGCTCGACGCCGCGCACCCGGCGCTCGGGCGCGCCGCCGACTGGCTCGTCGCCAACCAGATATTCCGACGCGGCGACTGGTCGGTGCTGAACCCGAGGCTCGAGCCCGGCGGATGGGCGTTCGAGTTCGCCAACGACTGGTACCCCGACGTCGACGACTCGGCCGTGATCCTGACGGTGCTCGACGCGCTGCCCGTCGCGCGCACCGCGGAGGGGAAGCGGGCGATCGCCTACGGGCTCAACTGGACGCTCGGCATGCAGAGCCGCGACGGTGGCTGGGCCGCCTTCGACACCGACAACACGGCCGCGTTCCTGAATCGCATCCCGTTCGCCGACATGGAGGCGATGATCGACCCGCCCACCGAGGATCTGACCGGACGCCTGCTCCACCTGATGGGCACCGTCGGCTACACGCTCGATTTCGGGCGGGCGCGGCGCGCCGTCGAGTTCCTGCGGCGCACGCAGCGGAGCGACGGCAGCTGGTGGGGTCGCTGGGGCGTCAACTTCGTCTACGGGACGTGGTGTGCGCTCGCCGGCCTCGAGCGGATCGGGGAGGACATGCGCGCGCCCTGGGTGCGGCGCGCCGTCGAGTGGCTGACCGCGCGCCAGAATCCGGACGGCGGCTGGGGTGAGACGGTGGCTTCCTACGACGACGAGGCGCTCGCCGGACGGGGCGAGAGCACGCCGTCGCAGACGGCGTGGGCGCTGCTCGGGCTCCTCGCCGCCGACGGGCCGTCGAGCGCCGCCGTCGAGCGCGGCGTCGACTGGCTCCTCCGCACCCAGGGGCCGGACGGCACCTGGGAGGAGCGTGCGTTCACCGGCACGGGGTTCCCGCGGCACTTCTATCTGCGCTACCACCTCTACCGGCACTACTTCCCCTTGATGGCGCTCGGGCAGTACCGGGCGCGGCTGGCGGCGAGGAACGAGGGATGACCGCCGGCATCGAGCGCCTCGCCGTTTACGTCCCGTCGTTTTCGCTGCCGCTCGCCGAGCTGGCGCGCGCGCGTGGCGTGCCGCCCGAGAAGATGACACAGGGGCTCGGCGTCGAGGCGATGGCCATCGCGCCGCCCTGCGAGGACGTCGTCACCATGGCGGCGACGGCGGGCGCCCGGCTGCTGCGCGCGGCGGGCATCGATCCCGACACGATCGGCATGCTGCTGGTCGCCACCGAGACCGGCGTCGACAACGCCAAGCCGGTCGCGATCTTCGTGCACGAGCTGCTCGGCGTCGGTCGCCGCTGCCGCGTCTACGAGCTGAAGCACGCCTGCTACGCCGGGACTGCGGGGCTCATGACGGCGGCGGACTGGGTACGCGCCGGCGGCGGGCGGCCGCGGCGCGCCCTGGTCATCGCCGCCGACATCGCGCGCTACGCGCTCGGCTCGCCCGGCGAGCCGACGCAGGGCGCCGGCGCCGTCGCCATGCTCGTCGGGGCCGAGCCGAAGGCCCTCGCCCTCGACGAGGAGACGGGCACGTACGCCGACAACGTCTACGACTTCTGGCGTCCGATCGGGCGGCGCGAGGCCCTGGTGGACGGCAAGTACTCGGTCGAGTGCTACCTCGAGGCGCTCGCCGGCGCCTTCACGGCGTACCGCGCCGGTGAGCGGCCACTCCTCGGCCCCGACGAGGCGCTCGCCGATCGCCTGACGCGGCTCCTCTATCACACGCCCTTTCCCAAGATGGCGATGAAGGCACATCGTCGCCTCGTCGAGCTCGACTGGCGCGCCGCGCCCGCGCGCTGGGCGCGAGTCGGCCCGGGCGTGGAAGACGCGGCAGTGGCGTCGTATCGCGAGGCGGTGGCGCCCGGGCTCGCGGCCGTCGCGCGGGTGGGGAACACCTACACGGCGTCGCTCTATCTCTGTCTCGCCTCGCTCCTCGAGGCCGAAGGCGCGGGACTCGCCGGCCGCCGGCTCGGGCTCTTCTCCTACGGCAGTGGCTGCTGCGCGGAGTTCTTCACCGGCACCGTGTCTCCGGATGTGGCGGCGGTCGCGGACGCGGGCGTCGGGGATGTGCTCGCGCGGCGCACCGTGATTGACGTGGCCGAGTACGAGCGGTTGGCTGGAGCTGGCGAGGCGGGCGGCGAGCCGCCGCCGGGCTTCATGGGCGAGTTCGTGCTGCACGGCATTCGCAACGACCGGCGGGAGTACGGTCGCGTGAGGGCGGCCCTCGCGGCATGAGCGCGGTGCTCGAGGAAGCGATGCGGGGGCCGAGCCCCGCCGAGTTGGCGGCCGCGTATGCACACTGTGCGCGCGTGGCCCGCACGCACTACGAGAATTTCACGATCGGCTCCTGGCTCCTGCCGAGGCGCCTTCGCCACGACTTGGCGGCGGTGTACGCCTTCGCGCGGGGCGCCGACGACATCGCCGACGAAGGCGAGACCGATCGGCGCGACCGAATCGGCCGCCTGAACGCGTGGGAAGAGAAGCTCCTCGCCTGCGCCCGTGACCCGGGCGCCGCCGGCGACCCGCTCTTTCGGGCGCTCGGCCACACGATCGCGGCGCATGCGCTGCCGCTCGAGCCGTTCCGCGATCTCCTGGCTGCGTTCCGCCGCGACGCGGCGGGCGAGACGCGCCGCTTCGCGACGTTCACCGACCTGCTCGGCTACTGTCGCTGCTCCGCCAATCCCGTGGGTCGCCTCGTGCTCGCGCTCTTCGGCCACCAGGATGCCGAGCGCCAGCGCCGCGCCGACGACATCTGCACGGCGCTCCAGCTGACGAACTTCTGGCAGGACGTCGCCGGCGACCTCGACTGCGGCCGGGTCTACCTCCCCGACGAGGACCTCGAGCGCTTTCCTGGCAGTCGCGAGGCGCTCGCCACACGCCGGACGAACGCCGCCTTCCGGGGACTGCTGGCGTTCGAGATTGCCCGCACCCGCGCGCTGTTCGAGCGCGGCCTGCCGCTCGCCGACATGGTCGGCCGGCGGCTCCGGCACGAGGTGCGCATCTTTGCGCGCGGCGGCCTTGCAATCCTGGCCCGTATCGAGGCGGTCGACTACGACGTCTTCCGTCGCCGTCCGACCCTCGGTCGCGCCGAGCTGCTCCGGCTGGTCGTGCGGGGGCTCTGGCGATGAGCACGCCGGCGCTCGTCACCACTCCGCTCGCCGCGGCCTACGAGTATTGCGCGGCGCGCACCCGTCGCGCGTCGTCGAACTTCTACTGGGGCTTCCGGCTGCTCACGCCCGAGCGGCGCCGCTCGCTCTGCGCGGTCTACGCGTTCTGCCGGGCGGCCGACGACATCGCCGACGAGCCCGGCGCGACGGCCGATCCGGAGCGGCTCCTGGCGCGCTGGCGGGCGGAGCTCGACGCGGTCTACCGGGGCCGCCCGCGCCACCCGATCGGCGTCGCGCTGGCCGACACCGTCGAGCGTTTCGCGATCGCGCGCGAGCACTTCGAGGCCGTCATCACGGGCGTCGAGACGGACCTCCGGCGCGACCGCTACGAGACGTGGGAAGGTGACCTCGCCGCGTACTGTCATTGCGTGGCGAGCTCGGTCGGCCTGATCGCGATCGAGATCTTCGGCTACCAGAACCCCTCGGCGCGCCAGTATGCCGTGCACCTCGGGCTGGCGTTCCAGCTCACCAACATCCTGCGCGACGTCGCCGAGGACGCGCGCCGCGGCCGCATCTACCTGCCGCGCGAGGACCTCCGGCGCTCCGGCTGCCCCGAGGAGGACGTCCTCGCCGGGCATTGCACGGAGGCGTTCCGGCGCGTCATGGCGTTCGAGTGTGCGCGCGCCGGCGAGCACTATGGGCGCGCGCGCTTCCTGCTGGCCGAGGAGGACCGGCCGACGCTCGCGCCCGCCGAGGCGATGCGTCTCATCTACGAGCAGCTGCTGCGCCGCGTGATGTTCCGCCGCTACGACGTCTTCGGGCCGAAGGTGCGGCTCACGCGGCCGGAGAAGGCGGGGCTCGCGATGGCGGCCTGGGCTCGCCCGCACCTGAGCTTCCTCTACCGGCTGGTGGGATGACCGCCCCGCCCCGCGTCGCGGTGGTGGGCGGCGGCTTCGCGGGGCTTGCCGCGGCCGTCCGTCTGGCGCGCCGGGGTGCCGCCGTGACCCTCGTCGAGCGGCGTCCCTTCCTCGGTGGCCGGGCCTACTCGTTCACCGATCCCGCCACCGGCGACGTGGTGGACAACGGGCCGCACGCTCTCATGGGCGCCTACACGGCGGCGCTCGACTTCCTCGGCGAGATCGGCGCCACGGCGAAGCTCGCGTTCCAGCCGCGCCTCCGCGTGGCGCTGGCGGATCCCGGGCTCGGCCTCGGCGTCGTCGCCGCGCCGCCGCTGCCGGGTCCCCTCCAGGCGCCCGCCGCGCTGCTCCGCTATCGCCTGCTCGGCCCGCGTGACCGGGTGCGGCTGCTCACGGGGGCGGTCCGCCTGGCCGCTCGCTCGTCGGGGTCGCTGTCCAGGACGACCGTGGCGGAGGCGCTGGCGGCAGTCGGACAGTCGCCGGCAGCCTGCGCCCGCTTCTGGCATCCGCTCGCGATCGCGACGCTGAACGAGCTGCCCGGCGCCGCGGCCGCGGCGCCCTTCGCCGCGGTCCTCCGCAAGGCCTTCTTCGCCGGCGCGCGCGCTGCCCGCTTCGCGCTCTCCCGCGTGCCGCTCTCGGAGCTGTACACGGTGGATGCGCAGCGCGCGATCGAGCGGGCGGGCGGCACGGTGCGGACCGGCGCCGCAGTGGCCACGCTCGCGCTCGGCCCGGAGGGCGTCGAGGCCCTCGTCCTCCGCGACGGCACCCGCGTCGCAGCCGACGCCGTCGTGCTGGCCGTCCCGGTGGCGGCGCTTCTCCGGCTGCTTCCGTCGCGGCTCCGCGACGCGCCGCCGTTCCGGCCGCTCGCCAGCGTCGGGACGTCGCCGATCGTCAGCGTCCACGTCTGGCTCGACCGTCACGTCGGCTGGGGCGGCCCCTTCCTCGGTCTGCTCGGCGGCCGCGCGCAGTGGCTCTTCGACGCCGGCGTGGCGGCGGATGGTGGCCACCGGATCGCGAGCGTGACCAGCGGCGCCCGCTTCTGGGACGACGCCGCCGACGACGAGATCGCGGCCGAGGTGCTGGCCGATGCTGCGGCGGTGCTGCCGGCGCTCGGGCGCGTGCGGGTGCGACGCACGCTCGTCATCCGCGAGCGACACGCCACGCTCTCGCTCACGCCGGCCGCCGACGCGGTCCGGCCCGACGTCGAGACGCCGGTCGCCAACCTCTTCCTGGCCGGCGACTGGGTTCAGACCCACCTCCCCGCGACCATCGAGAGCGCCGTGATCTCCGGTCGCGCGGCGGCGGACCGGGCGCTCCCGGCAGCGACGCGACGGGCGCGGCCGGTACCCTGGCGCCCGGACGCCCCGGCCCCGAGCGCCCTCCCTTCCGCGACACTCCCTCCCTCGCCCTAGCGTCAAGACCTTAGCAGACCCGATAAGCAAGGTTGGCACGGCGAGCACGGCGACGCCGTTCTCGCGTGGGGCAGCCGGTGGCACCGGGCTTGCTGAAGGCGGCCAGAGGAGGGAAGGCGATGGCAAAGCACATCACCCTGCTGGATCTCGTGACGGTGGTCTCGAGCCTTGCGCGCAGCGATGCCGAGGTCGTCGCCACGGTCATCTACCTGGTGAATTCTGGCAAGGTCCGTCTCGCGGGGAACTTCCGCGGTGCCCGCTTCGCGCTCGAGCCCGACGGAGCCGTCGCCGCCTGAGGCGCCTTCCGGCGGGGTCGAGCACGGCCTCGCGTGTTGCTCGGCTTCGTCTCGTCGTCGTATGGCCGGCGACGTGGCGGGCCGAGCGTTCTTCGCCAGGAGACCCAGGACCGCGGCGCTGGTGACCCCGGCGGCAGCGGCGGTCGTGGTCGGGGGCCTCGTTCTCTCCCCGAACTTGCACCGCACCGGACGTACCACGCGCTCGGCGGCTCCGGGCTGACCCGTCCTGGCCTGACGCCGTCCGATCGTGGCCGAGGCGTCCGAGCCCTGCTACAGTTTCGCAAGATGCCCTCCCCGCAGCGCTACAGCGTGGTGGTCGCGAAGGACTATCTCAAGTTCTCGGCGGCGCACTTCATCGCCTACCCGGGCTTCCGCGAGCCGCTTCACGGCCACAACTACCAGGTGTCGGTCCGCGTCGAGGCCGATCTCGGGCCCGACGGCTACGTGCTCGACTTCGGGCTCGTGAAGCGGGTGGCGCACGAGCTCTGTCGCGAGCTGGACGAGCGCGTGCTGCTGCCGCTCGAGAGCGACTGCCTCGTCACCGAGCGCACCGAAGACGCCGTCGAGGTGGTCACCGCCACCGGCGAGCGCTTCCGCTTCCCGGCGGGCGACGTACGCCTGCTCCCCATCGCGCACAGCTCGGCGGAGGAGCTGGCGGCCTATCTGCTCGGTCGGGTGCGGGACGCGCTGCACGCGGAGGTCGGCGGGCGAGGACTCCTCGCGCTGGAGGTCGGTGTCGCCGAGGCGCCCGGCCAGGTGGCGTACTACCGCGAGGCGTTTTGAGGGCCGCGCTCGTCCTCGTGGCCGCTCTCGGCTGCGGGCCGGCGCTTCCCGATCCCGACACGCCCGGGGCGGTCGTCCTGCGGACGCGTTGCACGGGCTGCCACGGTCTCAACGCGCCGGGCAGCATGACGTTCCCGATGTGGCAGGTGCAGCTCGAGCGCATGCGCGGTCTGTTCGCGCAGCGCGGGCTCCCGTGGCTCGACGCCCGCGAGGAGCGCGCGCTCCTCGACTATCTCGCGGCGCACGCCGGCACGAGCTGAAGCGTGACGCGTCCCGAGCGCACGTACTACGTCGTCTCCGGGCTCTACACGGTCGCGCAGTTCTTCATCGCGCCGATCTATCCTCTCTTCCTGCTGAGTCGCGGGCTCGACCTGTTCCAGACCAACGCGGTGCTCGCCACCTACCTGATCACGGTGTTCGTGTTCGAGGTTCCGACCGGCGCAATCGCGGACCGCTTCGGCCGCAAACGGTCGTTCCTGGCCGCCTGCGTGATCCGTATGGTCGCGTACGCGCTCTACGCGTTCACGCGCGGGTTCGCGGACTGCCTCGTCGCCGAGTTCATTGATGCGGTTGGTACCACGCTTGCGAGCGGCGCGCTCGAGGCCTGGGTGGTCGACGAGGTGCGGGCGCACGGCGACACGCGCCCCACCGACACGCTCTTCGCCCGCGCGCAGGTCGTATCGCGCGCGTCGATGATCGTCGGCGGGGTCGCCTGCGGATATCTCGCCGAGCTCGGCTGGACGCTCCCCTGGCTCGTCTGCAGCGCGCTCTTCGTCGTGACTGGCCTGGTGGCCGCGACGTCGATGCGGGAGACGCGCGTGGCGGCGCCGGCCCGGTCGCTCGGCCGGACCGCACTCGATGCGCTCCGGGCCGTGCGTGCCGCACCCGTGCTGGTCCTGCTGTGCGCGCTGACCGGCGTCGCGGCCTTCGCGAGCTTCCCGCTCCACATCCTCTGGCAGCCGCATCTCGAGGCGCTCGCCGGTAAAGGGCTCTGGCGGATGGGCTGGATCCTCGCGCTCCTCAACCTGACCGCCCTCGTCGGCAATGCGGTCCTGCCACGGCTGCTGAGACAGTTCGCGCGCGAGACGGTGCTCGCCGCGGCCTCGTTGTGGCGCGCGGTCACGGTGGGCTTCGCGGCAGCCGCGACGGCCGCGTCGCCGATGGTCGCGGGCGTCGTCCTCCAGGAGATCGCCTTCGGGCTGAGCGACCCGGTGCTGCTGGCCTGGACGAACGAGCACGTCGCACCCGGCGAGCGCGCGACGGTCCTCTCGGTGCGCTCGACGTTCTTCACGCTCGGCGGGGCCTCCGGGCTCCTGACCCTCGGCCTCGTCGCGCGCGACGCCGGCATCCCGAGGGCGTGGGCGATCGAAGCCGTCCTCTTCGCGCTCGTCGCGCCGCTCTATCTGGTGCTCGGGCGCCTGGCCGGGCGCGTGCCGGCGGGCGAGCCGGCGGTCGGGCCGACGGTGGCCGTGCCGGCGAAGGTGGCCCCGCCGTCGGTGGAGCCGGTGTATGTCGCCGAGCGCGACGGCGTGGAGGTTCTCTAGGCCGGCAGCTCTTCGCTCGGGGCTTCGATCTCGTGGGCGAACAGGATGAGCTTCTGGCCGCCGTCGAAGTCGACGGTGAACAGCTGGCGGCCGAGGTTCTCACGCTCCGAGATCACGGTCCCCGGTGTGGCGCGGCGAACGACTCCACCGGGATACACGATCGTGCGTGTCGAGCGGCAACGCGTCCCTGGCACGAATGACATGGCTTTCTCCTTCTCCGATCAGGCCGCCGCGAGGGCGTCCAGCTCCAAACCCGTCTCGAAGCGCGTCCCCTTGAACGTTCCGCAGAGTCGCACGTGGCCGCGGTTCACCATGAAGACGACCGTGGCCAGAATCTCTGCCTCCGAGCGGGCGTGCTCGGCGACGGCGTTCACGAGATCGAGCAGTGTGGTGTTCGGCACCATCGTCCGTATGCTCTACGTTCCTCTTCGCAAGTTGGATGCCAGCCGTGCGACGAGGTTACCGAGCGCCGGGCGGTCGCGCGCAGCCTCGTCTTTCGGGACGGCGCCGGATCGGCGCCAGCTTCGCCCGCCCAAAGAATTAGCACGTGCCTGCCCCCGCGCTGCGAACCGGCGTTCACAGGCCGCCGCCGTCGGGCCACGGTTCACCCGCCGCGCGGCCGTGTCGGACGAACTGACGCCGCCGGTCAACCTCCCGGACTCGGTCGCTCGTTCGGGTTTCCCCGCTGCCGTTCGTCGAACAGAGGAGGACGATGCCATGCCGTATGCGTTGGCCCTCGTGCCGCGCCCGCCCTGTTGCTTCAGCAGGCCCCTGGTGTATGCGCCAGGAATCCACGTCACCCGCAGGAGGGACAAACGCATGAAGGTCTACGATTTCGTCGGAGCGCCGAACCCGAAGAAGCTGCGCGTGTACCTCGCCGAGAAGGGCATCAACATCGCGTCGCAGCCGGTCAACATCGTGACCGGGGAGAACCGCCAGCCGGAGTTCCTCAAGAAGAACCCGCTCGGCGGCCTGCCCGTCCTCGAGCTCGACGACGGCAGCCAGTTGACCGAATCGCTCACCATCATGGAGTACCTCGAGGAGCTGAATCCCAAGCCGCCGATGATCGGGACGACGCCGATCGAGCGCGCCCGGGTGCGCGAGCTCGAGCGCATCTGCGAGCTCGGCGTGCTGTCGTCGGTGGCGCAGGTATTCCAGAACACCCATCCGTTCATGGCCGGTCGGCTGAAGCAGTCCCCGGACGCGGCCGAGAACGCGCGCAACCGGCTGGCGGCCAACCTGAAGGTCGTGGACACGAAGATCGGTGACCGGCCGTTCGTCGCCGGATCGCGGCCGTCGATCGCCGACTGTACGCTGTTCGCGGCGCTGGAGTTCGCCGAGTTCGCGCAGGTGCCGCTCGATCCGGCGTTCAAGAACATCAACCGCTGGTACGCGGGCTTCAAGGAGCGCCCGAGCGCGCAGGCCTAGCGCGTGCTGACTCTTCTCGGACCGCTGCTCGCGGCGGGCGGCTTCGGGCTCTACTTCCTCTCGAGCTTCCGCCTCGCGCGCTACCGGCGCCGTCCATGGGAGTTCGTCGCGCTCGTCGCCGCCGGGGCGGTGCTCGGCGCGTACCGCCTGGCGGCGGCGCCGAGCGCCGCGACGGCGACGGCCGCCGCGCTCGCCGTCGGCATCCTCGCCTTCGCCTGCTGGTTCCTCTTCTCGTTCTCGATGTACGGCGAGCGCGAGGACCGGCCGCGGGTCGGCGAGCGGTTCCCCGACTTCACGCTGCCGACCTCCGACGGCCGCATCTTCCGGCTGGCCGAGGCCCGCGGCCGCCGCCTGCTCCTCGTCTGCTACCGCGGCATCTGGTGACCCTTCTGCACGACGGAGCTCGGCGAGCTCCGCCGTCACTATCGGGAGATCCGCGAGCGCGGCGTCGACGTGCTCGCCGTCAGCGTCGACCCGCCGGAGGTGTCCGAGAAGCTCCGGCAGAAGCTCGGCGTCGGCATCCGCTTTCTCTCCGACGAGCGCGGCATCCTGATGAACGCGCTCGACGTCCGCGATCGCGACGCATTGCCGCCGGACTTCGTCACCGGCGGTCTCGGCAAGGGTCGCGAGAGCCGGGACATCTTCCTCGCCACGAGCTTCCTCGTCGACGAGGGCGGGGTCATCCGCTGGGTCTCCCGCCCGGACACCTACCGTGTCCGCGCCTCCGCGCGCGAGGTGCTGGAGGCGATCGACGCTCTCGGGGCGCGCGCCTCTCAGCGCGCGCGCGTCGGTGTCGACGTAGCCGAGGGCGCGAAGACGGCGCTCCGTGTCCGGGTCGACGACGGTCGTCTCGGCCGCCGCCTGCGGCGCCCGCGCCAGGCGGAGCCGCGCCGCGGTCTGGCGCGCGTAGCCGACGACGACCGGCCGCTCGCCCGCGAGGTCCCTGCGCTCCGCGGGGTCCGCGCCGAGGTCGTAGAGCTCTACGCGCTCCGCGCCCGGTCGCGTCTGGCCCCAGACCGCCTTCCACTGCCCCGCGACCACGCCGGTCAGAGTCGGGTGAGCGAGCTGCGTTTCCATCATCGCGTAGTCTCTTCGTCCAGGGGGCCTCCGACGACGACGGAACGTACGTCCAGGCCTGGGTCGGAAAGGCCGTGGTGACCGGGCTCGTTCGTGGGCAACTTTCAGTTCCT
>VBLD01000302.1 GCA_005879205.1 Deltaproteobacteria bacterium
TCCAGAGCGCCTGCGCAGGCCTGCGGCGCCTGCCTACGCGCGGCCATGTCACTCCCGAGCTCGCGCGCATCGGAGTGCTCGACTTCCGCGAGGTCCATGTTGGCCCGTACCGAATCATCTACGAGATGGGCGATCGGGTCGTTTGGGTCCTCGCGGTGCTCGACGGTCGACGCGACATCCAGGACGTCCTGGCCCGGCGGCTTCTGCGCTGACGCGGAAAGGGCCGTCGCGCCGATCCGCGACCAGGAACGCCGGCTGCCAGCGCCCGTCCTCGATCGCGCGAGGCGAGCCGGCGACGAGCTGCGCGTGTGGTCCCTCGAGCGCGAGCGCCAGCTCGTGCAGGCGCTGCTGAGGCCCGCTCAGAAAGGCTCGACGATTGTCTTGCCGCGCCGCCCACTACCTGGGCGGGGCACCCAGCGGCTACGCCTCGACCGCCTGTGGGACGACGACGACCAGCTCCGGCGCCCGCACCAGCGCCGTTGCCCCCGCCACCACGACCACGACGCCGCCCGTGGCGAGCGCCGCCGGCACGCCGATCCAGTCGCCGAGGGCACCGAGCAGCAGGCTGCCGACCGTGATGAAGCCGAACAGGATCACCATCATCATGCTCATGACGCGGCCGCGCATGCGGTCGTCGACGGCGATCTGGATCGTCGTGTTGAGCGAGGCGACGCACGTCACCTGGAGCACGCCCATCACGAAGAAGAGGAGAGCGACGCCGCGGACGGTCCGCACGACCGTCAGGGTCGCGAGGACGGCGCCGAAGCCGACGGCGCTGGCGGCGGCGACGAGGCCCTTGCGCGGCAGGTCGCCGAACGCCGAGAGGGCGTAGTCCCCAGGTCGTAGTCCCCATTAGGGCCCGAGTTTACGTAGCTCCGGAAGGCGGGGCCGTACCTCTCCGCGTCTGGATCTCGGCGCCGAGGCGTTCCTCGTGTACGAGCGCCGGGGCGACGTGCTCGACCTGCTCCACACGTACACGCCGCCCGCGCTCCGCGGCGGGAATCTCGCCGCGGAGCTCACGCGCGCGGCGCTCGATCATGCGGCGGCGGAAGGGCTGCGCGTCGTGCCGACGTGCTCGTACACGCGCCGGTACCTGGCGCGGCACGGCGGGTGACCACCTCGCACGTCGAGCATTCGGCGTGCGCGTCACTCTCCAGGGCCGCACGAGGGACACGACCGCTCGAGACCGGCGCGTCCGACGAAGTGCCCCCGATCGTTGTGCTGCACGAAGATCGCGAGGTCCGCCTGCCAACATCCCACACCGTCAACGCTCAGCTGGACTGTCGTCGGAAGTTTCATCGGCAGCGACCCCGCGGCAGCGCGGCCGGTGCCGGCAACGGCAACGGCAGGCAGCCCGGCCCGTGCGCGGGTGAGGACGATGGAATGGATGGCGCCGCGGTGCGTTTCGTCCCGAAAGAAAAAGTCCCCGTTTGGGCGTCGGTGCCAGCACGCCCGATGCCCACACTTCGCCGCGGCCGGTACGCTCGCGCCGAGCACCACGTGTCGCTGCCGGCCGAAGCCGTTGGACCCTTCGCGATCGTCGAAGACGCAGAAGCGATAGCCGGTGGCGCCGAGAGGGTTTCCCAATTGGGCCGTCTTCGTCCACCGGTCTCCGAGCCACTGCCAGTCCACCGCGACGCGGCCGCCGGATCGACGCTCGAGCGACAGCCTCCCGTGCGCGCCCTCGACGGGCGACCGCAGACATCCGCTGTGCAGAATGCCGACGCAGCCGCGAGCCGTGTCGCATGCCTCGCACGGACCGCAGGTGAGCGTCGCGTGCGGCGTGCATTTGCCTCCCGCACACGTGTCGCCGACGGTGCACGCGTTGCCGTCGTCACAGGGCTCGCCGTCCGCAACGCGCGTGCCGACGCAGGCTCCGCCGGAACAGACGTCGTCTCTCGTGCACGGCTGGCCGTCGTCGCAATGCTCGCCATCGGCGGGCACGCATGCGGATGGTTCCCCCGCGCACGTGAAACAGGGTTCGATGCGACAAGCGGCGTCGCACCCGTCACCATCGGTGAGGTTGCCGTCGTCGCATGTTTCGCCGACGTCGAGCACGCCGTCACCGCATGTGTGTCGAAACACCGTCACCGCGTGGTCCTGGGATGCGAGCACGTAGACGTGTCGTCCGTCGGGGCTCGGCTGGATGGCGTCGGCGCCGTCGATCGATTCGACACCGCCCTCGCCATCGCGGAGCAACTGCACGATCGCGATTCGGCCGGTTGCTCGGGTGCGGTGATAGACCGTGAGCCGGTCACCGCAGCTCGTGTAGATGAGGGTGCCATCGGGGCTCGCGGCGATTCGCGTGGCGCAGCCGAGTCCGCCCGGATCGTGCGGCACGGCCTGGACGAGATCGAGAAGGCCCGTGTTCGCGTCGCGCGCGAGAACCGTCACTTCCGAGTCCGGGTCTTGCCCGTTGGCCAGGTACAGCTGCCGTTCGTCGTCACTCATCGCGACGGCGTATGCATCTCCCACGATGCGGCCTTGTACGCCGTCGCCGACGCGCTGAATCAGGTGCAGCGTCCCATTCCCCACGTCGCGCGCGAACACCAATAGATCAGTGTTACCCGGGGAATCGTAGCCGCCGGCGTAGAGGAAGCGCCCATCCGCCGTTACCGCGAGAGACCAGAAGACGAGGGGTGTCGCCCGTTCGATGGGAAGAAACGTCGCTGGACCCAGCAAGCCGTCCGAGGACCGCGGATACATCACCATCGCGCCCCGGGTTCCCACATAGACGTGACGTCCGTCGGGCGGGACGACCAGCGCCTCCACCCCCATGGCGCTGTGCCGTTGCACGATGTCCGGCGTGACCTGAGCCAGCGCAGGCACCCCGGTCTCCTGGTCTGCCCGAAGGACCGCGATATGGTACGAGGTGTCGGTGTAGAGGTCGCGCTCACCGGGGCCCAGCAGCAGGATTCTGCCGGCGCCAAACTGCGCGGGGAACGTGGTATTGGCCGCTGCGCTGACGTATCGCAAAGTGCCCGTCTGGACGTCGCGTTCGAAGAGCGCTACGAGCTCCGCCGCGTCGCCGTCACCCTTGATGTAGACGCGCCTTGCGTCGGCGCGAAACGCCCATCCGGCTGCCGAGTAGTTCGCGAGGACGGGACCGATACGGTCGAAGTAGGTCTCCGCGACGTCGAGCGGCGCCGCCGCGGCCGCGACCCGCGACGCGAGGGCGAACGCGAGCATCGCGCCACGGAC
>VBLD01000303.1:0-4035 GCA_005879205.1 Deltaproteobacteria bacterium
ACCGGCTGCACCGCGAGCAGCTCGAGCGCCTCCTCGCCCGAACGCGCGAGGACGACGTCGTAGCCCTCGTTGCGAATCTGGGAGGCGAGCGCCTCGAGATACGTCGCGCTGTCGTCGACGGCGAGGATCTTCTTCGGGTCGAGGAGGCTCGGGGTGGCATCCGTCCCGGCCGACGTCCCGGCGCTGCGCAGGATTGCCCCGAGGCGGGCGAGAATGATGCTGGTGTCCTCCTCCTTGCGGACGAAGTCGTCCGCCCCCGAATCGAACGCGCGCACCTCGTCCCCGCGATCCGCGGAGGCGGTGAGCAGCAAGCAGGGCGTGCGCCGGAGCCCGGCGTCGAGCCGGAGGCGGCGCACCACCGTGCCCCCGTCGATGCCCGGCAGCAGCCCGTCGACCACGACGGCCGCCGGCCGCACGGCAGCGGCGAGCTGAAGCCCCTCCTCGCCGGTCGCGGCGGTCACCACGACATACCCGGCCGACTCGAGCGTCGCCCGCAGCTGCTCGCGGAACGTCCGGCTGTCGTCGATCACCAGCACGGTCGGCGGTGTGCTCGACGCGCGGTCTCGAGGCTCCGGCCGCGCGCGGACGAGCTCCCGGGCGCGGGCCAGCACGTAGACCGAATCGTAAGGCTTGCCGACGTACTCGTCGGCGCCCCGCCTCAACCCCCGAACCCGGTCTCGCACCTCGGCCTCCGTCGAGAGCAACATGACGGGGATGGCGGTCGTGGCCGGGTCGTTCTTGAAGGCGGCGAGCAGCTCGATGCCGTCCGCGTCGGGGAGCAGCACGTCGAGGACGATCAGGGCGAACGCCGTCTTCTGGAGGGCTTCGCGTCCCGCTGCCGCCGTGGCGCACGCCGTCGGCGCGAAGCCCGCGGACGCGAACGCCTCGGCCAGGTCCATGCGGACGGTCAAGCTGTCATCGACGATCAGGATGGCCGGCTTCACGGTTTGTCCTCCGGCACGCCGCCCATCGCGGTCAGGGCGGCTGCGATCTGATCGAGCGGCAGCACGCGGGTCGCCGCCCCGAGCCGGATCGCCTCGCCCGGCATTCCGAACACGACCGACGTCGCCTCGTCCTGCGCGAGCGTCGTCCCGCCCGCCTGCCGGATCGCGAGGAGCCCCGCCGCCCCGTCCTTGCCCATTCCTGTGAGAAGACCGGCGGCCGCTCCTGCGCCGAGCTCCCGGGCGACGGACTCGAAGAGCACGTCGACGGAGGGCCGGCACGAATGCCGCTCGGCATCATCGGTCAGCCACAGCCTGCCGTTCCGGATGACCATGTGCCGGTCAGGGACCGCCATGATCACGCGTCCCTCTCCTCTCCTGGGCAGCGGCTCGCCGTCCTGCGCGTAGCGGACGCGCAGGGGAGACTGGCCGTCGAGCCACTCGGCGAAGCCTGCCGCAAAGGCCGATGCGATGTGAATCACGAGCAGGATCGGGAGGGGGTAGTCGGACGGCATTCCCTTCAGGATCTCGACCAGGGCGGCGGGGCCCCCCGTCGACGCGCCGATGGCGACGGCCCGGCAGGAGGACGCTGCCTTGGCGGGCGCGGCCGCCCGGCGGAGCCCGCTCAATCGGCCCCGCGGATGCGTGATCACCTTGATGCGCGATACGAGCTTGACGGTGGAGACGAGCGTCCGGTCCCACCCGTCGTCGAGCTCGATGGCGGACGGCTTCTCAAAGACGTCGACGGCGCCGGCGGCCAGGGCCTCGTACGTACGGAACAGCTCGCCCCGATTGGTCGAGGCGGAGACGATGAGGATCGGTGTGGGGCAGTACGCCATGATGAACTCGGTGGCGGCGAGGCCCGTCATGACCGGGAGCATCATGTCGAGGGTGACCACGTCGGGGCGCAGCCGCTGGCAGAGCTCGATCGCCGCTTTGCCGTCCTCGGCCTCTCCCACCACTTCGAGCTCGGGATCGGCGGTCAGCACCTCGACGAGGCGCTTGCGGACGGTGAGGGAGTCCTCGACCACCAGGACGCGGATCGCCGGCATGGCCTATCCGGCGAGCTCCCGGATGCGCTCGAGGAGCCGACCCTGGTCGAACTCGCTCTTGGCGATGTAGTCGCGGGCGCCCGACTCGGTGCCGCGGCGCCGGTCCTCCTGGGAGCTCCGCGACGTCACGAGGATGGCCGGCACCTCGCGCAGGATCGGGTCGGCCCGGGTGCGGGCGACGAACTCGAAGCCGTCCATCCCGGGCATCTCCACGTCGACGAGGAACATGCCGTAGCGTCGGGCCTGGGCCTTGGCGAGCGCCTCCTCGGCCGAGCTCGCGACATCCACCTCGTAGCCCGCCGATTCGAGGATGCTCTGCTCGAGCATGCGCGTCGTCAGCGAGTCGTCGACGACGAGCAGCGGCAGCCGCGCGGGCTCGGCCACTTCCGCGGCGAGCGGACGCGTGCCGGCGGCGGCGGCGACAAGCCCGGCGGGGTCGAGCATGAGCTGCGGGCTCCTGTCCGCATCGGTCGAGGCGCACGCGACCACCGGATCGGCTACCGCCAGCGCCGGCAAGGGTCGTACGACCACGTGGGTGATGCCGAGCAGCCGCTCGACGCCGAGGGCCGCGAGACCCGACCCGGATCGCACGATCACGACCGACCAGGGGCGCCCGTTGCGACGGCAAGCGGCCTGCCTCCCGAGCGCATCCGCCAGCGGGAGAAAAGGGATCGGGTGCCCCTCGTAGAGGATGCGATCGCCGCACGCCGAGCGCGCGATGTCCCGCTCGGCCAGGTGCAACGTCTCGCGGACCGCGTCGAGGGGGAGGAGCGCGATGCCGGCGGCGTCGACCGCGAGGGCAGCCAGCAGCGAGAGCGACACCGGGACGGACACCTCGACCGTCGTGCCGACTCCCGCCGCGGTGAGCACGGTCACGTCGCCCTTGAGGCGCGCCGCGGTCTCGCGCAGCACGTCGAGGCCGATTCCTCGCCCCGCCACCTGGGTCACGGCCTTGCTCGTCGTCACGCCGCCCTCGAGGATCAGCCGGACGGCCTCCTCGATGCTCAGCGAGCTCGACTCCGGGGCGGAGAGAAGACCCCGCTGCACGGCGGCCCGGCGCACCGCCTCGACGTCGATGCCGCGCCCGTCATCGCGGCAGGCGAAGGCCACGCGGTTCCCCCGCCGCTCGACGTCCACCTGCACCCGGCCCACCGCCGGCTTCCCGGCCGCGAGCCGCTCCGCCTCGGGCTCGATCCCGTGCGCGACGCTGTTTCGCACCACGTGGAGCAGGGCATCGCGGAGCGCCGCCAGGACGTGCGGATCGAGGCGCACCTCGCCCCCGCGGAGGTCGAACTCCACGCGCCGTGTGACGCTCTGGGCGGCGTCGCGGACCGCGCGCTGGAGGGTGCCGGACACGCTCGCCGCGGGCACGAGCCTCAGGTGGCTCACCGCGTCCCGGACGCGCAGGAGCTGCTCGTGGCCGGCGTCGAGTCGAGCCGCGAGGCTGCGTTGCAGGGTCTCGAGCGAGGCGCCGAGTTCCTCGAGCGCGGACGGCCCGGCGAGGTCATTCGCGCCCGCGACCCGGCGGAGGCGTGCGAGCGCCCCGAGCTCCTCGCGCACCGCCGAGAGCCGGACGCAGGCCTCCGACAACCCCTCGAGAAGCCCGTCCATCTCGGCGATCTCGACCCGCACCGTCGTGAACCCCTCCTCGCCGCCGCTCCCGCCGCTCGGGGGTCGTTCCTCGACGGGCCGGTCGAGTGCAGTCAGCCGGGTCTCGATGGTGTCCAGGTGGCCCAGCACCTCCTCGGCCCAGCCGCGAGCGACCGGGCCCTGCGCGCCGCGGTGCGGGGCGAGGGCTTCCTCCACCGTGTGCGCGGCATCGGCGATCGCCGGCTGCTTCACCACGCGGGCGGCTCCCTTGAGCGTGTGCGCGAGGCGCAGCAGCCTCGCGACGAGCTCCCCGTCGTGGAGGCCGCGCTCGAGATCGAGCACGCCCCGGTTGAGCCCTTCGAGGAGCTCGCGCGCCTCGATCCGGAAATACTTGTAGGGGTCGCCCGCCACCGCTCGCTAGACGCCGCCGTTCGGCCGGATGAGTCGCGTGA
>VBLD01000303.1:4155-7530 GCA_005879205.1 Deltaproteobacteria bacterium
CGTCGTCGTGGTGACCAGGTCGGCGATCTGCCGGAACGACAGGGTGACGTCGGCGTACTCGCGCATGCCGGTCTCGGCGGCCTTCATGCCGCTCTCGGTCGCCATGACCGTGGTGTTGACCGCGCCGCGGATCTCCTCGACGAGCGTCCGGATCTCCTTCGTCGAGCCGCCCACCCGGTCGGCGAGCTTGCGGATCTCGTCGGCCACCACGCCGAAACGCCTGCCGGCGTCGTTCGCGCCGGCGGCTTCGATGCTGGCGTTGATGGCGAGAATGTTGGTCTGGTCTGCGAGCTCGTTGACGATCTCGAGGATGTTCCCGATCTGCTGCGATTTGCGGCCGAGATCCAGCATGTGGGTGACGATCAGGTCGACCTGGCGCTTCACGCCGCTGACCGAATCCTGCGACTTTTGCACCGTCTGATCGCCCGCCCGTGCAGCGCCGGCGGTGTCCTCCGCGATGTGGGCCACCCGCTGGGCGCTCTCGGCGATCTGGCGGGACGTCGCGAGGAGCTCGCTGATGGTCGTGCTGATCTCGTTCATTCCCGTCGCCTGCTCCTTGGCGCCGGCCGCCTGCTGGTTGGCCGCGGTCTGGAGCTCGGCCGACGAGCTCTGGACGTGGTGGACGGCCGCGCCGATCTGACGCGTCACCGTCCGGATCAGGACGAACGCGATCGCCGCCGCCAGCGCGACGGCTGCCAGCACGGTGGCGATCATCAGCATGATCGTGAAGGAGGCGGTCGACGAGGCCGCCCGCGTCGCCTCCTCCATGAGCCGCTCCTCGCGGTCGTCGAACGCCGTGAGCGATTGATCGACCGCCTCTCGCCTCGGCAGCACCTGGGCGTCGAACAGGCGGATGAGCGTCTCGAGCGGCGGGTTGTTGCGGCGCTCCTCGATGACACGGTCGAGCGCTGCCTGGTGCTCCGCTTCGCCGCGCTCCACGTCCTCCACGAGCCGCCGGCTGGCGTCGGTGGAGACGTTCGTCTTCAGGTGCCCGATCGCGGCGCCGATGTCGGTCCGTGCCTCCCGCATCGTCGTGAGGAACCGGTCGTCCCCCGTGAGGAGAAAGCCTCGCCCCGCGGCCGACTTCCGCTCGACGGCCGCGAGCAGGTTGCGGGCCTCGATCAGGTCCCGGGCGTTGACGGTGATCACGCGATCCTTGCTCGCGGTGACCGTGCGGAGCGCATAGATGCCGGTCGCACCGATGACGGTCGCGACGGCGACCACCACGCCGAACCCCAGCCCCACCTTCTGCCCGAAGCTCCACGATCGATTCATGGCAGTCACTCCTTCTTCCGTCCCGGGGCGCCTGTCCGGCGCTTGATCGCGTCGAGCACGGACCCGACGTCGATGATGCCGCAGACCCCTGCCTCCGTGCGCACGAACTCGCGCACGTGCTGCCGGCCTCCGAGGTCGTCGGCGGCGGAACAGTCGGTACGCGAGACGCGGGCGTAGCGTTCGAACCGGTCGACGGCGAGCGCCGCCCGATCCTGGTCGCGGCCGCAGAGGAGGAGCCAGGCGGGCAGCTCCCGCGCCTGCGGGTACCCGAGCAGGACGGCCAGGCTGAACGCGGGGACCAGGCCGCCCTTGATCGCCGTGATCCCGAGCAGCTCCGGAAGCGGCCCGGGAACGGGCACGACGCGTCCGCCCAGCGTGAGCCCCGACGTCGTTCGAGCCCGCACCGCATACGGGTCGCCGGCAACGCGGATGACGAGGAGCTCCTCGACGTCCACCGCGCGCTCGGCCGGCGGTCGGGCGAACGCCTCGTCGAAGCTGCGGCGGAGTTCGCCGATCCCCGTGCCGCTCACGATACCCCCCCGCAGGCCGCGAGCTCGGCGCGACAGAGCTCCGCGAGGGCGTGGCGGCTGAAGCCCCCGCCGAACAACAGGATGCGGGCGGCATCCTCCCGGGACAGCAGCACCCAGGCCTGCTCCAGCTCGCGACGGGCGGTCTCGAGGTCGCCGGCACGCCTCGCCACCAGACCGAGGTGCACGTGCGGCATGGCGAAGCCCGGATCGAGGTACGCGGCGGCCTGGTTGTGATCGACGGCGGCGCGAGAATCGCCCGCCTGCTCGCGGCACAGCGCCAGGAGATAGTGGGCGCCGGCGTTCAGCTCGTCGGACTCGAGCAGGCGGCGACAGACGTTCTCGGCCTCGGCCAACTCCCCGCTGTTCGTCAGCAGGACCGCCCGCAGGAGCTGTGCGTCCGCGTCGGTCCCGAACGCCGCCGGCAGCGCGCGAAGGACCTCCATGGCATCGGCGAACCGCTCTTCTCGAAGAAGCTCCAGCGCGCGTGCGAGCGGCGCCGCCGCGTTCGCGCGGGGCGCGGCGCCCGGATCGACGCCGTCTCGAGCACGGCGCGGTCTTATGGACGGGGCGTCTGGCGAGCGTCGCGATGCGCTCGGCGGCGTATTCGATCGACTCGGCCCACGACCCCGCCCCGTCCGCCGCTTCGGCCAACCCGAGCAGAGGGCTCGCGAGGGCAGCGCCGGAGCCGAGCGCAGCGGCATGCACGTCCGAGGCGAGCCGCCGCTGATAATAGAATGTGTCGTGGGTGTGGCAGAGGTGAAATTCCTGCGATATCCCGCGCAGGGTCTCGGCGTGTCCGAGGAAGAGAAACCCGCCGGGGGCGAGCGTCCACGCGATGCGGGCGATGACGAGCCGGATCGCGTCCGGCGTGAAGTATATGGTGACGTTCCGGCAGAAGACGACGTCGAACGTCTCCGCCTGCCAGAAGGCCGGATCGCCGTCGAGGAGGTTCCGCTCCTCGAGCACCACGGCCCTCCGGATGGCGTCGTCGAGCGTGAAACCACGTCCGTCGGGCCGGAAGTACCGCGCCTGCACCTCCGACGGCGTCTGGCGCAGGGACCACGGCGAGTAGTGTCCGCGGGCCGCCCTGGCGAGCGACGCGCGGTTGAGGTCGATGCCGACGATCTCGACCTTCCAGCCAGTCAATTGCATGGCGTTTTCTCGCAACAAGATCGCCAGCGAATACGGCTCTTCACCCGAGGCGCATCCCGCCGAGAGGATGCGGAGCCGGCGTGTGTCACGGCGCGCTCGCAACCGCTCGGGCAACGCGGTCTCGGCGAGTGCCTGGAAGTGATCCGGGTTTCGGAAGAAGTACGTCTCCCCCACGGTGATCTCTGTCGCGATGGCGGACAGCTCCTGGGGCCATCCCCCGGGGCACGCGAGCCGGTCGAGATATTCCGTGCAGTTCCCTCGACCCCACTTCTCGCAGCGTTGCTGGAGCACGTCGGCGAGGAGTTCGAGCTTCCCGTCCTCGAACTGGAGACCGAGCTGCCGGCCGACGACAGCCCGGAAACCGTGCACGTCGGCCGGTAGGGGGCGGTGGCTCACGGGGCTGCCTCGCGTGCCGCCA
>VBLD01000304.1 GCA_005879205.1 Deltaproteobacteria bacterium
CTCTGAGCGCTGCCGCGCAACCTGCCGAGAGCGTCGGCCGCCTGCTCCTCGCCGCCCGGGTGGCTCTCGCCTTGGCCTGCCTGAGAGCCTTCCTTGCCTTGATGAGGAGCTTCCGCGCCTTCTTCGCCGGGCTCGTGGCCGCCTGGTCGACGAGGCTCGCGGCCCGCTCGAGCAACGTCGTCACGCGCGCCGGGATGGTCTCCCCAGCACACGCTGCGCCCGTGGGCGTGGGGTCCACCGGGCAGCCGCTGCTCGTACACGGCAGCGTAGTCCCCGTCGTCGGGGGCCCGGGTGTCGCCGTTATCGTCCTGACCCGCACGAAAAGGTCCGGGCAGGAGCCCGGCGTCACCAACGAACCACACACGTTCGTGTCGTCCGGCACGAGGTTGCTGGCCGTGCTGACGAAGGCCACGACGCTGCCGTCGGCCGAGATCGTGGGGAAGTCGCTCCGGTCGTTTGCCTGCGCTCCGTCGGAGTCCACGCTCACCCGGTCGGTCGTGGCGGTCAGCCGGTCGCGGACGAAGACGTCGGTCGCGCCGTTGGTGTCACCCGGCACGAGGTTGGTCGCGTTGCTCTCGAAGGCGACGAACCGGCCATCGGCCGAGAGGGCGGGGCAGAAGTGCTCGATGCTGGCCGCGTTCGCCTGCGCTCCCGTCGAGTCCACGCTCACCCGCTCGGTCATGCCCGTCATCCCGTCGTGGACGAAGACGTCGAAGGCGTGGTTCGTGTCCCCGATGACCAGGTCATCCGCCTCGCTCGCGAAGGCGACCAGGTGGCCGTCGGCCGAGAGGACCGGGCTCGAGCTATCCCCGTTCCCCTGCGCTCCCGAGGAGCTCACGCTGACCCGCTGCGTCTTCGCGGTGCATCCCGCAACCGCCACCCCGTTCGTGAGGCAGCGGTCGCGGACGAAGACGTCCGTCTGGCCGTTCGTGTCGCCGGGCACGAGGTTGGTGGCGTCGCTCGAAAACGCCACGAAGCGGCCGTCGGCCGAGATGGCGGGGGCGAAGCCGGAGAAGCTGTCGTCGTTCGCCTGCGCCCCCGTGGAGGACACGCTCACCCGCTTGGTCGTGCCGGCCACCCGGTCGTGGACGAACACGTCGACAACGCCGTTGGTGTCGCGCCCCACCAGGTTGGTGGCGTCGCTCGGAAACGCCACGAAGCGGCCGTCGGCCGAGATGGCGGGGGCGTAGCTGGTGCCGTTCGCCTCCGCCCCCGCGGAGGACACGCTCACCCGCTCGGTCGTGCCGGTCATCCGGTCGCGGACGAAGGCGTCGCTGACGCCGTTCGTGTCGCCGGGCACGAGGTTGGTGGCGTCGCTCCGAAACGCCACGAAGCGGCCGTCGGCGGAGATGGCGGGGGCGTAGCTGGTGCCGTTCGCCTCCGCTCCCGTGGAGGACACGCTCACCTGCTCGGTCGTGCCGGACAGCCGGTCGTAGACGAAGGCGTCGCTGACGCCGTTCGTGTCGCCCGGCACGAGGTTGGTGGCGTCGCTCCCGAAGGCGACGAAGCGGCCGTCGGCCGAAAGGGTGGGACAGAAACGCTCGATGTTGATCACGTTCGCCAGCGCCCCCGTGGAGTCCAGGCTCGCCCGCTCGGTGACGTCCGACCAGACCGGCCGGGCAGCCAGGAGCAGGACGGCGCCGAGAGCGCTCGGAGCCACACGCCGCACTGATCGCATCTTCATCCCTCCGCCGAGCAGATTCACCTGCGATCGGCTTGCAAGACGGCACCGCCCGTCGGTCCGCGCGTGCTTCTGGGTACGGGCGGTACGCCGCGCACGGCGCCGGCTAGTACAATGGCTTCACGGCACTCGTAAATTGGGAATGTCCCTCGGCTCACCATGCGTTGCGCACAGGCAGCCGCATTGCGGTTGCGGGCCGTGTATCAGGGTTCGTCGTTCGCGAAGCTCCTGAAAACGAAGAGGCCCGAGAGCTTTCGCCCTCCAGCGTCCCGGTGTTGTGCGACGCCGCAGCGCTTACTGGACGTTCGCGGTCTCGGAGCTATCGGCGTTCAGGGTGAAGGTTCAGGTAGGGGTCTTGGCGCCGCCGCTGCCGCATACCCCCGACCAGATCACGGACCGGCCGTCTGCGTCAGTCAGGGATGATTCGAATCCGCGCGCGCCCGACGCGGTAGACGGCGAAGTCTTTCCGGTCAAGCGTGAAAACAGCGCGGGCCCGCAGTCGCTCCGCGAGGACGACGAGCGATGCATCTGCGTAGTCCATCGGCAGATCTGCGTATTTCGCCAGAAGCTCCGCGGCGCGCAGCCGGTCCCGAGACGAGAGGGCTTCGACGCGCGGTCGGCCGGAGGCGAGGAGCCTGAGGAGCGCCACCTGCGCCTGGGTGGAGAAGTTGAGCAGGTAGGCCGCCTCCGTGACGACCGCCTCCGTGGTCACGAGGTCGCTCCGTTCAAGTGCGTCGAGACACGCACGGCAGGCGGCGCGCGAGGTGTCGGAAGGATCGAGGAGAGCAACGAGTGGTCCCGTATCAACGAGCACGACGTCGCCGGCCACTGAACCGCTCCCTCAGTATCTCCTCCCCCCGGGTGGCAAGGTGCCCGACGCCGCTACCGGGATAGGTCACCAAGCGGTCGACGAGGGCGCCGAGGCCGGTGCTCCCAGTCCTGCGAAGGTATTCCTCGAGGGCCTCGCGGACCAGCGTCGAGCGGCTCACACCCCGGCCGACCGCGGCACGCTCGATGGCCTGGATGAGGGCGGGAGGGAGCCGGATGCTCGTCGTCTCCACGTCTCGTCGTGTACTACAATATGCACACGAATGCAATACGACCGGACCCTGACCGCCGGGATTTGCGCACGTCATCCGGGGATAGCCGGGCACGCGGGTGGGCGATGGCCAGCGGCAGGCGCGAGGTGCGATGCCTTGATGTGGTCCGTACCTCCTCGGGGTCCTCGCGGGGTTCGACCGGCGTCGATGCACCCGCTCGGTCATGCCCTTCATCCCGTCGTGGACGAAGACGTCGACGGCACCGTTCGTGTTGCGCCTCACCAGGTTGGTGGCGTCGCTCGGAAACGCCACGAAGCGGCCGTCAGCCGTGATGGCGGGGGCGTAGCTGGTGCCGTTCGCCTCCGCCCCCGCGGAGGAGACGCTCAAGCCGCATGCGGCACCGGGCGGTGTATCAGGGTTCGTCGTTCGCGAAGCTACTGAAAACGAAGAGGCCGGAGGGCTTTCGCCCTCCGGCCTCCCGGTGTTGCGCGGCGCCGCAGCGCCTACTGGACGTTCGCCGTCTCGGAGCCGGCGGCGTTCAGGGTGAAGGTGCAGGTCGGGGTCTTGGCACCGCCGCTGCTGCAAACCCCCGACCAGATCACGGACCGGCCGTTGGTCACCCCAAGTCTGATGCTGGTCCCGACGGG
>VBLD01000305.1 GCA_005879205.1 Deltaproteobacteria bacterium
AGCCACCGTCCCACGCGATCGAAGAGGTGCCGGGGTGTGGCCGCGAGGTCGAGCAGCACCGCCGGCGGCGGTGGGCTCGCGCCGGCCGCCGCGCGCGCGAGCCGCGGCGCGACGCGCTCGCCGGCGCGCTCGGCCTGCTGCTCGAGCGCGGGGCGCTCGAAGATCACGGCGTGCGCCTCGATGGCGGCGTCGGCCAGCGCATCGGAAACGAGCCGGCGCATTGCCGCGATGCGGCCGAGCGCGTCCGCGAGTGAGGCGTCGGCGGCGAGCGGCGCCCCGGCTCGCGCGAGCATTGCGAGGCAGCGCAGCACGGCGCGCACCAGTTGCCGGCGCAGCTCGGGCGCGTTCTGCGTCGCGAACAGCCGCAGCAGCGCTCGCTCGAGGGCATCGCCGTGATCGAGCGACGCCACACCGTAATGCGCGAGCGCTGTACGGACCAGCGCGCGGAACTCCTCGTCGGTCCCGGCACCCCCCGCGCGCATGCGACGCACGTAGCCTCGCAGACGTGCCGCGTTCGAAGGACCGACGTGGCCGCCGACGGCCGATCGCGGCGCGGTGAAGAACAGCTGCTCGAGGTCCGCGAAGACGACGATCTCGTGCTTCAGCGCGGCGAGGTCGCCGGACGGCATCTCTTGATCGGCCGATTCGAGAAGCGCCGCGAGCCACCGCGTACGCCCCGGGTCGGCGTCGTAGCCGAGCAGCACGGTGCGGATCTCGTCGCGCAGCGCGGTGATCGCGACCCGCCGCTGGCTTGCCTCCGGCGCGTCCAGGGCCGAGAGATCGGCCGCGCCTCCCGCGGCGCCGCCGACGAACGCGCCGAGCGGATCGGCGTCCGGGCCGAGCGTCAGCCGTGACCCCGCCGCGCCGCCGTCGGTCGCGTGGCCGGCGTCGGGCTCGATGACGACGAGCACGTCGCCCGCCGCGACCAGCTGCCCCTTCGTGGCACGGATCTCGGTCACGACCCCGGCGATCGGTGCCGAGAAGCTGATCTCCACCTTCATCGCCTCGAGGAATCCGAGCACCTGTCCCGCGGCGACCCGCTCGCCGGGCGTCACCTGGACGCCGACGACCATCGCCGGCGTCGCGGTGCGTACGTGCCCCGTGGTCTCCCAGCCGAAGCGATAGGGGCGTCCGTCGAGCTCGAGGCGCAGCCCCACTTCCGTCGCGTCGTAGACGACCCGTCGCGTCCGGTCCGCGAACTCGAGACGGGCCAGGTGCCGATCGCCTTCCCGGAGCGTGACGGTGACGGCGCGGCCATCGAGGTACACGCGATAGCGCCAGGATCCGAGCGCGAAGACCTGGAGCCGATAGCCGGCACCGCCGAACGAGAGGTCGACCTCCTGGCCGATCGACGGCGGCACGCGCACCGGCGAGACGTTCGTCGTGTCCGCGAAGAAGTTGACCCGTGCGTCGCGGCGCCGGCGCTGGTAGGCGAGGATCGCCGCGCCGACGAGTGCATCGCTCGCGTCGCCGTCGACCTGCGCGGTGCCGTCGCGGCCGCGGCGGTCGATCCATCCGGTATCGACGCCACCCCGGCGGAACTCGGGGGAGCCGAGGACGTCGATGAGAAACCCGGTGTTGCTCGCTCCGCCTTCGATCACGAGGTCGAGGTCGCCGAGCGCGCAGACGAGACGGCTGCGCGCGTCCTCCCGCGTCGCCCCCGTCGCGATCACCTTCGCGACCAGGGAGTCGAACGCCGCCGGCACCACGCTGCCGGCGGCGATGCCGGTGTCCACCCGGATGCCGGGCCCGAGTGCGGGATCGAAGCGTGCGATGCGGCCCGGCGAGGGGACGAAGGCGGCATCGGGGTCCTCGGCGCAGACGCGCGCCTCGATCGCGACCCCCCGCTCGCACGCCTCGAGGCCGGCGAGGCGCTCGCCGCGCGCGATTCGGATCTGGAGCTGGACGAGGTCGAGTCCGGTGATTGCCTCCGTGATGCCGTGCTCCACCTGTAGACGCGGGTTCATCTCGAGGAAGTACGCGTCGGCGCCCGCGACCAGGAACTCCACGGTGCCGAGCCCGACGTATCCGACCTCACGCCCGAGACGCATCGCCGCCGCCGCAAGCCGCGCGAGCAGCGCCGGCTCGAGCCCCGGAGGTGGGGCCTCCTCGATCAGCTTCTGGTGGCGGCGCTGGACGGAGCAGTCCCGTGCGCCGAGGGCGAGCACGTGGCCGTGCGCGTCGGCAGCGACCTGCACCTCGACGTGCCGTGCGCCGGAGACGTTGCGCTCCAGGAAGAGGCGTCCGTCGCCGAAGGCCGCCCGGGCCTCCGCTGCTGCCGAGCGGAACGCCGCCGGCAGCGCCGCGGCGCTCTCGACCATGCGGATGCCGCGCCCGCCACCGCCGGCCGCGGCCTTCACGACCAGCGGGTAGCCGAGGCGCTCGGCCGAGCGAGCTGCCGCCGCCTCGTCGTCGACCGCGGCACCGCTCCACGGCGCCACCGGCACGCCGGTCCGCTCCGCGAGCTGCTTGGCGGCGATCTTATCGCCCAGCGCCCGCATCGCGGTGCCCGACGGGCCGAGAAACCGCATGCCCTCCGCGACCACCCGGTCGGCGAACACGGGGTCCTCCGCCACGAACCCCCAGCCGGGCCAGACCGCGTCCACGCCGGCGCGGCGGAGCGCCGTGATCACCAGCTCGTGGTCGAGATAGGCGCGGACCTCGCCGGCCGGCGCGGGCAGCCGCACGGCGGCGTCCGCGTGGCGCACGAAAGGGGCGTCGCGATCCACGTCGGTGTAGAGCACGACCGCTCGCAGCCCGGAGCCCTCGCGCGCGCGGAGCGCCCTGACCGCACGCACGCAGCGCATGGCCGCCTCGCCACGGTTGACGATGCCGAGACGGCGGATGGGGTGGGTCATGGGAGGGTGCACGCGAAGGCCACGAACCGCCCG
>VBLD01000306.1:0-3299 GCA_005879205.1 Deltaproteobacteria bacterium
ACCGCTACTATCTCTACGGCAGGCTCGAGCTGTGGATCGACGACCAGACGTGGCAGGGCGCGTGGAACCGCAAGTTCTCCTGGCGCGGCGAGCTGCTCAACGTCTACGAGGTGACCGGCTACGCCACGGCGCCGTTCAACGAGCACGAGCGCTGGTGGGGTTCGACCTTCGCGCTCCAGCTCTCGGAGAACATCAAGGCGGACCGCGCCACGGCGTCGGGCATGAATGCTCCGGGGGTGGACGCGCCGAACGACCGTCGCATCCGGCTCGATCCCGACTTCTTCGACTACCAGACGCTCAGCCGGTTCGGGAAGTAGGCGCTACTTACCTTCCGAGTGGAGCCGCTGCAGGGAGAAGACGTCTCCCGACAGCGGGATCCGCGAATCGGCGGGGACGTCCGTGCCCGCGACGATGCCCGCGGTGCTGGCGCGATCGAGCTTCCAGTTGATGCCGACGGCGACGGCGCCCCCGGCCCAGCCCCAGAACTCACCGGGCGCCACGCTGATCACGTTGGTGCGCACGGCGACGTAGGAGTTGAGGAGCATGCCCTTCCAGTCGTACTTGGAGGCGTAGCTCCCGAGGTAGATGTCCTTGTCGAACCGGAAGACGATCTTCCCGTAGAGGTAGTATCGGTCCTTCGGGACCGCCTCGACCACCCAGTGCGGCCGCCGCACCAGGATCTCCTGGACGGGACACCACGGGGCCCCCTTCCAGTCCGCCACCTGGTACCCCACGCGCGCGCCGCCCGGGATCACCATCCGCCAGCCGCCTTGTGGGAGGCG
Organism: Deltaproteobacteria bacterium; assembly: GCA_005879205.1. Taxonomy (GTDB): domain Bacteria; phylum Desulfobacterota; class Binatia; order DP-6; family DP-6; genus DP-3. The sequence goes on from VBLD01000306.1 coordinate 783, forward strand.
GCTGAGCAGCGCGGGCCGGTCGAACGACGGCCGGTCGAAGAGCACCAGCAGATCCTGCTCGCCGACGAGCTTCCACTCGAAGTCCTGCACCTTGCCGTCGAAGTACGGCCCGTCGTCCTGCGAGAGGTCCGAGCCGAGGAAGCCGTCGGAGCGGTTGGACGGAGAGACCTGACGCGTACGGCGCAGGCTCGGCACGTACGTCCACACGGAGTCGCGGGCGTGGGGATCACGGTACCGCCACGTGAGCGACAGGATGCCCTGCACGTCCGCTGGCGAGAGGACCTCGGCGAAGGTCTGCGAGAGCAGGTCCTTGCGATCGTTCGCCTCCCGGAAACGCGGATGCTGGCCGTCGTAGTGCTTGAAGAAGGCGTCGACGCTGATCGAGCGGTCGAGGCCGTGGCGGGAGACCCACAGCAGATCGGCCCGGTAGTGGCCGTTGCCGCCGTAGTAGAGCGTGTAGAAGTAGTTCCAGACGATCTTGGCCGCCGCCCGCGGATCGGTCGGGTCGATCTTCGGGAAGGGCCAGGCCACGATGTCGCCCGCCGGCTTGCCGGTGGTGCGGTCGATGATCGAGCCCTCCGGGTCGAGGTCGTAGCGCCCCTCGTTCTCCTTGAGCGCCGCGGCGAAGATCGGTTCCTCCGCCAGGCGAGGCGGGTCCCAGCTCCGGATGTCGTGACGGAAGTCGCCCCGGCGGTAGGCTTCGAGGAACTCGTCGGGCAGGAGGCCCTTGGCTTCCTCCCAGTTCTCGCTGCCGAGCACCGTGCCGGGACGGAGCTCGGCACGGCCGATGCGCACCGCTCCGGCTGAGACCAGCACCAGGAGGGCGGCCGCGAGCCGGGATGGCCGCCGCCGAAGACCAGGCGACGCAGCGCGGTGGACGGTCGGGATCACGGATCGCGCTGGCCGTTCGGCATGACGGGTTGGCGGCGCTCTCCGTACGACAGCAGACGGAGTCGGGTCAATGGAAAACAGCCGCATCGTCCCGGGAAAGGTGGGAGAGGCCGTGCCGGCGATCGGGGAGGGCCAGCGCGCATACCTTGTCGCGCGGCTTTGGAACGACTAATGGAGAGCCGGCGAAAGGATCCTCCATGCGAACGCGTTTCCTCATATCCGCGGTGGCGATGCTCATCCTGCTGGTGCCGAGGGGCCTCCGGGCGGACGCTCCCGGCGGCGCCGTCGCGTCCGACGGGCTCAAGCCCGGTGACACGCTCGACCAGCGCAACTGGCAGCGGGCGGAGGGTCTGCTCCCGCCCGAGATACTCAAGCACTACGAGCACAACGAATACGTGAACCCGATCTCCGAGTGGCCGGCGAACGTCTACAACTGGCCCGAGGACTTCCAGGCGGGCAGCAAGCAGAACGCCGGCCGCTACACGACCGGCAAGCTCGGCGAGATCCTGGAGAGCGCGAGCGGCAAGCAGCCGGCCTACATCATCGGGTTCCCGTTTCCCGACATCGACCCGGCCGACCCTGCCGCGGGTACCAAGGTCCTCTGGAACTTCTACTACCGCACCTACTACTTCGGGAACCTGCGCGCGGAGTCGCAGCTCAACATGATGAGTCCGGGATCGCTCGAGCGCCGGCTCGACGTCGACGTGCGCTTCATGTACTACGACGGCGTCCCCGAGCAGGAACGGGTGAAAGGCAATCCGCAGAACTTTCTGTATCAGCAGCTCGTCGTGGTCAACAGCCCCAACGACCTGCAAGGGACCGGGTCGCTCAGCTGGCGCTACCGCGATCCGCAGAAGCGGGATTCATCCTGGGCCTACGTTCCGGCGCTGCGACGAGTCCGGGCCGTCAGCCCCGCCAATCGCTCCGACGGGTTCCTCGGGTCGGACATGAGCCAGGACGACGGGCCGTTCTTCGACGGCAAGCCCGAGGACTTCGAGTGGAAGCTCAAGGGCGAGGCGGACCAGCTCCGTCTCGTCGATCCGATGAATCTCCAGGGGAAGTCGGGAAACAGCTGGCTGTCGAGCGGGGGCTGGCGCGCGGACTGGCCGGCCGACCTCAAGTTCCTCGGCTACATGGATTCCCAGTGGCGGGGTGTGTCCTGGGCACCCATCGCGGCCGGGCTGGCGAAGCGCCGCTTCTACGTCATCGAGGGCACGCCACGGGACAAGTACTACCTGTTCGGCAAGATCGAGCTCTACCTCGACAAGATCAGCTTCCAGGGCGCGTGGAACCGCAAGTTCGGGTGGAAGGGGGAGCTGCTCAACACCGAGCAGGTGATGGCGTGGAACCCGCACACCGTCGTCCGGCCGAACGGCAAGAAGGACTGGGTGCAGGGGACGAATCAGGCCTTCCAGTGCGCGGAGAGCATCAAGCTCGAGCGGGCGACCGTGGCCGGTATCAAGTCGTCACCCACGGCGAACTTCGACGGACGTCTGGTCTTCGATCCGAAGCTGTTCGACCTCGACGCGCTCTCACAGAACGGCAAGTAGCGCCCGCGGACCGGCCTGCCCACGGTCTCCACGTCTGCCGGGGTGTTTGCGACCTGTTGCGAGAACGCGCTACTCC
>VBLD01000306.1:3363-4006 GCA_005879205.1 Deltaproteobacteria bacterium
AAACCGATATCGTTCAGCGGCCCGTGGCCGCTGAATGCGATCCCGCCGGCGACGGCGATCGAGCCCGAACTCCCATCGTAGGGCTGCGGCGCGGCCGGTGGCGAGCCGATCGTGTAGGGTCCCGCGTCGAAGTTCCTGGTGAAGCCGGAGCCAGCAAGCTTACAGCCATCGCCGTTGAGGTCACTGAAACCGGCAGTGGCGCCTGCCGTCGTGAACTCGGCATTGAGGATGATCTGGCTGACTAGCAGCTCTCCGGGATCGAACGTCGCATGCGTCGGATCGGCGCATCCGGGGTTCGTGTTCCCGTCGGTCCAGGTCGTCGACAGAGACGGGACCGCCAGGCGGTAGTGTATTCCGTTGGCGTCGAACGCGCCGTTGCCGACCGTGCGTACGACTTTACCTTTGATGTCACTGCCGACGCCGGCGACGGTGCACGGCTTCCGAGCGGGATCGTCAGCCGTCCCGTACTCACAGTCACGCCCTGGGTCGCTGGAGTCGCCCATCTTGGTGATCTCGTTATCCCCGACCTGGGGGTTGGACGTGTTTACCACGCCGAAACCACAGCTGTACATATCGAGGCGCGAACAGACACCACCCAAGATGTTTACTTTGAATGTCGGCAAGGAGAAGCCCGGCGTGTCGC
>VBLD01000306.1:4153-7096 GCA_005879205.1 Deltaproteobacteria bacterium
GAAAACACGGTCTTGATGGATCCAGGCGGGAAGGCGAGCGCCTGGCCGTCCGCGACCGCGAACGGGGTCTGGACGCAGGTTTCTTGCCCGGCACCACAATGCGCGGGGTCAGCACACACCGCGTCACCCCCGGGACAGTTGCAAGGACCGAAGCGGTTCTGCTGCGCGCTCTGCTGGCAGATGTATGGACCCTTCACCGACAGCAGCAGATAAGTTCCTGGAATTCCCTGGTTGTCATTCACGAGCGGTTCGCAGACGACGTTGCTCGGCAGGGTGGTGGTCGTCGTCGGTCCACGAAGCGGGCAGGCCTGGCCCGCCGGAAAAGGCGTGCACACCAGGGTATCCGTGTCGCGGTCCTTCTTCGGCTTACCGCTCGCGGCGGTGGCCACCAGGACGACCTTGGTCTTCCCCGGCTTGTTCTTCCTCCTGCCCTTGAGATTCACGGGAACATCGAGTGTTCCGCCGCATTGCGAACCGCTCAGCGACGGCGGAGCGGGAAGCGGCACACCCTTGGCGTTCGCGGTAAGGCTGGTGAGCGAACCCGGCGTGCAGGGCGCGAGCCCGGGCTGGTTCGGGCACGCCTGCACCTTGAACGTGCAGCTGCCGTTGTGACAGTCGCCGTCTTGGTCGCAGGTGGGGTCGCCGTCCTGGCACGTGAGCTTGTTCGGGCCGCTGGCGGCCTTGGTACCCGTCGCCTGGAGCACTACGTAGCACTCCGAGGTCGCGGGGCCTTTGCCCGGTAGCGTTGTGGCCGACGCGACCGACGATCGTCCCACCAGTGCCAAGACAAGAGGGAACGCCACGAGGTACCGGCTGGTGAGACCGCTGGGCATGGTGGCTCGCATGTTTGTTCCTCCCTCCGTCGCTCTACTCCGGACAATCCGGTTGTACGGCACAGCTACAGCTCACCGCGGGAACGACCACCGGCGGATTTTGTGGTGTTATCGCAACAAAGCCGATGTCCCGGATCAGCGAGTTCGGGCCCGAGAACACCTGGCTCACGGCCGCCGCCACCGAGCCGGTCGAGCCGTCGTAGGCCTGGGGTCGAGCCGGGCCGCCCGATTCCGCCCCGGGGACGGTGATGGGGCCGTCCGTCGACGGGTTGGTGGCCGAGATGTAGCCCGCGCCGGCCCGCTTGCAGCCGTCGCCGTTCTGGTCCGTGAATGACCCCGTCGCCCCCGACGTCGTCGGCTGGGCCTTCAGGATCAGCTGGCTGACCAGCAGCTCGCCGTCGTCGTACGTCGAGCCGTCCGCACAGGTGCCCGGCGGGCTCTGACCGTCCGTCCAGGTCGTCGACAGCTCCGGCGTCGTGAGCCGGTAATGGATGCCGTCCGCGTCGGGGCTGCCGTTACCGATCGTGCTCACGATCTTGCCGTTGTAGTCGTTTCCTGCCCCGGCCGGCGTGCAGGGGAGCGGTGCCGGATCGTCGCCCGTGCCATAGAGGCAGTCGGGGCCCGGATCGCTCGTGTCGGCGTTCTTGGTGACCTCGTTGTCGCCGGTCTGAGGATTCGAGGTGTTCACCACGCCAATGCCGCACGCGATCTGATCGACGCGCGAGCAGAGCCCGCCGAGGATGTTCACGAAGAAGGTCGGCACGATGAAGCCAGGCGTGTCGCAGCAACCCATCGTTCCGCGGGGGACGCAGCCGTTCGGGTTACCGGCCAACTCACATCCGGGAATGCCCGCGCACGATGCGGTCGGGTTGCCGCACGGGATGCAGAGGTTGTGCTCGCAGGTCGGGAAGGGTGCCTCCGCCGCCACCGTGAACGTGGTCTGCGTCCCGGTGGAGAACGGCATTACCTGTCCGTCGGCCGTGACCCACGGAAGTGTCATGCACGCGCCCGCGGTCCCGCCGCAGTCGGCGTCGGTGCTGCAGGTGCCGAAGCGGTTCGACGCCGAGTTGGTGGTGCATCGCTTCTCGCCGGTCGTGCCGTTGAGCCTGTAGGTATTCGGGATCGCCTGGCCGACGACAATGGGTGCGCAGAGGGTCGTCGTCGTGGTGCTGGTACCGCCGAGCATCGTGGTGGTGGTGGTGGTGGTGAGGATCGTGCTGCTCGTGGCGCTGGTCGATGTCGTGCTCGTGCTGGTGCTAGTGGTGGGCACGACGATGGGCGGGAGGGAGCTCGTCGTCGTCGTCGGGCACGGCTCGCTCGCAAGGCGCGGCAGGCACACGAGGGTGTCCTTGTCGGTGTCCGTGCTCTTCGCGCCCTGGGCCCGAGCCTTGAGCACGATCACCTGCTTTCCCGGGCGGGTCTTTCCCTTTCCCTTCAGCGGGACGAGGACGTCGGCGAAGTCGCCACAGGCGGCTCCAGTCAGCGTCATGGGCCGTGGGATGGCGAACTTCGCAGGGCTTATCTGGAGACTCCGCAGGGCGGACGGCGCCTGGCAGCCGTCCTGGTCGATGCATACCCGTACGCGGAACTTGCACCTCTCGTTGTGGCAATCGCCGTCCTGGTCGCACTGCGGGTCGCCATCCTTACACTCGAGACGGTTCGGCCGCGCCGCGAGGGTCGTCCCCTGAATGTTCAGGATCGCGTAGCAGTCCGACGCCGCGGGTCCGCCGCCCGGGAGCGACGTGGCGCGGCTCGGTGACGCGCCGCCGAGGGCGACGAGCGTCGACACGAGCAGACAAGCCGCGGTGCCCCCGCTCGCGTTCATCGGCGAGCGGATCGCCGGCGCGGCGGCTTCGACGCCGCGCGGGAGGGAGCCACCGTCGCCTGCGCAAAGTCGGGCGGGTTCGCGTCGATTTCGGCCACCACGGGGCGGCGAGGGAAGGGCGCTTCTCATCGAGCGTTCGTCCTCTGCACCCCGTTACTCCGGACAGCTCGGCTGCACGGTGCAGCTGCAGCTCTGAGCCGTCACGACCGTAGCCGGCATCACGGGCGTGATCGCGACGAACCCGATGTCCCGGATGGGCGAGTTCGGACCCGAGAATACCTCGCT
>VBLD01000306.1:7212-8478 GCA_005879205.1 Deltaproteobacteria bacterium
CCGTTCTGGTCGGTGAAGGAGCCCGAGGCGCCGGCCGACGTCGGCTCCGCCTTGAGGATCAGCTGGCTCACCAGCAGCTCGCCGTCGTCGTAGGTCGACCCGGGCGCGCAGGTGCCCGCCGGGCTCTGACCGTCCGTCCAGGTGGTCGACAGCTCCGGCGTGATGAGCCGGAACTGGATGCCGTCCGCATCGCGGCTGCCGTTGCCGACCGTGCGCACGATCTTCCCGTTGTAGTCGTTGCCTGCGCCTGTGGGGCTGCAGGCCAACGGCGCAGGATCGTCATTCAGGTTCACGCCGCCCAGGCATTCCGAGCCGGGGTGGCCGTTGTAGCAGCAGTCCGCCCCCGGGTCGCTCGTGTCGCCGGTCTTGTTTACGTCGTTGTCGCCCGTCTGCGGGTTGGAAGTGTTCACCACCCCGCCGCCGCAGTCTATCTGGTCGACGCGCGAGCAGAGGCCGCCCAGGATGTTCACGAAGAAGGTCGGCACGATGAAGCCCGGCTGGTCGCAGCAGCCCTGCGTCCCGCGCGGGATGCAGCCATTCGGGTTGTCCGCCACCTCGCATCCGGGGATGCCCGCGCACGGCGCGTTCGGGTTGCCGCACGGGATGCAGGCGCTGTGCTCACAGGCGGGGAAGCTCCCCGACGCCGCCACCGTGAAGGTCGTCTCGGTCCCGGTGGAGAACGGCATCACCTGTCCGTCGGCCGTGACCCACGGGAGGGTCATGCAGGCGCCGGCGGTGCCGCCGCAGTTGGCGTCGGAGGTGCAGGTGGTGAAGCGGTTCGCCGCTGCGTTGGTCGTGCACCGCTTCTCGCCGGTGGTGCCGTGCAGCGTGTAGGTATTGGGGATCGGCTGCCCGACGACGATCGGTGCGCACAGCGGCGCGGTCGTCGTCGTCGTGGTTGTCGGCCGCGTCGTGGTGGTCGTCGTCACCGTGGTAGTGGTCGTGGGGACGGTCGTGGTCGTTGTCGCGACGGTGGTCGTGGTGGTTGCAACGGTCGTGGTCGTCGTCGCGACGGTGGTGGTGGTAGCGGTCGTGGGCACGATGAAAGCGGCGCCCTCCATGCCGAAGGGGAGGGCGTGGACGTCGCAGTAGAAGGGGTAGGTTCCGGGCGTCGTCAGTGTGAAGGACGCGCTGGTACCGGTCCCCGTGGGCGTGATCGGACTCAACGGGTCCGGCACCTTCGCCCCATTGACGACCTCCCCGCCGACCAGCGGGTGGAACTGGAAGCTGCCGCTGAAGGTGACCTGCGTGCCCGCGCTGGCCACG
>VBLD01000307.1:0-3583 GCA_005879205.1 Deltaproteobacteria bacterium
AGTTCGGTAGGCTCACGTGCGTGATGTTGGGTAGTTGGTGGCGAGCCCGCAGTTGGCGATGAGAGCGTTGATGTAGGGCGCTGCCGACGAGCCCACAATCTGGCCGGCGCTGTGGTTCTCCATCCATATCCAGACGACGTGGTGGTAGCGGCCGGGATGGCTCCGGCGGAGGCCGCAGAAGGCGCCCATCGGCGACTGCGCCCGGACGGGCGTGGGCGCGGCGATCATGTGGGCGGTGAGAACGAGCGCGGCGGCGAGCTTGGTCATGGTGAGGAGCCTCGCGCGGCCCGAGCGGCGTTGTCAAGATGAAATGACGCCGGCGTCACGCCACGGGGGCGGCGAGACTTGCGGCCGGCTCGTCGAGATGGTCGACACGCGGCCCGCGGGCGAGCCAGTCGCTCGCCGCTCGCCCGCCCGCCTCGTACATCGCCGACAGGATGCCGCGCTCGAAGTAGAGGTACGAGCCGGCGTTGAAGCAGGCGTCGTGCAGCGGCCGCACCGCCTCGTAGAGGATCACGTCGCGGTAGCGGTCGCCCCGCGGGCGCCTCGCGCGGTTGCGCTCGAGAAGAAGCTTCCGATCGATGTTGTAGGCGTTCTCGAGGAAGGTGTCGACGATGCGCTCGACTGCCCGCCCGAAGTGGGCGAACGCCCTCGGGTTCGGCTCGGGCGGCTCGGTGACCAGCACGGTCACGACCTCGTCCGCGCCGAGGGCAACGACCGGGGCGAGCGGCGTATTGACGAGCAGCCCGCCGTCCCACAGGAGCCGCGGCCCGATCTGCACCGGCGGGAAGAGGAGCGGGATGCTCGCGCTCGCCAGCACCATGTCGACCGTGATCGCCTCCACGACCACGTAGCCGGGCGAAGGCAGGACGGGCGCCGTCACGTAGCGCACCACCTGGCCGGTATTGGCGTCGACCGTGTTGACCGCGAGCCGGAGGCCGCGATTCGGTACGCGCTCGCCGCGGAACGCGTCGACCAGCCGAGCGCGGAGCGGGGCCGTGTCGACGACGAAGGGCTCGGGAATCCCCTCGAGGAAACGGCTCACCAGCTCGAACCGCGACGTCAGCAGGTACTCGATCCATGGGGCGACGAGAGACCCGGGGCGCAGCGGGAGGTGGCGCGGCAGGCGCCGCAGGAAGGCGCGCAGCGGGCCGCTCGTGCTGAGCCAGCGGATCATCTCTTCGGCACCGAGACGCGCGAGCATGCGGACCGCACCGTCGAAGAAGGCCGGGCTCGCCGTGACCGGCGGGTGGTCCGCGATCTCGTTCCAGAACTGGAGCATCTCTCGCGGCGATTTCCCGGCGGCGATCAGAGCTGCGTTGATGCTGCCCGCCGATGTGCCCGAGATCACCGCCGGGCCTCGGGCGAAGCGCGGGTCCTCCAGCAGTCGCTCGTAAACCCCGACCTGGAACGCCCCCCGTGCCCCGCCACCCGACAACACGAGTCCAGGAGTGCGCGGTCCGCGTCGCCCTGGACCCGGCCGCATCACGCATTTCCCCCGGGGGCGACGACGCCAGGCCTGTACTCGGGATCAAGGACCGGAGTCCAGCGCCGCGTCGCTGCAATTACGTTAGTGGCATTCCCTGTGATCATCACTAATCCGCGGTCAGGGTAACCCGGGACGTAACGCGGCTGTCGATTCGGAAACTCCCCCGGCTCACTACGGATGTTCCCGAATGTCCCCCAGCAGTGCCGACGCTACCGGCGTCGTGCTAAGCACCGGGGATGCGAACCATCGCGACGGTCTCGACGGGCGGTCCGCTCACGAGCAAATCTGCTTTGGGGGGTCGGACCTCGGGACGGCGTTCGTGACGCGCCCGGGAACGGAGCCGCTCGTGGGGCGCACGGCCCTCGTCAGCGGGGCGGGCCGCGGCATCGGGGCGGCCATCGCCCGCGCGCTCGACGCCGCCGGGGCGCGGGTGGCGCTGGTGGCACGGACCGAGCGCGAGCTGCGCGCGGTCGCGGCCGGGTTGGCCCACGATCCGGTCGTCGTCGCCGCCGATCTCGGCACGGCGGCGGGGCCCGAGGCGGCCGCGCGCGGGGTGCTGAGCGCGTTCGGCGGGCGGCTCGACGTGCTCGTGAACAATGCGGGCACGCTTCTCCGGAAGGACAGCCACACGGTGACGGTCGAGGAGCTCGACCTCCTCTGGCAGACGAACGTGCGCTCGGCGCTGCTCCTCACGGCGGCGGTGCTGCCCGCGATGGTCGCGCGGCGTGCCGGCTCGATCGTCAGCGTTTCATCGATCTCGGGGCTGCGCGGCGCCCCGCGGCGGTCGATCTACGCCGCGACCAAGGCCGCGCTCGACGGCATGACACGTGCGCTGGCGATGGAGTACGGCCCGCACGGCATCCGCGCGAACAGCGTCGCGCCGGGCGTGGTCGAGACGGCGATGTGGAAGGAGAACCTGGCCAAGCCGGGCGTCGCCGAGGCGGTCCTCGACGTGATCCCCACTCGACGGCTTTCCACGCCCCAGGAGGTGGCCGACGTGGTCGTGTTCCTCGCCTCGGACGCGTCGCGGGCGATCACGGGCGAGGTGATCGCGGCGGACGGCGGCATCCGGTCGACCGTGAACCTCTGGCCCAGGGTGTGACGGCTCGCGTTCCGCACCGGTCACCGCTGGGCGTCGTATCGACGCAGGGAGCCCGGCCACTCGAGGATGCTCGTGTCCGCCGTCACCAGCGCGGCGCCGACAGCGAACGCCGTGGCGACGATCATCCGATCCGCCGGGTCTCCGAGTTCTGCGATCTCTGCCGCGTGGATGGCCATCGCGCCGTCCAGGGCGATCTCCCGAACCCCCTGCTCGAGCACTCTCAGGCGAAACGCAGCGGGAGGCAGCACGAGGGCGAGTCGCCGTCTCGCGACCAGCATCGCTATTTCCCAGAACGAGACGGCCGCGATGGCGAGCTCGTCGCGGTGAAGGGCCGTGTCGGCGACACGCGTGGCCTTCCGGCCGAGGCGCGGGTTGTCCTCCGCAAACCAAACCAGCACGTGCGTGTCGAGAACGATCACGACCGAGTTGCGTTCCAGCGCACGCGAATCGGACGAATGATGTCCTTCGTCGAGCGTATCCGTCCCTTGAGGAATCCGCGCAGCGTCGCCGGCTTGGCCACGACGGGCGCCAGCTGTGCTACGGGCTTGCCGCGCTTGGTAACGATGATGGGCTCGCGCTCGCGTGCAACCCGGTCCATCAGCTCCAGACATCTCGCCTTGAATTCGGCGGCGGTCATCGTCCGCGGCATGCCGTCCTCGTCGTGACCATGTTCATGACCATGCCATTCGACTGCGAGGTTGGTCAACGGCTCAACTCAGGACGGTCGCTGCCTTCTCGGTCATCAGGCGAGCGACAGCGTCGGCCTCCTTCTCGGTGATAGGGATCCGAGAGCATCTCCGGAACCTCGTCCCCTTACGGGGCAGATGACAATGGTCGACCGTGAACCTGTGGCCCAAGGTGTGAGCCATCATCGCTATGGACCCGCCGCCGTCGGCCTGCACCTGCGCCCGCGCCATCTCGCGGCCTTGATCCTCCTGCTCGGCGTCACAGCCGTCGTGCTGTCGATGATGGGTCGCCCGTGGTGGTGCAAA
>VBLD01000307.1:3753-4184 GCA_005879205.1 Deltaproteobacteria bacterium
AGATCGTCGAGAACACCAACACGATGATCGAGCGCTACCGTGCGACCACCATGTCGCTCGACTACTACGGCGACAGCGTGGCGAACTCGCTCGGAGACATCGCCGCGTTCCTGCTCGGCTACCTGGGTGCGACGGCGCTGCCTGTGTGGGTCTCGATCGTCGGCTTCATCGTCGTGGACGGTTTGCTCGTGATCTGGATCCGCGACAGCCTCCTGCTCAACGTGCTGATGCTCCTCCATCCCATCGAGTCGGTGAAGAGATGGCAGCTCGAGCACATCCACTAGGCGCTGCAACCCTCTCGGGCTCAGCGGCCTGCCGGCGCTCCGTCGACACCCGCTCGACCGTACTGATCTGCGGACGATCTCGTCCCTGGTAACACCGGGGGCCGGTGTCTGTCAGGCCGCATTTCACACGGCACAAGCGACCGGTGT
>VBLD01000059.1 GCA_005879205.1 Deltaproteobacteria bacterium
CACCCCCTCGCCCGACTTACTTCGCCTCGCGCGCTGCGCGCGCTGCGCTCCTCCGATGCCCCCGGACCCCGTCGCTCGCGCGCGGCTAAGCCGCGCGCGGCTCCCGGCCCACTCCCGCGCCTCGTGCCCGCACCCCCTCGCCCGACTTACTTCGCCTCGCGCGCTGCGCGCGCTGCGCTCCTCCGATGCCCCCGGACCCCGTCGCTCGCGCGCGGCTAAGCCGCGCGCGGCTCCCGGCCCACTCCCGCGCCTCGTGCCCGCACCTCTTCGCCCGGTTTACCTCCTGCTCGCGCGCTGCGCGCGCATTGCGCTTCCGTTCGGGGCTCGGGGATCAGGGGTAGGAGAGCTTCGGTAGCCAGTCTTTGCCGCGGCCCTCGGGGGTGAGGTCGAAGAAGCTCCAGATCGGCCAGAGCAGGTCGACGTGCCGGGCGTGGCCCGGGGTCGGCGCGTAGAGCATTTCGGCCGACCAGAAGTGGAAGATGCCGGCGTCGGTGGAGGTGAACACGTTGCAGGCGGGCAGCTGCTGACCGTCGGGCGTCTCCGCGGCGTAGTCGGCGTTGTAGGTGTTGCTCGCCGACGACAGGAGACGGAGTCGATCCCAGCCACGCCGGGCGGCCCACGCGCGGAGGCGCTCGGCAGGCGACCTGGCCACGACCACCAGGTTCACTCGCTGGGTGATATGGGGCGCGTAGGCGTTCACGCCGTCGAGGAAGCTCGTGCACATGGGGCACGGCTGCTCGGCCGCCGGTCCGTACATGTAGCTGTAGACGATCAGCGAACGCTTGCCGCCCTCGAACAGCTTCGAGAGCGCGATCGACCCTGCCGCGGCTCTGTTCGCCTCGTCGAAGACGTAGTCCTCCTTTACCCGCCCTCCGAGCGGAAGTTCGCGGCGCAGCGCCGCGACGGCTTCGAGCGCCCCGCGAAGCTCGATTTCGCGCTCGAGCAGGCGATCGCGCGCGGCGCGATAGGCGTCACTCTCGCCGGGAAACCGAACGGCATGCAGGGTGCCCGTCATGTGGGCCTCCTGCGGCTAATGATGACTGATGCGACGCCTTGTCAAGGCGGCAGGCGAGGCGACGCCCCGGCGGTAGCGCGATCCTCGCCGCCGCCCCGACGAGCGCCGGCTCACGGTAAAACGAGGATGGCGCGCGAGACCGGACCACCGGACAGGTCGGCGGTCAGAGCCACCGCGCCGGCGGCGTTGCCGGCGGGATCGCCGAGGACGACGAAGGCACCGCCGCCGGGCGCCGGTCCGCCGAGCCAGGCGACGGCCTCGACGGGCGCCGGGGGATCCGCGGGGCTCGCGGCCATGCGAAAGATTCCTTCGTCATGGGACCCGCCGATGACTGCGGCGTGGAAGACCAGCCGACTGCCGGCGAAGACCGGCGCATCGAAGACCGTGAAGCGACCGCCGTCGGGTGCGGCGTCACCGCCGGCGAGGAGGAGACCACGCGCCGCCCCGGCGGTGAGAAACAGCCCCTGGCGGCCGTGCTGGTCGACCGTCGCACGAAAGGCAACGCCCGGCGCACCCGCGACCGGCGAGTCGAAGGACTCGAACTTGCCGGGAAGACGCGTGCCGGTGATGTCGCCTGCCCGCGCGAGCACGCGCGTCCGTCCGCCGTTCCTGAGAAAGATGCCGAGGTCGCTCGGCGCGCCGGTCAGCCGCGCGACGAACGCGGCGCGCCGGCCACCCAGGAGTGCCGGGGTTCCAAAGCTCGAATAGCGCCCGCCACCGGGCGCGTGCGCGCGAGCGCGGGCCACGACGAGCGGCCGCCGGCCGAGCCGGGCGAAGAGGCCGGTGGCACTCGAGGTGTGCGTCAGGTCGGCCTGGAAGGCGAACCCGCCCGGGCCGACGCTGACCCGGGTGACGGCGTCGAGCACGCCGACGAAGAAGTCGCGGATCGACCCGCCGCCGGGAACCCGGTCGCCCGTCTTGAGTACCGGAACGGCCCCGTTGCGCCCCACCATGAAGAGCGCCCGCCGGAACTCGGGGCCGAGGACGCCGGCGGCGAACACCACCCGTCCACCCGCCCCCGCGGCCGGGGGATCGAACTCCTCGTAGTGCCCGCCGAGCGGCGTCGAGTCGCCGAGCATCGCCACCGGCGCCGCCTGGCCCGGGCCGCTCGCCACGAAGAGTCCCTCGCGCAGCCCGAGGAAGACGGCCGCTCCGGCGTCGTCGCGCACGCCCGGATCGGTGAAGCGGAAGCCGCCGCCGAGGTCCGTCTGCTGCCCCAGCAGGGCCACCTCGGCCACGGTTCGCGCCCGGGTCACGCGGAACAGACCGGAGGTGCCGCCGATCAGCCCCGCCGGGACGATGATGCCGTCGTCGTCCGCCAGCACCGGGTCGCGCAGCTGGGAGAGCCGCCCGGCCTGCGTCGTCTCGCCCGCGCCGATCACCTTCTCGAGCGCGCCGCCGGCCGGCGCGAGAAAGATGCCCGCGCTGAACAGACCGTCCGTGACGACCCCCCGGAAAGCGATCGTGCCGCTGGCGTTGATCGCCGGCAGGAGGGCGCGCGCGAACGGTCGGAACGTGCCGCCGATCGGCGTGGATTCGCCCTCGACGGCGACGGCGCGGATCGCAGGCCGACCGGTCCCGGCGTCGGCGCGGAAGACACCGCTCTTCGGCCCGGACACCGTGGCGCGGAACACCCAGGTGCCGGCGTCGTTCAGGCTGCCGGCGCCGACCTCGACGAACTGGCCGCCGATCGGGCTCGCGTCGCCGACGATGGCGACGGCGGCGATCGCGGTGCCGTCCCAGAGGAAGAGGCCGTCCGGTCCGCTGGAGACGACCGCCCGAAAGCCCACTCGCCCAGCGCTCGTCACCCCGAGCGCACGGAGCTGCTGGAACGTCCCACCGCCGGGCGAGACCTCGCCGGTGGAGGCCGCCGTCGCGAGCGTCGCGCCGTCGGTCACGAAGATGCCCCGCGAGCCGTCGTCGAGGAGGGCGGAGAACGCGACCCGGCGGCCGTCGCCGCTCACGGTCACGCTCGCGCCGAAGGCCGCGAAGCGGAGGCCGCCCGGCGCCGGAGCGCCGGCGACGACCAGCGGCTCCAGTCGGGTGTCGCGCAGCCGATAGATGCCCGCGCCGCCGTCCGCGAAGAGCAGGCGCGCGACCACGCCGGCGCCTCCCACGGCGGGCGCGCCGAGGTCGGCCACCAGACGGCCGTCGGGACCGCGCTCGCCCGCCGCGAGCACGTGCCGGAGCGCCGCCCCCCCTGCCTTGAAGAGGACCGCCGAGGCGCCCACGAACGCCACGCGCCCGCGGTCGTCGAGCGCCGCATCCGAGAAGCGCGAGAACGGGAGTCCGAGCGCCGACGGATCGCCGGCGGCGACGAGCACTGCGCCGCGCGCGATGCTCGCCAACGCCGCCCACGTCGTGGCGGCAGCCAGGATCGCCCGGAGAAACAGCGGTCGCACGCATTGCAAATTCGCAAATCCGGTGCCACGCGCACCGCACCGTCCGGTCGGTCGCGCCCGGGGCTCGCCTGCAGCGTTCGTGCAGCCCTGCGCGACGGCCCCGACCTAGGTCCCGAGACGGCGGATCAGGTCGGGCAGGCGCTCGAACGCGCCACCCGGTTCGATCGACCGCTCGCGTCCGCCCCGCCCGCCGCGCACGACGCCCACGTGGCCGAGCTCGGCGAGCCGCGACAGGGCGTTGCCGAAGATGGCCGTCGAGTTGCCCTCGGGCTTGTGAACCTCGCCGAGCAGGAGGCTGGTCACGAACTGTCGCCGCATGCGCTGCAGCAGCGCCGCCTGTGAGATGGGCCATTCCTTCTGCGAGGCGACCGTCCGCGCGGCGACCAGGTAGGCCTCGCGGAAGTTCTCGAGCAGGCCCGCGGTGGCACGGATCACGGGATGCTCCACCACCGCGGCATCTCCCTCCATCGCCCCGGTGTCGCGATAGTAGGCGAGCGAGCGCTCGAGCTCGGCCCGCAGCGTCTCGCGCTCCGGGAGGGGGAACTCCCAGCGGTAGAAGTCGAGCCACCATCCGACGTACGGCGCCAGCCCGGCGAGCGGCACCTCCGCGAGGAGCGCGCGGGTGAGCAACGAAGGCACGAGGAAGAAGTGGATGGTGTTGTTCTTGTAGAAATCGAGGTTGACACGCTTCTCCGCGGGCACGTGGATCACGATCCCGTCGCTGTCGGGCAACCGCTCGGCCAGCCCGCCCGTCTCGAGCCAACCGAGGCCCTCCTTGTAGTTCGACGCCTCGTTGCGCTCGAGCGACGAGGTCAGCCGGACCCCTTGGGCGCGCAGCAGGCCCACGAGGGCGTGCGCCGCGGTGAGGAATTCGCCGAGACGGCAGGCGCTCTGCGGCGCCGCGAGGAGCGCGCTCGCGCTCACCGCGGTCGCACCGGCCACCGCCGCGGCGTTCACGTCGCGTAGCAACCGGAAGCCGAGGCGCCGGATGAGGCGGCGCTTCTCGTCGTCGACCTCCGCCTGCCCGAAGCCGGCGCGGAAGCGGTCGCGCAGCGGCCCCAGCACCCCGTCGAGCGAGATCGGGTCGGCGAAGCTCACGTAGACGGTGCCGTACCGGCGCTTCAGCACGCTCCGCGCCCGGAGCAGCGCCCCGAGGCTCTCCTGCTCCTTCGCCGCGCCGGTGATCTCGCTCTTGTACGCCTCTTCCTCCGGAACCCGCCCGTAGTGGATCGAGATCGGCACGAAATAGAGGTCGCGACGCACGCCCTGGAGGAATGCATTCACGATCGCCGACAGCATGCCGAGCTTGGGGGTCAGGATCTTCCCGGTCCGCGTCCGCCCTCCCTCGATGAAGAACTCCTGCGTGTAGCCCTCCCGGATCAGGAAGGTAAGGTACTTCCGGAACACCATCTTGTAGAGCTCGTTGTCGTCAAAACTCCGGCGGACGAAGAAGGCGCCGGCGCCGCGGAAGAGCGGACCCATCGGCCAGAAGCTCAGGTTCATGCCGGCCGCGATGTGCGGCGGCGAGAGGTAGTTGGTGTGGAAGATGTAGGTGAGGATCAGGTAGTCGACGTGGCTGCGGTGGCAGGGAACCAGCACCACCGGGTGCTGCTTCACGCAGTCGACCACCTTCTCGAGACCGACGATCTCGAGACCCGAGAAGAGCCTCGGCCAGATCAGATTGAACAGGAACTCGAGGATGCCGAAGTAGAGACCGTTGAAGTTGGCGGCCATCTCGCCGAAGTAGCCGCGCGCCTCCTTCCCCACCCGCCCCCGCGGCACGCCGCGCTCGGCCGCGAGCCGCCGGATGAGCAGCTTGAGCTCCGGGTCGCGCAGCACCCGATCGCGCACGACCCGCCGGGGAAGGAGCGCCGGCCCCCAGACGACACGCTCCTCGCGGTAGAGAAATATCTGGAGCGCACGCGCCAGGCGGCGGACGATCCGCTCCTCGCCGTCGCGCCGGTACTCCTCGATGAAACGGCCGAGCGCGATCTCCCGGCCGAGCGTCAGCTGCGTCTCCTCGGCGTTCCAGAGATAGGTGAAGAAGCGCTTCGCCTCGCCCGGCGCCTCCTGGACGCTGTAGAGCAGCGTGGCGAAGCGCGACTCCTTGCGGCGGAACCCCTTGCCGCGAAAGATGGCGACCGGCACCAGGAACATGGGCCCGACGTTCGCCTGCGCCGCGCGCACGACGTCGTGGAGGTACTCCGGCCCGAGCCGCGCCGCCGCCAGCGCCCGCCGCCGCCGCCCCGCCACGGCCTGGCTCCGCATGAAGAGCAGCACCGGCTCGCGCGCGGCCACCAGCCCCGCACACGCCGCATGCGCCGCGGCGCGGGCCCGCTTGCGGAAGCGGAAGGTCCAGCGCAGGAGATCGCGGAGAGGCCGGAAACGCACCGTCGACACGCCCGGCGCGAAGCGCGCGAGCGGCAGTCCCTCGCGCAGCAGGACGGCGTTCACCAGCAGGTAGTCGAGCGTCGAGCGGTAGCGCATGACGTAGATGATGGTGCCCTGGCGGGCGAGCTGCCGGAGATGCTCGATCGCCTCGGGGCGGAGCCGCACGCGGCTGAAGACGAGGCGCACGAGCAGACGGGCGAGGATTCCGAAGCGCTCGAGCATCGTCGAGCGCTGCTCGGGTACCGCGGCGGCCTCCGGGGCTGCGGGGGCGGTCCGGATGGCGGGATCGGGCCGCTCGACCATCAGAGGTACCGCTCGAGGCCCCGACGCCGGAGCTCCTCGACGACGAGCCGCACGTCCTGCGCGCGGTCCTTACGACAGACGAGCAGCGCGTCGGGCGAATCGACCACGACGAGGTCGTCGACGCCGACGAGCGCGACCAGTCGCTGCGGGCTGTCGACGACGCAGCCCCGGCTGTCGATCGGCACCGCGCGACCGCGGATGGCGTTGCGACCATTGCGTCCCGCCCGCCAGAAGGGCTCCAGCGCGGCCCAGCTGCCCACGTCGGCCCACGCGAAGCGGGCCCGCACCACGGCGACGCGCGCCGCGTGCTCGAGCACCCCGGTGTCGATCGAGACCGCGGGCAGCCGCCGGTAAGCAGCCGCAAGGACTCTCCGGTCGCGGTGGCCGAGCGCCTCCTCGAGCCCGCCGACGAGCGCCGGGAGATGCGTGCGCAGCGCGGCGAGGATGGCGGACGCGCGCCAGGCGAAGATGCCGCTGTTCCAGAGCGCCTGCCCCCCGGCGAGCAGCGCGACGGCGCGCGCGTGGTCAGGCTTCTCGATGAACGCCTGCACCCACGCGGCGCGGCCGGACGTGCCCGGCACCCGACGGCCGGGGCGAATGTAGCCGTACCCGGTCTCGGGGCGGCGGGCACGGAGTCCCAGCGTGACGAGCGCGCCCGTCCGCTCCGCGACGTCGAACGCGATGCCGAGGTCGGAGCGGAAGCGGGCGTTGTCGTCGATCGCGTGATCGG
The DNA here is from genome assembly GCA_005879205.1 of Deltaproteobacteria bacterium. Lineage (GTDB taxonomy): Bacteria > Desulfobacterota > Binatia > DP-6 > DP-6 > DP-3. The sequence continues at coordinate 6,842 of VBLD01000059.1, forward strand.
CGGGCAGCACCGCGATCGACGCATCGTCGCGCTCTCGCACGACGGCGAGCGTCGCGAGCGCGATCGCCGCCGCGGTGTTGCGTCCCTCGGGCTCGACCAGCACCTGACCCGGGCGCAGCCCGGGCAGCTGCGCGCGCACCGCCCGCGCGTGCTCGCGCCCGGTCACGATCCGCATGCCTTCTCTTCCGACCAGCGGCGAGAGACGGGCGACCGTCTCCTGCAGCATCGTCCGCGCGCCGACGATCGGTAGAAGCTGCTTCGGCATGCGCAGACGGCTGCGCGGCCAGAAGCGGGATCCGGAGCCTCCGGCCAGGACGACCGCGTAGCGGGGGGGGCGTGGCACGGGAATGTTCGCCGGGACGGCGTCATGATTAGGCAGCGTTTCGCGGAAAAGCAAGCTTGCACTTGACACGCCGGGCCAAGCGCGTTGTCGTCGGCGCGTGCCCGCCGTCCACATCGTCGCCGCACTCGCGCTGGTGGTCGCGGCCGTCTCGCTGGCCTTCAACCTGTTCGCCTACACGGCCGCCGCCGCGGCTCGCCGCCGTGCAGCGGACTGCTCAGCCGAGGAAGATGAGCGGCCCGCATGGGCGCGACGCGTGCAGGCGTTCGCCTTCGAGTGCGTCGCGACGACGGTGCTCGCCTGGACCACGCCCCTCGCCGTTCACCGCCGACGCCTGCGGCCGTTCGATGCGCGGCGCCAGCGCCCGCCCGTCGTCCTCCTGCACGGCTACGTACAGCATTCGGCGAACTTCCTGTGGCTCGCGCGCCGCCTGCGGCGCGATGGCTGGGTGCATCTCTACGAGGTGGCGCACGTCCCTCTCGGGGGCGACATCGAGCGCAGCGGCGTGCGTCTCGCGGGCGTGATCGAGCGCATCCGCCGTGTGACGGGCGCACCGGAGGTGGACATCGTCGCTCACAGCATGGGAGGACTCGTCGCGCGCGCCGCGCTCGGTGCCGGCGCCGCCGGCATCCGCCGCATCGTCACGCTCGGCACGCCGCACCAGGGGACGGAGGCGTTCCGCCCGCTCGGCCTGGACCCGATGCTGCGCCAGATGCGGCCCGGCTCGCCGTGCCTCCGCCGCCTCGCCGGCAGACACGGGTTGCCCGCCGGTACCGAGATCATCTCCATCTACTCGCGCGACGACGCCCTCGTCGTCCCACCCTCGAACGGCAACTGTCCCGGCGCGTTCAACATCGAGGTGCGCGGGCCGGGGCACATGTCGCTCCTCTTCTCGCGCCGCGTCTACGAGCTCGTGCGCGAGAACCTGGCGGCCGAGGTCGAGCCGGCGCGCCAGAGCTCGTGAGCTCGGGCGCGAGGGAGCGGGTGGTCCCCGTCGCGGTCGCCGGCCGGCTCGACGCCATCGTGCGGGCGGCGCTTCCCGGGCTGTCGCGACGCCTGGTGCGCGCGCTCATCGCCGAGGGCGCGGTGCGCGTCGACGGCCACCGAGCCTCCAAGGGCGCCCGCGTCTCCGCGGGAGCCGTCGTCACGCTCCCCGACCTGCCCGCGGGTCTTGCTCCCGAGCCCGACCTCGCAGTGTCCGTCGTGTACCAGGACGAGCACCTCGTCGTGCTCGATAAGCCGGGGGGCATGCCCGCGCACGCACTCGATCCGCGCCAGCGCGGCACCGCCGCGGCGTACCTCGTCGCTCGCTATCCGGAGACCGGCCACGTCGGCGATCCGCTGGCGCCGGGCCTCGTGCACCGCCTCGACACCGGCACCTCCGGTCTGCTCGTCGCCGCCCGCACGTCCGAAGTGCACGCGAGTCTCCGCGCCGCGCTCCGCGCGCGTGCCGTCGAGAAGCGCTATCTGGCGCTGGTGGCGCGACATCCGCCATCCGCGACGTGGCGCGTCGACGTCGCCCTGGCACACGACCCGCAGGATCGGCGCCGCATGATCCCGGCCCGCGCCGCGCTGCGCGCGTGGGCGGCCTCGACCGAGCTCCGCGTGGTGCGCATGGTCGGCCCGCACACGCTCGTGGAGGCGACGATCCGGACGGGCGTCACACACCAGGTGCGGGCGCACCTGGCCCTCGGCGGCCACCCCGTGCTCGGCGACGAGGTCTACGGTGGTCCGCCGGCCGACCTACCGCCCGGCCGGCATGCGCTGCACGCCGCCGAGCTGGGCTTTCGGCATCCGGTGCGCGGCACGCGGACGGACCTGACGAGCCCACTGCCGTCCGACCTGGAACGGCTGCTCGCGACGCTCGAAGGCGGCGCGCCCGGCTGAGGGCGCGCTCAGGCCGCGGCCTTGCCGCTCCCCTTCCCGCCGCGCGGCTCCTTGGCACTGGCGCATGCGGAGCAGAGGTTGTTCACGTTGTTCGGGTCCTCGACGAGACCGTCGTCGATGTTGTGACACACCTTCCGGCACGACGCGCAGATGAAGTAGATGCCCTCGATGGTCTTGTTGATGCGCTCGCGGTTCAGGATCCGCCCCTTCAGCTTCTCGACGCGGATGCCGAGCAGCTCCTCGTACTGGCGCTTGATCTTGCGCCGGCCCGCCTCATCCTTCGGCAGGTCCTCCTGACCGTCGTCGGCGTGCAGCTCCTCGTCGTCGAGGATGCTGAAGCCTTTGTTCTTGCTACTGCTACTGCCACTGCTACTGCTGGTTGCCTTTTCGCCCTTGCGCGCGCGTGGCATGCCTCAGGACTCCTCCGTCAACGCGTCCGCTCGCTGTAGCCGCAACCCTTCTCGCATACCCAGAAAAAGCCGCGCGGCCCGAAGCCGGCGAACTGGACGACTCGCGTCTCAGCACCACAGCGGGGGCACCGGCGGGCCTGACCAACGTCCCCGCCCTTCTCCGCGGTCTTCGCCTTCTTCTCCGCCATGTCCCGCCGGCGCGTCTCTGGGCTGGGATGTCCAGGCCGCGGCAGGCTTCGCGCCGGGCTCCGACCCCTCGTATACGAGCGCCTCGGAGTCGTGTCAAGGTCATGCTACGACCTTGAGGCGCCGAAACCTGCGTGCTAGCGTTCCACCTTTCGCGCCATGCGCGTCCATCTCCGCCCGCAGCACCGGACCGTCGAGATGCGCGGGCCTCGCCGGGTCGGGGCGCTCCTGACCGACCTCGGGATCCTCCCCGGTACCGCCATGGTGATCCGCGGGGACCTCCTCCTGACCGACGCCGACGTCGTCGAGGAGGGGGATGAGGTGGAGATCCGGGCCGTCATCTCCGGAGGCGCCGCATGAAATGCAAACGGTGCGGCGAACGCGCCGAGGTCCAGCTCCGGGCGCACAACACGGCCTTCTGCCGGACCTGCTACCTCTTCTACTTCCGCCGTCAGGTGGAGCGAGCGATCGCCGCGCAGCACATGCTCGTGCTCGGCGAGCGCATCCTGGTCGCGGTCTCGGGGGGCAAGGACAGCCTCGCGCTGTGGGACGTGCTCGTCGACCTCGGCTACGACACGACGGGCCTCTACCTCGGTCTCGGCATCGGCCAGTACTCCGACGCCTCGCAGGAGAAGGTGGAGCGGTTCGCCGCCGGCCGCGCCCTCCCGCTTCGCGTGGTGAAGCTCGAGGCCGAGGGTCCCGGGCTCGGGGTGCCCGCCGTCGCCGCCGCCAGCCGGCGGGCGCCGTGCGCCGCCTGCGGAACGATGAAGCGCCACTACTTCGATGCCGCGGCGTTCACCGGCGGCTTCGACGTGCTTGCCACCGGCCACAACCTCGACGACGAGGCCGCTCGGCTGCTCGGCAACGTGCTGCGCTGGCAGAAGGATCACCTCGCGCGCCAGCGCCCCGTCCTCCCGCCCACACATCCGAAGTTCGTCCGCAAGGTGAAGCCGCTCTACCTCACGAGCGAGTACGAGACGGCAGTCTACGCTTTCATGCGGGGAATCGATTACATCGTCGACGAGTGTCCCAACGCCGCGGGCGCCACCCAGCTCCTCTACAAAGCGGCGCTCGATCGGCTCGAGGTCGAGAGCCCGGGGACGAAGCTCGCGTTCGTGAAGGAGTTCCTGCGCACCGCCCAGCCCGCGTTCGCGGCCGTCGAACAGCGCGAGCCGCAGGAGTGCGCCGGCTGTGGCATGCCGGCGTACGGCGCCCTCTGCTCATTCTGCAGCCTGGTGCGCGAGGTCGAGACCCGGCGCGCCCGCACGGCCTCCCCGCTGCCTGCGTGACGCCCGCCGGGCCCCCCGGAGATCGCTCCGTCCTGCGTGACCAGGACCCGGTGGTTTTCCTCGACCACAAGGAGCGCACCTACCTCCGCATTCTACGGCAGGGCCGACGGGTCGCGGTACGTGGGCGGCCGATTCCCTGCGACGACGTCATCGGCCGGCCGGAGGGATCGCGCATCGAGACGCCGGGTGGCGAGGCGCTGCTCGTCCTGCGCCCGACCTACGCGCAGCTCATCCCGAGCCTGCCCCGTCGCGCCGAGCCGATCTATCCGAAGGACGCGGGACCGATCCTTCTCTGGGGCGACATCGGACCGGGCATGCACGTGGTCGAGGTCGGGACGGGCCCTGGCGCGCTGACCCTCGCCCTGCTGCGCGCCGTCGGCCCGACCGGGCGGCTCACCTCGTACGAGGCGCGCGACGACTTTGCGACACTGGCGCGCGAGAACGTCGCCCGCTACCACGGCCCGGCGCCCAACTGGACGCTCCGCGTCGCGGACGCGTTCGCCGGTCTCGACGAACGTGATATCGACCGCGTGCTCGTCGACCTCGCCGAGCCGTGGCGTCTGCTCGACGCGGTGGCCGCGACGCTCCGCCCCGGCGGCGTCGTGACCGCCTTCCTGCCGACCGTGCTACAGGTGAAGCAGCTGGTCGACGCGCTGCGCGCCGCACGCTTCGGCGCCGTCGAAGCGCTCGAGACGCTGGCTCGCTTCTGGCATATCCGCGACCGCAGCATCCGGCCCGTGCACCGCATGGTGGCGCACACCGGTTTTCTGGTCTTCGCGCGACGGCTCGCGGGGAATTCTGAATTGACTCCGCTAGAACCCTGTAGTACCGATGAGCCCGTGCACGCCGGTGATGATGCGTGCACGCGCGCCGGCTCGCGATGACGAAGGCGGAGATCCGCCAGAAGGTTTGGCAGACTATCCAACGCGAGGGTGCGGCGCGGTTCCCCGGTGCCTACGGCCGCGTCCCCAACTTCGTCGGTGCCGAGCAGGCGGCGCAGCTCCTGCGCGAGATGGCGGTGTGGCGACGTGCTCTCGTGATCAAGGTCAACGCCGACGCACCGCAGCTATCGGTCCGACGCCTCGCGCTCGCCGAGGGAAAGATCATCTACATGGCCGTGCCGCGTCTACGGACCGAGAAGTGCTTCATCGAGATCGATCCGCAGCGCCTCGGCAAGAAGGCCATGCTGGCGAGCAGCATCGCGGGGGCCTGTCGCTACGGGCGCGCCGTGTCGCCCCGTGAGATGCGTCCCGTCGACCTCGTGGTGTGCGGCTCGGTGGCCGTCGGGCGCGACGGCGCGCGGCTCGGCAAAGGCGGCGGCTACTGCGACCTCGAGTACGGTCTGTTGCGCGAGGAAGGGAAGGTGCGGGAGTCGACGCCGATCCTCACGACCGTGCACGGGGTGCAGATCGTCCCCGAGCGGGTCACGATGCTGCCACACGACCTGCCGGTGGACTTCCTGGTCACGCCGGGCGAGGTCATCGCCACCCGGCCGGCGCACCCCCGCCCGCGCGGTATCTACTGGGACCTCCTCCGGCCGCTCAAGATCAATGCCATCCCGCTGCTGCGCAAGCGATTGAAGCGGGGCAGCACGGGCACGCCCTCGCCGCGCCGCCTGTAAGCGGTCGCGCTTTGCACGCGAGCGACCTCCTCTGGTTCGTGTTCCTGCTCACCGCGGTCGCGCCGATGGTACAGCGGCGGCTGCGGGACCTGCAGCGCGTGCGCTTTGGCACTCGGGTGATCGCGCTCATCCACCGCCAGGAGACGATGAGCCTGCTCGGGTTTCCCCTGATCCGCTACATCGATATCCAGGACAGCGAGGAGCTCCTGCGGGCGCTGCGGCTCACCGCCGAGGAAGTGCCGATCGACATCATCCTGCATACCCCAGGGGGGCTCGCGCTGGCGGCCGAGCAGATCGCGCACGCAATCTGTCGCCGGCGTGCCAAGGTGACCGTCTACGTGCCCCACTACGCGATGAGCGGCGGCACCCTGATCGCCCTCGCCGCCGACGAGATCGTGATGGATCCGAATGCGGTCCTCGGCTCGCTCGACCCGCAGCTCGGGAATCGCCCGGCCGCGTCGATCGTCCGCGCCGTCGACTGGAAGACCGAGCATGCCCAGGACATCGAGGACGAGACCCTCATCCTGGCGGACATCGCGCGGAAGGCGATGCTCCAGCTGCGCGAGTGCGTGGCCGCGGTGCTGATCGATCGCGTCGGCCCCGAGAAGGCGAGCGCGCTCGCCGACACCTTCACGCACGGCGAGTGGACGCACGATCACCCCCTGAACGTCGAGACGCTCGGGAAGCTCGGCCTGCCCGTCAACACCGACATGCCGCGGGAGATCTACGAGTACATGCGACTCTTCCCGCAGGCGTCGACGGGCCGGCCGTCGGTGCAGTACGTCCCGCTGCCCTACCGGAGCCCTCTCCCGGTCCCGTCGCCGCAGCCAAAGCGCACGGGCAACTGACGGCGGCCGAACCCCTCCCGCGAGCAGGCGACGGCTCACGGTGCGTTCGGCGACGGGAGAAGCCGCCACGCGAGCTTGCGGACCGGTCCCGGCGCCCGTTCGTTGCGTCGCAAGCGGCGCGCGATGCGCCGGACGACGCGCCGGCGCCGGCGCGAGTCTCCGCAGAGGCGGGAGAGCGCCTTGTCCGTCAGGGCGCCATCCGCAGGGCGCGAAGAATAGAGGATCGGCACGCCCCAGTCGCCCGGGAAGGTCTGCCCACACACGCCGCAGCGCGCGCCGGTACCCGCCCCGTCGAGCGGGCCGCCGCAGTCGGGACAGCGCAGCAGCGCCAGCAGCGCGGGAGCGACGGGGCGGTCGGGTGCGGGGTCCTTCGGTCGGAGCGCGGGGTTGCGCTCCAACGCGGCCCAGATGCCGAGGGCGGTTTGCGTCCACTCTTCCTCGAACGCCGCCTTCGCCACCAGCCAGCGCGCGAGCTCGGCATCCACCTGGATGCGCGGCGGCCGCACGAGCGCACCCGCCTTCGGCTTCACCACGACGACGCCGAGGGAGCCCGGGCCGTGGCGTCCCTCCGAGACGGCGCGGCAGAGTGCGGCGACGAGCGCGTCGGTGTCGTCGAGCGCGTCATAGGCGGGCGCCTGATCCGTGACGGCCTCGACGAGGCTCGCCGGGAAGTTCGGGCTGTAGAGAAGACTCTCGTGCTGCCACCCGTCGCCGAAGAGCGCGGCGAATTCGTCGAGGACGAGAAAGTTCCGTTCGACGTGCGGCACGCGGACGTCGACGTGCCAGTGCGAGAGAATGCGCCGCCAGCGGTTGACCGCCAGCCCCTCGAGGGTGGTGAGCACGACGTACTTCCGGGCGACCCGCATCATCTCCGCGATCGCCTCGATCGGGCGCACCAGGTGCTCGAAGACCTCCGAGCAGAGCACCACGTCGAAGGCGTCGTCGCGATAGGGGAGCACCGGCAGCTGCAAGGTCACCGCGTGATCGAGCTTCCCGTAGAAGAGCCCGTCGATCGGCAGGTTGAACTGATGGACCATGTCCGCGTAGTAGGCCGGCACGGAGTACCGCTCGGTCACCAGGTACGGGATGTGCTCGAAGCCCGAGGCGAGGTCGAGGAAGCTGCCGAACTCGAAACGCTCGAGCCAGCGGAAGATCTTGAGCTTCCGGACGAGCCGGGCGAACTCGTAGGGCGACATCCGTTGCGGCTGCCCGCCCGCGTAGACGCGGACATCGGGGTCGGAGCTGGCGCGGACGCTGCGCTGAAGATTCCCGGCGATCCAGGCTCGGGCACCGTCCTCGCGCCGCTCGCGGTCCATCGAGCGTAGACTAGACCTCGCGGCGGCGCGCTGACCAGCGTCGAGGCGGCCGTCGCTCGGGTGCGCAGCCGGGCCCCGGCACGACGCTCCCCGGGGTTACCGGTGGCAGCGCAGATGTCGGGACGTGAGCACGGCGGCCGGACGCGCGACGTCCGGTCTTCCGCTGCACGAGCCGTAGCGCCTGCCGCACCGCAGCGCTCGGCGTGCGCGCGCCGACCACGCCGGGCACGCCGCGCCATGCGCCGAGCACGACCACGGGACGCTCGAGTACGCGCGCCAGCGCCACCTCGGCGAGCGTTCCGTGAAGGCCAGGCAGCGCGATCACCGCGTCACCCGCAGCCGCCACCAGCATGTTGCGCGCGTGACCGAGGCCGGTGGGGAGGCGCACCGTGAGATGCGCGTTGCCGTCGTCGTGTCGATAGCCGGGGAGCAGTCCCACGACCAGGCCGCCGCGCCGTGCGGCGCCACGGGCCGCGGCCTCCATCACACCGCCCAGACCGCCGCAGACGAGAACGGCGCCCGCGGCGGCGATCTCCCGGCCGACGGCCTCCGCCAGCCGCGCCGTCCGCGCGCTGCACGTGCCACCGCCGGCGACGCTGATCTGCGGGGGCCGCGCGCTCACGGTGATTCCAGCACGCGGCCGAGCTCGTCGAGCGTACGCAGCACGTATCGAGGCTTCGGCCCACCGTCGGGCACGCCGTGCCCTGCCGTGTCGATCCACGCGGCATCCGTACCGGCGGCAGCCGCGGCACCCACGTCGTCCGCGAACGTATCGCCCACGAAGAGCACCTCGCGCGACGCGAGCCCGAGCCCCCGGAGCCCCGTGCGGACGAGCGCCGGATGCGGCTTGCGGAGAGCAAGCGCCTCGGAGACCACCACCGTGTCGAGGAACGGCAGAACCCCGTGGCGGGCTAGGATGTCGTAGGCGGCCCCGGTATCGTCAAAGTTGCTGACCACGCCGAGGCGATGGGATCCACGGAGCGCGGCGAGCAAGGGCGCGTGCGCGGGGGGCAGCACCGTGGCCGCCACGATGGTCGCCATGTGGGCCCGAGACAGCGTGACGGCCGCCTCGGCCTGCCACCCGTCCGCGCAGCCCACGCGCTCGAGTGCGCGGCGAAACCGCTCGCGCGAGGGCAGCTCGATCAGGTTCTCGGTCCGCGCACGAGCCATCTCCTCGCTCACCGCGACGAGCACCCGCCAGAAGACCTCCGGCCCTACGCCCGGCACCCACTCCTCGAGCAAGGCTCCGAGCGCCGCCACCGTCGTGCGCACGCGCTCGCCGGCGACGTCCATCGTCGGCAGTCGACGGGCGTCGAAGTGGACGAGCGTGCCGAAGAGGTCGAGCAGGAGGCCGCGGTACGGCATGCCACCGCGACTACTGGCGCAGTCCGGCCGCGGACAGGCCGAGACCCACGAGGCCGGCGACCAGCGCCGCGCCGTTCAGCGCGACCGCCCGATCGTGCAGCCGACGGAACTCGGCCGCCGCGGGCGAGTCCTCGCCGGCCGCGTGCATCGCGGCCCTCAGCTGTCGCGCCCGGGGATGAAGGACGGTCCCCGCCCACAGCGTCGCGGCGAGGCCGAGCGCGACGACGACGACCGCTGCCGTCCACCATCCGGCCCGGCTCGAGGCCCTGCGCAGGACGAGACCGAGGCCGAACGCAGCCGCGGCAGCCGCCGCACCGAGCGCGTAGTAGCCGGAAAAGATAGCTGCGATGACGTCGCCGCCGCCCGTCGGCCCGAGTGTACGGAACACGGCGGGAGCGACCACGAACGAGAACACGACGATCTCCCCGATCCATAGGCCGAGGGCCAGCAGGTAGAGGAAGCGGACCAGGCCGATCACTGCAGCGTGCGCGCCCGCGCGGTTCCGGGCAACGGCTGGCGACCCGCAAAGCCCTCTTCCACGCGATGCCAGAACGCGACCTCGGGCTCGCCGAACTGCCAGCAGAGGTAGACCACTTCGCCGTCCTTCTCGGCCGGAAAGTCGACCAGGCCGAGCCTCACGTCCTTCAGGTGCGCGCCGCTCTCCTCGATCTCTCGCACGATGCCGTCGAGCTCTTCGACGAGCACGCGGGCCGCGGGACGCTCGCGCAGGAGATGTTCCGTCACGATCGCCTCGAGTGCGACGCCATGCGCCGTCGCCAGGGCCTGCATCTCCGCCTCGAGCCGGAGGGCGCCGCGCTGGAGGCGCTCGATCCAGAGCGCAAGGCGCGGCACGGCCGCGTTTGCGTCCTCGATGCGAAAGAGCTTCTCCGGCAGCATGCGGAGCGGATGCTAGCGGCTCGGTCCTTCGCTGTCGAGCGCTGCGGCGCGATGTGACACCCTTGTGCGCCCATGACACGTGCGTTACATACCGAGGGTGGCACGCACGGTGCGCCAATGACCCCGTTCGGCGCGGAGAATTCGCGGCCGCTCGGGGAGCCGGTCGAGAGGTTCCTGGAAGATTTCTTGAATCTTTCGGACGGGACTCGGACGCGGCTGGGAACCCCGTGGCGTCCGTCCGCTGACGTCGTGGCCGAGCCGGCGGCGGTCGGCCGATCCCGGCTCGCCGAGCGGGCGGGCATCGGAGCGGAGGTGTAGGGAGATGGCGGACGAAGCAACGCACGAAGACGCTCCCCAGCGGTTCTACGGCTTCGACGAGGACATCAGCGGCATCGCGGTCCCGGAGGAGCTGTCCATCCTGCCGCTGCGAGGGGTGGTCATCTTTCCGTCGGCAATCGTGCCCCTGCTGATCTCTCGCGGCGCCTCCCTGAGACTCGTGGAGGAAGCGCTGGCCGGAGATCGCATGCTCGGGCTGTTCTCGCAGAAGAACCCCGAGGACGAGCATCCGGAGCCCGAGGGCCTCTACTCGCGCGGCACGGCCGGACGCATCCTGAAGATGCTCAAGTATCCGGACGGCAGCGTCCGCATCCTCGTCCAGGGCCTCAAGCGCATCGAGGTGACCGGCTACACGCAGCGCGAGCCGTACTTCAAGGCCAAGGTGCGTCAGCTGCAGGATCAGCACGATCCCTCGAAGGAGATCGAGGCGCTCCAGGTTCACATGGTGAACCAGTTCGCGAAGTTCGTCTCGATGATCCCCTACCTGCCGGACGAGCTGCAGGTGGTGGTGATGAACATCAAGGACCCGGGCAAAGCCTCGGACCTGATCGCCTCCAACCTGAACATCTCGCTCGAGGAGAAGCAGGACCTGCTTTCGACGCTGGACATCCAGGCGCGGCTCGAGAAGCTCTCGGCCATCCTCAGCCGGGAGATCGAGCTCCTGGAGCTCGGCCACAAGATCCAGTCGCAGGTGCAGTCGGAGCTCAACAAGAACCAGAAGGAGTTCTACCTGCGCCAGCAGATGAAGGCGATCCAGAAGGAGCTGGGCGAGGGCGACGGCAAGACCGCCGAGATCGAGGAGCTCCACAGGCGCATCGAGGAGGCCAACATGCCTCCCGACGCGCGCAAGGCCGCCGATCACGAGCTCGAGCGTCTGCGGCTGATCCCTCCGGAGTCCGCCGAGCACACCGTCGTTCGCACCTACCTCGAGTGGCTTGCGTCGCTGCCGTGGGGGCTCTCGACCGAGGACAATCTCGACCTTCACCACGCCCGGCAGGTCCTCGACGAGGACCATTTCGACCTCGAGCGCATCAAGGACCGCATCCTCGAGTACCTGGCGGTCCGCCGGCTTCGCCGGGACCCGAAAGGACCGATCCTCTGCTTCGTCGGACCGCCGGGCGTCGGGAAGACCTCGCTCGGTCGCTCGATCGCGCGTGCCATGGGGCGGAAGTTCGTGCGCATCTCGCTCGGCGGCATCCGCGACGAGGCCGAGGTCCGGGGGCACCGGCGGACCTACATCGGTGCGCTGCCGGGGCGGATCATCCAGAACCTCCGCAACGCCGGCTCGAACAACCCGCTCTTCATGCTCGACGAGATCGACAAGCTCGGCATGGACTTCCGCGGCGACCCGGCCTCCGCCCTGCTCGAGGTGCTCGATCCCGAGCAGAACAACACCTTCATGGACCACTACGTGGACGTGCCCTTCGACCTCTCGAAGGTGATGTTCGTCACCACCGCGAACGTGCTCGACACGATCCCCCCTCCGCTCCGCGACCGCATGGAGGTCATCGAGCTCGCCGGCTACACGGACGAGGAGAAGCTCGAGATCGCCCGGCGGCATCTGATCCCGAAGCAGCTGCGCGAGAACGGGTTGACGTCCGAGAATCTTCGCTTCGAGGACGATGCGCTCGCGCGCATCATCCGCGCCTATACGCGCGAGGCGGGTCTCCGGAACTTCGAGCGCGAGATCGGCCGCGTGTGCCGGAAGGTCGCACGCGCCATCACCGAGGGTCGCACGGAGCCCGTGCTGGGCACGATGGCCAAGGTCCGGGAGTACCTCGGTCCGGAGCGCTTCTTCTCGGAGGTCGCCGAGCGCACCGAGGAGCCCGGCGTCGCGGTGGGACTGGCATGGACGCCGAACGGCGGCGACATCCTGTTCGTCGAGTCGACGCGGATGGCGGGGAAGAAGAGCCTGACGCTCACCGGCAGCTTGGGCGACGTCATGAAGGAGTCGGCCCAGGCGGCGCTCAGCTACATCCGCTCCCGCGCCGACCGGCTCGGCATCATGCCCGACTTCTTCGAGAGCTCCGACCTCCACGTCCACGTCCCGGCCGGTGCCATTCCCAAGGACGGGCCGTCGGCGGGGGTCACCATCGCCACCTCACTCGCCTCGCTCCTGACCGGGCGCCCGGTCCGGCCGAACGTCGCCATGACCGGCGAGATCACGTTGCGCGGCAAGGTCCTGCCGGTCGGCGGGATCAAGGAGAAGGTCCTGGCGGCCAAGCGCGCCGGCGTCGAGACCGTGATCCTTCCTCGTCGCAACGAGAAGGACCTCGAGGACATCCCCGAAGACGTGCGTCGCTCCCTGCGCTTCACCTTCGTCGAGACCATGGACGAGGTCCTCGACGAGGCCCTCGAACGGATCCGGGTCGAGCATCCGCCGCGGGCGACCGGGGAAGAACGCGAGGAGCACCCGGGGGTCGGCCGCGAGCAGCACATCGCGAGGGCCTGACCCTCCTGCCCGAGCTCCGGAAGGACCCGATCGCCGGTCGGTGGGTGGTGATCGCCACCGAGCGGGTGCGACGACCGACGGACTTCTCCGTTCCGCACGGCCCGCGGTCGGACGGCTCCTGTCTCCTGTGTGGCGGGCGCGAGGTCGAGACCCCGCCCGAGCTGCTCGCCTACCGCGATTCCCCCGACGCACCGCCGAACTCGCCGGGCTGGCGCGTCCGGGTCGTCCCGAACAAGTTTCCCGCGCTGCGGGTCGAGGGGGCGCTCGATCGTCGGGGACAGGGTCTCTACGACCTGATGAACGGGGTCGGCGCCGACGAGGTGCTCGTCGAATCCCCCGACCATGACGCGAAGCTCGCGGATCTCGCCCCGGCGGCCGTGGAAGACGTCGTCCGAGCCTTCCGGGACCGCCTCGTCGAGCTCAAGCGCGACCCGCGCTTTCGGGCGGCGCTGCTCTTCAAGCGGCACGCCGTGGACGCGCCCGGGCGCCTCGGCCACCCGCACGCGCGGCTCCTCGCGACGCCGATCGTGCCGCGCGAGGTGCTGGAGGAGCTCGATCACGCGCGCGCCTACTACGACTACCGCGAGCGGTGCCTGTTCTGCGACATCCTCCGCCAGGAGCTGGAGGAGCGCAGAGCACATGCTGGCACTGGCGCCCTTCGCCGCACGCTTTCCGTTCGAGACGTGGCTCTTCCCACGCCGGCATGCGGCGGGTTTCGAGCACGCCGCCGAGCCGGAGCAGCGGGATCTCGCCGGCGTCCTGCGGACGGTGCTTCGCCGTCTGGACCGGGCGATCGGCAACCCGTCGTTCACGCTGGTCCTCCACGGGGCGCCGTTTCAGGAAGCGGAGAGCCCCTCCTACCACTGGCACGTCGAGATCACGCCCCTGCTGCTTCACGCCGATCCGGCCTGGAGCCACGGCCTGCCCGTGAATGCCGTGCCCCCCGAGGACGCCGCGCGGTTTCTTCGCGATACGCCCGAGTGATGCGCGTCGTGATGCTCGCGCCGGAGGCGCACCCGTATGCGAAGACGGGCGGGCT
>VBLD01000060.1:0-2866 GCA_005879205.1 Deltaproteobacteria bacterium
GAAGCGGTACGCCCCGGGAGGCGTCGTGAAGCCCACCTGGTTGTCGACGATGATGTGGATGGTGCCGCCCACGTGGTAACCGGGCAGCTCGGAGAGCCCGAGGATCTCGGTGACGACGCCCTGCCCGTTGAACGCGGCGTCGCCGTGCAGCAGGACCGGGACCACGCGCGAGCGCTCGCGGTCGCCGTAACGGTCCTGCTTGGCCCGCACCATGCCCTCGATCACCGGGTCGATGGCTTCCAGGTGGCTCGGGTTGGGGCTGAGCGAGAGGTGGACCTTGCGGCCCGCCCGCGTGGTGTGGTCGCGCGAGTAGCCGAGGTGGTACTTGACGTCGCCGTCTCCCGTCGCCTCGCGGGCGAGCAGCGCGCCCTCGAACTCCGAGAGGATCATCTCGTAGGGCTTGCGGATCACGTTGGCGAGGACGTTCAGCCGGCCGCGGTGCGGCATGCCGAAGACCATCTCCTCGACACCGAGCGTCCCCGCCTCCTCGATGAGCGTGTCGAGCATCGGGATCAGCGACTCGCCGCCCTCGAGCGAGAAGCGCTTGGCGGTGGGGTAGCGGACCTGCAGGAACTGTTCGAACGCTTCGGCCTGTAGAAGGTGGTCGAGCACGCGGATCCGATCCTCGGCCGCGAGCTCGGGCCGGTTCTCCGTCGGCTCCATGCGCTCCTGGAGCCACTCGCGCTGCTCCTTGTCCGGGATGTGGAGGTACTCGACGCCGAGCGTCCCGCAGTAGGTCCGCCGGAGGCGCTCGATCAGCTCCCGGAGCGGCACGCGCCGGAGACCCTGGAACCCGCCGCATTCGACCGTGCGCTCCATGTCGGCCTCGGTGAATCCGAACTCGGAGGGGTCGAGCAACGGATGGCCCATGGGGCGCGGCTCGAGCGGGTTCAACCAGGCGACGAGATGGCCGAGCTCGCGGAAGGAATGCACCAGGTCGGAGGCATCGAGCACGCGATCCGACGCCGGTGCGGCCGCCTCGATCAGGGCCGCGGGGGCCCCGCCGTTGCCGCTCGCCAGCTCGAAACCGGCGAAGAAAGCCGCCCAGCGCTCGTCGACGGAGGTGGGGTCGGCCTGGTAGCGGCGATACTGCTCGGCCACGTAGTCCTTGTTCGCCAGCGCCACCCCGTCGAGGCTGTGCATGATGCATTCCTTTTAGCGTCCCGAAGGCGCTCCCGCCACCCGTGGGTCCGCTCCCTTCCCCTGCCCGCGCCGCCGCAGCTATAGAGGCACCATGCAGGACCTGTTCTCGATCGCGGGCAAGACGGCCCTCGTGACCGGCGGTTCGCGCGGCATCGGGCTGATGATCGCGCGCGGCTTCGTCGAGGCGGGCGCCAGGGTCTACATCTCCTCCCGCAAGGCCGACGTGTGCGACCGGGTGGCGGCCGAGCTCGCGCAGGCGGGCACGTGCATCTCCCTGCCGGCCGACGTCGCGACCGAGGCCGGCGCGCGCGGGCTGGCCGACGCCGTCGCGGCCCGCGAGCAGGCGCTCGACATCCTGGTGAACAACGCCGGCGCCAACTGGGGCGCGCCGCTCGCCGAGTACCCGGACTCGGCGTGGGACAAGGTGCTGGCGCTCAACGTGAAGAGCGTCTTTCACCTCTCGCGCCTCCTGCTGCCGCTCCTCGAGCGCGCCGCCCGGCCGGGCGACCCCGCCCGCATCATCAACGTCGGCTCGATCGACGGGCTGCACGTGCCCGTCCTCGAGACGTACGCCTACTCCGCGAGCAAGGCGGCGGTGCACCACATGACGCGCGTCCTCGCCCGCCGGCTCGCGCCCCACGGCGTGACGGTCAACGCGGTGGCGCCGGGCCCCTTCGAGAGCAAGATGATGGCCGAGACGCTCCAGCGGTTCCGGGACGCCATCGTCTCCTCGTGCCCGCTCGGCCGGATCGGCGAGCCGGAGGACATGGCGGGCGTGGCGATCTACCTCGCGTCGCGCGCCGGGGCGTACCTGACCGGTGCCGTCATCCCGGTCGACGGCGGCATCTCGACCTGCGCCTGAGCCGTCAGACCGGTACGCGCAGCGGGAACGGCCGGGCGCCCGCCGTGCCGCCGAGCAGCGCCGCGATGAGCGACACCACCAGGCCGGCGAACACGGCCCAGCTGGCCATGCGGACGAAGGGCTCGGCGCGCGTGGCCGCTCGCGAGGCGATCTCTTCGAGACCCGCCCGCGCCTCCGCCCGGGCGCGGCCCGGATCGTTGCGCGCCGCCCGGACCCGGAAGCTGATGGCGGCGAGCTCGGCCCGCGCCTCCTCCCGCGGCATGCCGGTGGCGCTCACGACGACGTCCGCCGTCCGCGGGTCGTCGAGCCGCGCGACGATCTCGTCGGGCTCGCCCGTGGCGAGACTCGAGAGGTCTCCCGCCACCGCCCGCATGTTCGTCCCCGCGAAGAGACCGCTCCCGGCGCCGGTGCTGAAGCCGGCTGCCGCGACCGCGAGGATCGAGCCGAGCGCGAGGACCCATACGAGCATCCCGTGGATGGCGCCCGCACCGCGCGTGACGGCCGTGCCCATCCGCGACGCGACCACGCCGCCGGTGAAGAGCGCGATGAGCGCGCTCGCGATCGTCCAGAGCCCGGCCCTCGTGCCGAAGGCCTGCGGGTCCGCCAGGCCCGGCCCGACCATCGTCGTCCCGACCGCCATCCCGAGTGCACCGAGCAGGACGAGAATCCCGAGCCCCACGCAGAACCCGCTCCACACGCCGCCCCACGAGACGCGCGCGACATCGATCGCCGCCGGCACGATCGGGCTAGCCGCGATCCGCACCCGCTCGATTCGCCGGATCTCCTCCTCTGGCATTGCCATATGACATCCCTCCCCCCTCGATTAGACGGTGACCCAGCAAACCCGCGCGAGTCCCAACC
>VBLD01000060.1:2970-12264 GCA_005879205.1 Deltaproteobacteria bacterium
CGGGGCCGGCGGGGCGAGGCTTCGCCGAGCCCCGCCGCGGGGTCCGGGGGCATCGGAAGCGCGCAGCGCCCGCAGGGCGCGAGCACTGGACGGGCCCCCGGATACAATTGACTAGGAGGCTCCGAGCTGCGACATAGCGAAACCCGGGCGCACCCTTCCACCCTGCGGAGGAAAACGTCATGCCGACGCGTGAAGCCGTCATCGTCGCCAGCCAGCGGACCGGTCTCGCAAAGTCGTTCCGCGGCTCCTTCAACCTGACCCGCCCCGACGACATGGCGGCCCATTGCATCAAGGCCGCCCTCGGCAAGGTGCCCCAGCTCGATCCGCGCGAGATCGAGGAGGTGGTCATGGGCACGGGCTTCCCCGAGGGGCCCCAGGGCTTCAACGTCGGCCGCAACGTAGCCGTGATGGCGGGCCTGCCAGTCACGGTGGCGGGCAGCACCGTCAACCGCTTCTGCTCCTCGGGCCTGAACGCGATCGCGATCGCGGCGCACATGGTGCAGAACGAGGGCGCCGAGGCCGTCATCGGCGGCGGCCTCGAGTCGATCACCATGCTGCAGAACGACTTCAACAAGACGAACCTCTTCAACCCCTGGCTGATGGACCACAAGCGCGCCATCTACATGCCGATGGGGCTGACGGCCGAGGTCGTCGCCGAGCGCTACAAGGTGACCCGCAAGGCGCAGGACGAATACGCCCTCCTCTCCCAGCAGCGCACCGCGGCCGCGCACAAGGCGGGCAAGCTGAACGACGAGATCGCGCCCATGAAGGCCACCATGGAGGTCACGGACAAGGCGACCGGCCAGAAGTCGAACAAGGAGGTCGTCGTCGACCGCGACGAGTGCAACCGCCCCGACACCACCCTCGAGGGTCTCGCCAAGCTGCCGCCCGCCTTTCGTGAGGACGGCACGGTCACCGCCGGGAACTCCTCGCAGTTCTCCGACGGGGCCTCGGCGACGCTCATCATGTCGGCGAGCCGCGCCAAGGCGCTCGGCATCGCGCCGCTCGGCTTCTTCCGCGGCTTCGTCGTCGCCGGCTGCGAGCCCGACGAGATGGGCATCGGGCCCGTGTTCGCGGTCCCGAAGCTCCTGAAAGTGGCGGGCCTCAAGCTCGACGACATCGACATCATCGAGCTGAACGAGGCCTTCGCCTCGCAGGTCGTCTACTGCCGCGACCGGCTCGGCCTCGACCCGGCGAAGCTCAACCCGAACGGCGGCGCGATCTCGATCGGCCATCCCTACGGCATGACCGGGTCGCGCATGACCGGCTCGGTTCTGCTCGAGCTACGCCGCCAGAAGAAGCGCTACGGCATCGTCACCATGTGCGTCGGCGGCGGGATGGGAGCGGCCGGGCTGTTCGAAGCGGCACAGTAACGGGCGAGAGGCCCGCTTTCGCGAAGGAGGAGCCATGCCGGAGAGCGTGTACAAGGTGATCGAGCTGGTCGGGACGAGCACCGACTCCTGGGAGAAGGCCGCCGCCGCCGCCGTCAACAAGGCGTCCAAGACGCTGCGCGACCTGCGCATCGCCGAGGTCGCCCAGCTCGACCTGCAGATCGAGGACGGCAAGGTGCGCGCCTATCGCGCCAAGGTGAAGGTCTCGTTCAAGTACGAGGACTGATCCGTCCGGCGGACGGGCGCCAGGGCAGCATCACGCTGGTCGCCGCGCGTCGCATGCGAAAGGAGCCGACGTGATGAGGAGATGTCTGCTCGTGGCCTTGGCCCTTCTCTTCGTGGCGGCCCCGGCGCGCGCCGCCGGTCCCGAGCCCAAGACCGACGACGAGAAGACGCTCTACGCCCTCGGCCTGGCGCTCGCCCGAAACGTCGGGTCGTTCAACCTGACCGAGAAGGAGCTCGATCTCGTCAAGGCCGGCCTCACCGACGGGGTCCTCAACCACAAACCCCAGGTCGACCTGGAAACCTTCGGCGCGAAGATCCCGGCGCTGGCCCAGGCGCGCGCCTCGGTGAGCGCCGCCGGCGAGAAGAAGGCGAGCGAGGCGTTCCTCGCGAAGGCGGCGGCCGAGAAGGGCGCCACCAAGACGGCTTCCGGTCTCATCATCGCCGAGATCAAGCCCGGCACCGGCGACTCGCCCAAGCCCACCGACACCGTCAAGGTGCACTATCAGGGCACCCTGATCGACGGCACCGTCTTCGACAGCTCCATCAAGCGTGGCGAGCCGGCGACGTTTCCGCTGAACGGCGTCATCAAGTGCTGGACCGAAGGGCTGCAGCAGATGAAGGTGGGTGGAAAGAGCCGTCTCATCTGCCCTTCGGACATCGCCTACGGCGACCGGGGCTCGCCGCCCACGATCAAGCCGGGCGCGACGCTGATCTTCGAGGTCGAGCTGCTCGAGATCGTGAAGAAGTAGCGATCGGGCGGAGCGATCGACGCGCCGGTCGCATGGCCTCCCTCACGCAGCGCGGAGCGACCGACGCGCGGACGCTGGCATATGCGGGTCTCTCGCTGTCTACGGTCGGCTGGGCGGCGGCCTTCATCGCCGGCAAGGTCGCGCTCGCCGAAATGACCCCGCTCGCCGTCGCGGTCTGGCGCTATGCGCTCGCCTCGACGGTCCTGCTGCCGTTCGCCATGCGGCAGCGGCCGGTGAGCGGGCTCGGCCGCGCGGCGGCACCCCTCGCGCTCATGGTCGTCTGCGGGGGCGTGCTCTACCCGTGGCTCTTCCTCCTCGCGCTCGCCCACACGAGCGCCACCAACGCGGCGCTCCTGATCGCGCTCAACCCCGTGTTCACGCTCCTCCTCTCGCCGCTCGTCGGCGAACGGCTCGATCGGCACCGGGTGGGCGGGATCTCGCTGGCCCTCGCCGGAGCCGCCGTGGTGATCACCGCCGGCGACCGGCATCGCCTGCTCGGACTGACGCTGCAGCGCGGCGACCTCCTGGCCGTCGCCGCCGCGGCGAGCTGGGCGCTGTTCAACCTCGCCTCGCGCCCGGTCGTCGCACGGCTCGCTCCGGCATTCACGAACTGCGTCGTGTACGGCCTCGGCGGCATGTTCCTCTATGCCCTCGCCCGCGCCGACGCCCCGTGGGCTCAGCTCGCGGCGGCCACCCCGGCGGCGCGCGGTGGCGTCGTCCTCATGGCGCTCCTCTCTTCCGTGATGGCCGGGCAGCTCTTCCTGGTGGGCGTGCGCACCGTCGGTGTCGGCCGGACTGTAGTGTTCGTCTATCTCGTGCCCGTGCTGACCGCGGCCCTCTCGACGACGCTGCTCGGCGAGCCCTTCCGCTTCGCCCAGGCGGTCGGCGGATCGGCGGTCCTCGGCGGCGTCTACTGGACGACGCGGGGGTAGGCTCGGGACGCCCGCGTCCCTATCGGCCGACCCTCGCCAAACGGTGCAACGCGATGCCGCCCGCCGTCGCGACGTTCAGCGAGTCGACACCGGGCGCGATCGCGATGCGGACCTGGGCGTCGGTTGCCGCCCGGGAGGCGGCGCTCAGGCCTTTCGCTTCGGAGCCGAGCAGCAGGACGAGCCGCTCCGGGGCGTCGCCGAATGCCGTGATGTCGACGGCGGCCGGGTCCGGCGTGAGCGCCGCGATCGTGAAGCCCGCCGCGCGCAGCCGCGCGAGCGCCGCGGGCCAGTCGGGGACGGTCGCGGACGGCGTCACGAGCGCGCCGCCCATCGACACCCGCAAGGCCCGGCGGTAGAGCGGGTCGGCGCACCCCGGACCGAGGAGCACCCCGTCGGCGCCGAAGGCCATGGCGTTCCGGAAGACGCCTCCGACGTTGTCCGGATTGGTCACGGCCTCGAGCGCCACGAGGACCCGCCGGCCGGCGGGCCCGGCGAGGGCGTCGAGCCCGAGCCCGGCCGGTCGCTCGCCGGCCGCCAGACAGCCGCGGTGAAAACGGAAGCCAACGACGCGCTCGAGCGTCTCCGGCGGTCCGACGTACACGCGGGTCGCCGATCTCTCGAGCGCCTCCCCGAGGCTCGCAACCGCCGAGGCCGTCCCGAGCACGGAGCGTACGCGGAAACGCGGTGCGGCGAGCAGTGCCGCGACGACCAACCGTCCCTCGGCAATGAACGAGTCACGGCGCGCCCGCCGGCTCGCGTCCGGAAGGTCCCGGTAGTCCGCGAGCCGCGGATCCTCCGGGTCCTCGATCGAGATGTACCGCCCGCTCAGGTCGCGCTCAGACCTTGAGCCAGACGCTCTTCACCTGGGTGTACAGGTCGAGGGCGTAGCGCCCGAGCTCCCGCCCGTAGCCGCTCTCCTTGTACCCGCCGAACGGCGCGGCCGGGTCGAAGACGTTGTAGCAGTTGATCCACACCGTCCCGGCGCGGAGCGCGCGCGCCACCCGGTGCGCCTTGCTCACGTCGCGCGTCCAGATGCCGGCGGCCAGGCCGTACGTGGTGTCGTTGCCCTGGAGCACGGCATCGTGCTCGTCCTTGAAGGGAATCACCGAGACGACCGGCCCGAAGATCTCCTCGCGCGCGATCTTCATGTCGTTGCGCACACCGGTGAAGACCGTCGGCTTCACGAAGTAGCCCTTCTCGAGACCTTTCGCCGTGTTCCGCTCGCCGCCGATGAGCGGCTTGGCGCCCTCCTTCTTCCCGATCTCGAGGTAGCCGGTCACGCGTTCGAGCTGTTCCTTGCTGACCAGCGGCCCGACCCGCGTGTCGGGGTCGAACGGATTTCCCTGCTTCATGCCCTCGGCGCTCTTCGCGAGCTTCTGCGCGATCTCGTCGTGCATCTTCTGCTCGACGAAGAGCCGCGTGCCGGCGCAGCAGACCTGGCCGGCGCAGAAGAAGACGCCGAGGAGCGCGCCCTGCACGGCGGCCTCGGTGTCCGCGTCGCCGAACACGATGTTCGGCGACTTGCCGCCGAGCTCGAGCGAGACCCGCTTGAGCGTGGCGGAGGTCTCCCGGTGTATCTCCTTGCCGACCTCGGTCGAGCCCGTGAAGGCGATCTTGTCGACCATCGGATGCCGGACGATCGCACGACCCGCCGTCTCGCCGAACCCGGGGACGATGTTGACGACGCCCTCGGGCAACCCCGCCTCGAGCAGCAGCTCTCCCAGACGCAGCGCCGTGAGCGGCGTCTGCTCCGCGGGCTTCAGGACGCTCGTGTTGCCGCAGGCGAGCGCCGGCCCGAGCTTCCAGGCCGCCATGAGCAGCGGGAAGTTCCACGGGATGATCTGGCCGCACACGCCCACCGGCTCGCGCAGCGTGAAGTTGAAGTAGGCCTCGTCCGAGGGATTCGTCTCACCGTAGAGTTTGGTCACCCAGCCGGCGTAGTAGCGGAACGTCGCCGCCGCCGCGGGGATGTCGACGTGGCGGCTCTCCATGAAGGGCTTGCCGTTGTCCAGGGTCTCGAGCTGCGCGAGCTCGTCGGCGTGCGCCTCGATGAGATCGGCGACCTTCAAGAGGAAGCGCTCGCGCTCGGGCGGCGCGGTGTGCGGCCACCGTCCGTCGTCGAAAGCGCGGCGCGCCGCGCGCACCGCCCGCTCGACGTCCTCCGGACCCGCCTCCGCGACGCGGGCCAGCACCTCGCCCGTGGCGGGATTCGGGGCCCACTTGCCGTCGATCAGCATCTTGCGCACCGGCGCGGAGACGAAGCGCTCCACCTCTGACTGCAAGGAGACGGCGGCTTGCATGGGTGTGTCCCTCCCGCCGCGATCCTAGGACCGGCCGCCGGGCGGGTCAACGGTGGTCGGCGGCAGGGGCGGCAACTTCTGCCGCGCTCGAGGTGCGTGGCAATCTACATGCCCTCGCCGGGGGTTTCGCGGGTCGGCTCCCGTGACATCCAAGCATTCCGCGCAGCGTTTGACTCTCTTCACCCCATTGGAGGAGTATCTGATCGATGTCGTTTCAGCCCCCGCGTTTTCCCTCCGCGCGTCCCGCGCGGACATCCACCCCTGTGCTGTCCGTCGGCCGGCGGGTGTTCGTCAACTGTCCGCGCGACGAGGGACATGTGTCGTTGACCGACGCGCTCGGAAAGGGAGGCGCCGGGAGCCTGCCCGACGGCGCCGAGGTCGAGATCCTGGCGTGGCGACCGCGCGGGCCGGGCGGCGCGCGCTACCAGGTCCAGTCCACGCGCGACCGCGTCGAGGGCTGGCTGTCCGCCGATCACCTGCGCGCGCTCGCGGCGGTTGCCCCTTCGGCCTCTCCCGCGCCGGCTCCAGCACCCGTCGCCGATCCACCTCGCCGGTTTGGCAGGCGATCCTGACGAAGGAGACGGCTCGCTCGCTGATGTCTCGCCGTACCTTCTTCCAGTGGTCGCCTGTGGTTCTGCAAGCTGCTACCGTTGATCGCACTCGACCCTAGAAGGAGATCCCCCATTTCGTCCACGATTTTCGTCGGCAACCTGTCCTTCGACACCACCGAAGAAGAGCTCCACGCCGTACTCGCCGAGATCGACCCCGGCGTACGGGTGCGGCTCGGGAAAGACCGCATGACGGGCCGGCCGCGGGGCTTCGCGTTCGCCGAGTTCAGCGATGCGACGCGCGCGGCCGATGCGATCCGTCGCTTCGACGCCTTCGAGCTGCGTGGGCGGCGCTTGCGCGTCAACGATGCCGACGACAAGCCGCCGGCGCGCGCGCCGCGTCCGTTCGTGCCGCAGGCGGCGGCCCCGGCTCCCTTCGTCACGGAGAGCTTCGAGGAGCCGAACTACCGGGCCTTCAACCGCAAGGGCGGGAGTCGCCGGGGGCTGCGCGCCAAGAAGCGCAGCCTGCGCTAGCAGCGGGACACCGGATACTCGAGGCGGAGAGGCGGAGGGGGACGTGGCGATTCTCGCGCTGTTCGTGGGTCACTGGGTACTCGAAGGGTTCTTCCAGTCGAGCTTCCATCACCGTTACGCGTCGCACCGGATGTTCACCATGAGCCGGCGAGCGGAGCGGATGTTTCATTTCTTCACCTACCTCGCGCAGGGCTCGTCGTACCTCTCGCCGCGGGCCTACGCGATCCTCCACCGCGAGCACCACGCGTACAGCGACACGGCGCGCGACCCGCACGCTCCCGGCTTCTTCTCGAACGTGCTCGCGATGATGTGGGCCACGTCGGAACGCTACAGCGCCCACGTCGTGGGCACTTCGTCGCCCGAGGCGCGCTTCCTCGGCGGATATCCCGAGTGGCCGGCACTCGACCGTCTCGGTTCCTCGTGGATGAGCCGCGTCGCCTGGGGGACGGCGTACGGGCTCCTCTACCTCTGGCTCGCCACCGCATGGTGGCAGTTCCTGCTGCTGCCCATCCACTGGCTGATGGGTCCGGTGCACGGCGCCATCGTCAACTGGTGCGGTCACCGCTACGGCTACCGGAACTTCCAGACAGCCGACGCCTCGCGCAACTCGCTGCCGTTCGACATCCTGACGCTCGGCGAGCTCTTCCAGAACAACCACCATCATGCCGCGGGGCGGCCCGATTTCGCCTCCCGGCGCTTCGAATGGGACCCGACGCACACGGTCCTCCGACTCCTCGCTCGCGCGGGAGTCATCCGGTGGCGGGCCGACGTCCCGGCGGTCGCCGCCGCGGCCTAGCCCTGCCGCCTTCCGCTAGGCGCTGATCGCGTTCCTGCGGGCGCTCTAGTCGCGCGCATCCGCGCGCCGCTCAGCCGCGTCGCGCGAGTGTCGCCACGACCTCGGCCAGACGCTGGACGCCGTCGCCGATCTCCTCCGGCGTGAGCGCGCAGAAGGGCAGCCGTAAGAACCGGTCGCCGTCGGCCGGCTCCGGGAAGAAGCCGCGCCCGTCGGTCAGATTGAGCTTCGCCGCGGCAGCGCGGGCACGGAGGTCCTCGGCTCGCACTCCGGCCGAGAGCGTGAGCGAGAGGAAGAAGCCGCCGTCCGGCTCGATCCACGCCGCGTCGGGAAGGCACCGGCGCATCGCGGCGCACGCCGCCTCGAGTCGCGGGCGGTAGAGCGTCCGCAGCCGCTCGAGCTGGGGCTCGAGCAGGCCGCGGTGGCAGAACTCGTAGACCGCCGCCTCGCCGAGGAGGTTGGGCGTGATGTAGGTGTCCTCCGCGGCCTTGGCGAGCCGCGCGACGAGTCGCGCGTCGCCGATCAGGTAGCCCACCCGGACGCCCGGGGAGATCTGCTTGGTGAAGGACGACATGTGCAGGGTGCGCGCCGGGATGAGCTCGTGCAGCGACCGGACCTCGGCGCCCCGGTAGCGCAACGGACGATACGGGGCGTCCTCGAGGATCCAGAACCCGTGCTCCGCGGCGAGCTCCGCCACCCGGCGCCGGTTGGCGAGCGTCGCCGTCGCGCCCGACGGATTCTGGAAGTCCGGGATCGTGTAGAGGAGCCGGGGCCGCACCCGCCGGACCGCGGCCTCGAGCGCGTCCAGGTCGAGGCCCTCGCCGGTGATCGGAACGCCGGCGACCCGCGCCCCGTGACGGCGGAGCAGCGTGAGCGTGCGGTCGTAGGTTGGAGACTCGACGAGCACCGAGTCGCCGCGCTCGAGCAACGCCCAGCCGAGGAGATCGATGAACGGCAGGGAGCCGTTGCCGAGGAGCACCTGATCGACGGCCACCCCGTGGTGCGCCGCGACCCACTCGCGCAGCGGCAGGAAGCCCGCGCTCGGCCCGTACTGCAGGACCTGGACCCGACGCTCCCGCAGGACCGCCGTCACGCAGTCGGCCAGCTCCGGGGCGGGAAAGGCCTCGTCGGCCGGCACACCGCGCGTGAAGTTGATGGTGCGCTCGGAGGTGGTCATGCGGGAGATCCTTGTAGCTGGTCCCGCGCCGTGCTGCGAGCGGGGCTCGACGGTCGTCGAGGCGGGTCAGTCGAGCGGCGTCACGTACGCCGCCGTGATCCCGCCGTCGACGAGGAACGTCGCACCGTTCACGAACGACGATTCGTCCGAGGCGAGGAAGAGCGCGGCGGCCGCGATCTCGCGGGCCTCGGCGAGCCGTCCCATCGGGATGTGGACCAGCCGCCGCTCGCGTGCCGCTGGATTCGCGAGCAGGGGGGCGAGCAGCGGGGTGTTCACCGGGCCCGGGCAGAGCGCGTTCGCCCGGATGCCGCGGCGGGCATACTCGACGGCGATCTCGCGGGTGAGCGCCAGCACGCCGCCCTTCGACGCCGTGTACGCGCTCTGCGACGTCGCCGAGCCCAGGACGGCGACGAACGACGCGGTGTTGACGATCGCGCCGCCCCCGGCGCGCAGCAGCGCGGGCACGCCGTACTTGCAGCCGAGGAAGACGCCCTTCAGGTTGACGGCGATCACGCGGTCGAAGACGGCCTCGTCGGTGTCGACCACCGAGCCGTCCGCGTCGGGGAAGATGCCGGCATTGTTGAAGAGCACGTGGAGGGCGCCGAAGCGCTCCTCGGCAAAGCGGATCATGGCGTCGACGCTGGC
>VBLD01000060.1:12289-12778 GCA_005879205.1 Deltaproteobacteria bacterium
CGCCCGCACGGTCTCCTCGCCCGCCGCCGCGTTGGCATCCACCACGGCGACGCGCGCGCCCTCGGCGGCGAACGCCAGCGCCGCCGCCCGCCCGATGCCACCGCCTCCGCCCGTGATGAGCGCCGTCCGTCCCGCCAGCCGTCCCGCCATCACGCCCTTTCGAGGTAGCGCCGCCGCTCCCACGAGGTCACCACCTCGTCGAACTTGCGCTGCTCGGTGCGCGCGAAGTGCACGAGGTGCTCGACCACGTCGGCGCCGAAGGTTTCGCGAAAGAGCGTCGAGCGCTCGAACTCGAGCGTCGCCTCGGGCAGCGAGCGGGGCACCTGCGGCAGGCCCTCGGCCTTGTAGACGTCGCCCGCGAACATCGGCGGCGGCTCGAGACGACGCGCCAGGCCGTCGAGCCCGGCGGCGATGGTGGCGGCGAAAACGAGGTACGGATTGGCGTCCGCGCCCGGGATGCGGCACTCGACGCGCAGCGAACGGCCGTGC
>VBLD01000060.1:12873-25232 GCA_005879205.1 Deltaproteobacteria bacterium
ACGCCCGCGCGTGCGCCATGAGCCCGCCGAGCCACCAGCGAAACTTGTCCGAGGCGCGCGCGCGGGTGCCCGGGATCGGAGTCTCGCCCGCGAACAGCGGCGTCGCCCCGTCGGGCGACCAGAGGCTCGAGTGGACGTGCATCGAGCTTCCTGCCCAGCGCTCGTCGAGCTTCGCCATGAAGGTCAGCGCCAGGTTCTGCTGATCGGCGATCTCCTTGGCGGCCTGCTTGTAGAGCACGTGGCGGTCGGCCATCTCGAGCGCATCCGCGTAGCGGACGTTGATCTCGTGCTGTCCGGGACCCCACTCCCCCTTCGAGAACTCGACCGGGACCCCCGAGGCCTCGAGGTGATTGCGGATGGCCCCGGCGAGCGGCTCGAGCCGCCGCCCCTGCAGCGTGTGGTAGTCCTCGAGGTACCAGCCGAACGGCTCGAGGTCGTGGAAGTGCTTGCGCTCGGCGGCGGCGAACGAGTCGCGCAGGACGAAGAACTCGAGCTCCGAGGCGGTCATGACGCGGACGCCGGCGGCGGCGGCACGCTCGACCTGCCGCTTGAGCACGGTGCGCGGCGCGACGGAGACCAGCGCGTCGCGTTCCTCCTCCACCACGTCGCACAGCACGATCGCCGTCCGCTCGAGCCAGGTGGCACGGCGCAGCGTCGACACGTCGGGCAGGCAGCGCACGTCGCCGTACCCCTGCTCCCACGAGGCGAAGCGGTAGCCGGGCACCGGATCCATCTCCATGTCGCAGGCGAGGAGGTAGTTGCAGACGTGCATCCCCTCGGCGAGCACCTCGTCGCAGAAATAGCGCCCGACGATGCGCTTGCCGACGAGGCGGCCGTAGAGATCCGGAAAGACGGTGAGCACCGTCTCGACGTCCCCCTGCGCGACCAGGTCGCGCAGCTGGTCGGGCGTCAGGATGGGACTCCGGCGCAGCAGCGCGGCCATCGGGGCCGTGTAGCACGGACGGCAGGGTCCCGCCACGTTCGGGGGGGCGCTCGACCAGCGCCGGCGCGCTTGACACCGCGCGACCGTCCGGCAGATCCGTTGGGACCTGACCTCGCTCCTGCTCGCCGTGACCATCGTCGCCGCGGTGTGCGCCGTCGGGATGCGACGCTGGCGCCGGATGTCGCTCCGACGGGCCGCCGCCACTCGCGCCGGCTCGTCGCCCGACCGCGCGATCACCATCCGTTCGTACGCCGAGATGGACGAGCATCTCGTCAGACGCTGGTGCGCGTGCGGCGGCTATCTCGAGCGGAGCGGCGAAGGCACGCGCGAGAACGGCGGCCGGCGATTCCGGGTGGCGCGGCTGCGCTGTCAGGAATGCGAGGCCGTCGACGAGGTCTTCTTCGACACGACCGAGCTGCTGCAGTGAGGGCGGCCGGCCGCCCGTGACGGCCCCAAGACCCCCGGATCGACACGGGCTTTTCGGAGCCCCGGCACCTGCGCTAGAGACCCCGCATGGACGCGCTCGCCGCCCGAGCGGCCGGAGTCCTCGCGCAGGTGTTCCTGCCACTCGACGTCCCGATTGCCTTTCGCCTGTGGGACGGCACGACGACGCGGGTCGGACCCGACGACGGTGGCTTGACCATCGTCTTTCATTCTCGCCGCGCCTTTCGGCGCCTGCTGCTGCGGCCGACGTCGCTCCGCTTCGGTGAGGCCTTCATCGCGGGCGAGGTAGACATCGAAGGCGACGTCTTCGCGGCGGCGGTGGCGGGCAACCGGCTCGAGCAGCTCCGGCTGCCGCTCGGCACGCGGCTCGCGCTGATCGCTTCGCTGCTCCGCCCATGACGCCCGACGTGCTGGTGGTCGGCGGCGGGCCGGGGGGCAGCACCGCCGCGTGGCGGCTGGCTCGGGCGGGGCTCCGCGTGCTCCTGCTCGACGCGGCCACGTTTCCACGCGTCAAGCTGTGCGCGGGCTGGGTGACGCGCCGGGCGCTCGCCGACCTCGAGGTCGAGCCGCACGCCTACCCGCACACGATCCAGCCCTTCGCCTCGGTCACCGTCGCGGTCGACGGTCGCGAGCACGAGACGGCCTGGAACCAGACGGTGAGCTACGGCATCGTGCGGGCGGAGTTCGACACCTTCCTGCTTCGTCGCGCCGCGCGGGCGGGCGCGGAGGTGCGCGAGGGGACTCGCGTCCGCGCGGTGCGCCCGGAGCGCACGGAGGTCACCGTCGAGGCGAACGACGGGGAGCGTTTCGCGGTGCCACTGGTCGTCGGCGCGGGCGGCCACGGTTGTCCCGTGGCGCGGGCATTCGGCGACGTCGATGCCGAGGAGCAGGTGGTCGTCACGCAGGAGAGCGAGACGCGGGTCGGCCTGGAGCGGCTGCGCGGGCTCACGGCCCGGCACGGCACGCCCGAGCTCATCGCCGAACCCGACTTCCGTGGCTACGGCTGGTACTTCACCAAGGGCGACTTCCTGAACGTCGGCATCGGAGCGCTCGGCGGCCTGCCGATTCGCGAGCGACTCGCACGCCTCCTGGCTCGGCTCCGCGGCGACGGGAGGCTGCCGGCCGGCCTGGCGCTCGCGCCTTTTCGCGGCCATGCGTACCGCGTGCACCGGGACCGGCCGCGGCGGCTCGGCGACGAGCGATTCGTGCTCGTGGGTGACGCCGCCGGCCTCGCCCGCGACGTCTCGGGCGAGGGCATCGGCCCCGCCGTCCGGAGCGCGCTCCTGGCGGCCGACGCGATCCTCGCCGGCCGCCCGGCGCGCTATGCCGAGGACGCCGCGCGAACCTTCGGCCGGCCGGAGCGCGGGCTCTCGCGCCTCAGCCGACACATTCCCGAGTCCTTCCTCGTGACCCTTGCGCGGCTCGCCTGCACTCGCCCCGGGCTCCGCCGCCGTCTCCTCCTCGAGGGCGCCTTCGGGATGGGGTGACCATGCGCTGGAGACGAAAAGACCGAGACCGTGAGGCCATCAGCTTCCACTACGACGTCTCGAACGACTTCTACGCGCTCTTCCTCGACCAGCGGATGGTCTACACGTGCGCCTACTACCGGCGCCCGGACGGCGACCTCGACCAGGCGCAGGAGGACAAGCTCGACCTCGTGTGCCGCAAGCTCCGGCTCGCTCCGGGCGAGCGACTGCTCGACATCGGCTGCGGCTGGGGGAGCCTGGTCATGTGGGCCGCCGAGCGCTACGGCGTCGAGGCCCACGGCGTCACGCTCTCGGCCGCGCAGGCCGAGTGGGCCGAGACCGCCATCCGTCGCGCCGGCCTCGAGGACCGGGCGCGGGTGGAGCACCTCGACTACCGTGAGCTCCCCGCCGGCCTGCGCTTCGACAAGGTCGCGGCGGTGGGCGTCATCGAGCACGTCGGCATCAAGAACTACCCGGCGTACTTCGCGCGCATCCACGAGCTCCTCGAGCCCGGTGGTCTCTTCCTGAACCATGGGATCACGCACGAGAAGCAGTGGCGGCGCTCGAGCCAGACCGATTTCCTCGAGCGGCACGTCTTTCCGAACGGCGAGATGGACAACGTGAGCCACACGCTCGACGTCCTCGAGCGGGCCCGCTTCGAGATTCTCGACG
Source organism: Deltaproteobacteria bacterium (assembly GCA_005879205.1). Lineage (GTDB taxonomy): Bacteria > Desulfobacterota > Binatia > DP-6 > DP-6 > DP-3. The sequence goes on from VBLD01000060.1 coordinate 16,399, forward strand.
TCGAGGCGCTGCGCGCCCACTATGCGCGCACGACGCGACAGTGGGTCGATCGGCTGCAGGCGAACGCCGAGCGGGCGCGGGCGCTGGTCGGGGAGCGCGTCTACCGGACGTGGCTTCTCTATCTGGCCGGCTCCTCGGTGTCGTTCACCCAGGGCTCGATCGGCCTCTATCAGATCGTAGCGACGCGGCCCGATCCGGCGGCCGCGACCGTCCTCCCCGCGACGCGCGAGGCGATCTACGCCCGTGCCGAAAGCCCGGCCCTCGCCGAGGCCTCCTGAGGCGACGATGATCGACCTCTACACCGCACCCACCCCGAACGGCTGGAAGGCCTCGATCATGCTCGAGGAGATCGGGCTGCCCTACACCGTCCGTCCGATCCGTCTCCAGCTCGGCGAGCAACGCGAGCCATGGTACGTCCGCTTGAACCCGAACGGTCGCATTCCGACGATCGTCGACCACGACGCGGGAGACCTCGCGGTCTTCGAGTCGGGCGCCATCCTGATCTACCTGGCCGAAAAGACGGGGAAGCTCCTCCCCGCCGACCCCCGGGCCCGCTCGGTCGCGATCCAGTGGCTCATGTTCCAGATGGGCGGCATCGGCCCGATGCAGGGTCAGGCGAACGTCTTCTTCCGCTATGCTCCCGAGAAGATCGACTACGCGATCGAGCGCTATCAGAGCGAGACCAGGCGTCTCTACGGCGTGCTCGACCGACGCCTTGCGGAGCACGAGTTCCTCGCCGGCTCGTACTCGATCGCCGACGTCGCGACCTGGCCGTGGGTGCGCATCCACGACTGGTCGGGCGTGTCGATCGACGACCTGCCGAATCTGAGCCGCTGGTGCGACACGATCGCAGCCCGGCCCGCGGTCCAGCGGGGCGTGGCGATTCCGGGCGAGATCGATCCCGACGCCCAGCGGCAGTGGATCGAGAGGTTTCGCGCGGGCCAGGCGTGAGCCCTCGCGGGCTCAGGACGGCATCCCCATCTCGCCGCGCAGCGTCCGGAACGCCGCCGTATGCCGTCCCTCCGGGTCGCGGACGACGAGCGGCGCATGCACCAGCAGCGCGCCGGCCTCGCCACGTCGGCGCATCCCGTAGACGGCGAACAGTGCCGTCTTCCCGGCTCGCGGGATGACGTCGAGCCGCGCCTCGACGCCGAGCCCCGCGGCCGCCGCCGCGGCCAGCACCCGCTCGACGTGCGCCGCCGCCTGGCAGACGACGAAGCGGCCCCCCGGCGCCATCCAGCGCGCCGCAGCCACGCAGTAGTCCTCGATGCCGCCGCGCAGCTCGAGGTGGCACGGACCGCACTGGACGCGCGACGGCGGCGTCGCGCTTCCGGGACGGAGGTACGGCGGCGTCCCGGCGACGAGGTCGAAGCTCGCCGGCGGCAGCAGGCTCGGGTCGCGCAGGTCGCCGAGCACGACGCGGCAGCGGCCGGCCGCGCCGTTCCACACCAGCGAGCGGCGCGCCAGCGCCACGCTCAGCTCCTGCGCCTCGATGCCGAGCGCACGCGCCGCCGGGAAGCGCCACGCCAGGAGCATCAGGACGGCGCCGATGCCGCAGCCGAGATCGAGCACCGTGCGCGCCGGGGCCCCCTCGAGGAGCCGGGCCGCGAACCAGGCCGTGACCAGGTCGTCGAGCGACCAGCGATGCCCGTCGAGCCGCTGCAGGATCCGCCAGTCGCCCGCGAGGTAGCAGAGATCCTCGCCCGGACCGGGGCCCGGAACTCCCCCGGGACCCGCCGGCGGCGGCCCCGGTGCGCGCCAGCCCTCCGGCCGGCGGGCGGCGCGCACGATGCCCGCCGGCTTCACGCGCGCTGCTCCCGGGCGGCGGCGGCGCGGGCGACGGCGTTGACGACGTCGAGCGGCTCGACCGGCTTCGCCAGGTGAAGGTCGAAGCCGGCGGCCATCGCTCGTTGCCGCTCCTCGGCACTCGCGAGCGCCGTCACCGCGATCGCCGGCAACCTCGAGCCACCGGCGCGCTCCATCGTGCGGACTTTCCGGATCAGGGTGAAGCCGTCCTCGTCCGGCATGGCGAGGTCGGTCACCAGCACGTCGGGCCGCTTCGCCGCGAGACCCGCCAGCGCTTCCTCCACCGATGCGGCCGGGATCACGTCGGCGCCGAAGCGCCTGAGGAGAGTGGTGAGGAACTCGCGCGCATCGGGCTCGTCCTCCACCACGAGGACGCGCAGGCGCTCGAGCATGGAGGGCGCGGGCTGCTGCCGGGCGTTCTCGACCGCCGGCGGGTCCTTCCCCATCTCGGATCCGAGGTCGAGCGGCACGCGGACCGTGAAGGCGGCGCCGCGCTGCACACCGTCGCTGTGCGCCTCGATGCTGCCGCCGTGCATCTCGACCAGGTGGCGGGCGATGGCCAGCCCGAGGCCCAGTCCGCCGTGCTGCTGCGCGACCGACGGGTCGCCCTGGTGAAAGCGCTCGAAGACGTGGGGCAGGACGTCGGCGGCGATGCCGATCCCGGTGTCCCGCACGACGACCTCGGCGTGGTCTCCCGCGCGCCCGAGGACCACCGTCACACGGCCGCCGTCGGGGGTGAACTTGACCGCGTTGGTGAGCAGGTTCTGGAAGACCTGCTGGAGCCGGGTGGCGTCGCCCCGGACCGGGAGGGCGCCGGCCTCCCGCTCGATCTCGACGCCGATCCGCTTGCCGTCGGCCGCTCCCCGCACCAGGTCGACGACCGCGCTGACGATCGTGGCGAGGTCGACGCGCGCGAGCTCGACGCTCAACTTGCCCGAGACGATCCGCGTCACGTCGAGCAGGTCCTCGATGAGCCGCACCTGGGCGCGCGCGTTGCGCTCGACGATCTCGAGCGCGTGGTCGACCTGCGCCGGCTCGACGAGTCCGCGGCGCAGCATGTGCGTCCAGTGGAGCACGGCGCTGAGCGGCGAGCGCAGCTCGTGCGACAACGTTGCCAGGAACTGGTCCTTGGCGCGCGTCGCCGCCTCGGCCTCCGCCTGGGCCCGCTCCGCCTGGCGGCGCGCAGCCTCGGCCTCCACCCGGGCGTCCTGCTCGCGGATGAGCACGACGTCGCGCTCGCGCTCGAGCTGCTTGCGCTCGGTGACGTCGCGGCAGATCGCCCGCACCCCCACCACCTGCTCGTGCCCGTCGCGCACGATCGACGGGCTCGTCTCGAGCCACCGCGTGCCGTGCAGCGTCCGGACCTCGAAGACCATCGCCGGCACGGGCTCGGAGGCGGCGTGCGGCCCGTCGAGGAGCTCCCGCACCTGGTGGTTGACCGCGTTGTCGGAGAGGCAGTCGCCGCCCGGTCGCCCGAGCAGCTCCTCGGGCGTCACTCCGAAGCAGCGGGCGAAGGCGGGGTTCACGTACGTGAGCCGCCCCGCCCCGTCGGTCGTGAAGATCAGCTCCGGGGCATTCTCCGCGAGGTCCCGGTAGGCGTCCCGGGAGGCGTGCAGGGCGCGGCGGCTCTCGACCTCGTTGCGGCGGTGCGCCAGGGCCGCCCGGATGCCGCGTGCCGCGCCCTCCGCGATGCCGAGAGACAGGAGGGAGCCGAGGACGATCGCAGTGACCAGCTCGATCCGCGGCCCGTAGAAGGTGAGGAACGGCGTCGCCAGCAGCCAGGGAATGCCGGTCGAGATCTGGAGGACGAGAGCCGGAAGCCAACCCCAGCCGAAGAAGACCGAGGTGGAGAGGTAGAGGGTCAGGAGGACGAACGCGAGCAGGTCGCCGTTGGCGCCTACCCCGGCGAAGAGCGCCGTCTCCGCGACGCCGAGCAGCACGCACGACGTCGCTACGGTCGGTACGACGCGGCGCGCCTCGGGGTGGGCGCGACACAGGACCAGCGTGGCGACGAGGATCGCCGCCTCGCCGACCAGCGCGAGCACCGCGTCACGCGGGGCGAGCAGCCCCTCGACGAAGAGGACGGCATGCCAGCAGGCGGCGAGCCCGAGCCAGCACAGGATGAACCTCGGTAGCTGGCGGACCACCATCCGCCGGCGGGCCGACACGGGCGCCGGTGCTTGGTCCTCGGTCCACCTGACCGCTTCGGCGTGCGGCATTCCCCTCCCCTCGCCCGGGTCGAGACATACCATGCCCCCGCGCAGGCCCGCCGGGCAAGCGCTCGCTAGCAACGATGGTGCCGTTCCGACGCGCTGCGCTGTGCCTTTCTAGATCGCGCGGCCCCGCGGCGGCACGCAGGGTTGCGGGTCCGCACGGCGACCGACGGGGAAGCGCTCCGGACCTTCGGGCGGTGCCGCAGCCCGACCGGGCTCTAGTGGCCCGCGTTGACCAGCGCCGCGACCGTGAACCAGTCGTCGGTGATGCCGGCCTGCTCGCCCTGGTTGAAGTACCAGCCCTGCTCGCCCGGGAAGCGCCGGCTCGGCAGCGACGCCTTGGTGGCGTGCTCGAGCTGCATGTCGACCATGACGATGGCGGGGGCGAAGATGCGCTCCTCGGGATACTCGATCGCGCCGGGCATGATCTGCTTGCGGATCACGACGTCGTTGATCCAGATCTTCCAGAGCTCGCCCGACCGGTCGTAGATGTCGGTGTACGGGATGCCCCAGGCTTCCTTGTCGATGAAGATGACGCGCTTGCCGAAGGCGTACTGGGGAAGCTTGGAGACGCCCTCGACGACGTGCACCCGCCGCTTCTCCCACACGTCGTCGAAGGCCCAGTCCACCTTCTCGTGCCACTTGACGGGAAAGTGCTCGCCGTGGACGAGGGCGAGGAGGTCGCGCTCGCCGAGGTACTTCCAGTCCATCCAGGAGATCTGGCCGGCGTATCCGCCGTAGCTGTCGACGTCGGTATCCTGCCCGAAGAGCGCGTCGGAGCGCTGCGCCGTCGACAGGCGGCGGATGCGGCGCAGCGCCGGCAGGTAGAGCCAGGCGTCGTCCTGCTTGGCGAAGTCGAGGTAGCGGTTGCTGACGAAGCCGACCCCCTTCACGTCGTACGGCTCGAGGATCGGATAGAGTCCCTGCTGTAGCTCGTAGCCGGCCGCGTTCGGCGTCTTCTCGGGCTTCGGATCGACGTAGAGCCGTCCGATCCACCACAGGCGGCGGAAGTGGTCGATCAGGAAGTGCCGCTCGACGGACATCGGCCCGTGGTCGGCGATGGTCCCGGTGTCGGCGTCGAAGTTGCGCGCGTCGAGGTCGTCGGTGGCGAAGAAGTTGTGGCCGTAGTTCCACATGATCTTGACCGCGATCTGCGGGTCGCTCGGCTGCAGGTTCGGGAACGGCAGTCCCGCGACGTAGTCCTTGAGCGAGAGCCCGTCGGCACCGATCCGCACCTGCTGCGAATACTTCTCCGTCGCGTCCATGTAGGCCTGCGGCCAGATCACCCGCCGCGTCTCGGCCACGGTGATCGGAAAGCCGTGCCGGATGCACCATTCGAGGCCGGGCGAGACGAGGTCCTTCACCCGATCGACGTTCTCGGCGGTGATCCGGTCGCCGGGCGCGACCTGGGCGGAGGCGAGCGTGGCGAACACCAGGATCGGTGCGAACGTCAGCCTCATGCGGCCTCCGCGCCGTAAAGTCCACAGCTCGGCCGCGAGTGCAACCCGGGGCCGTGCAGCGCCGCCGAGCGTCGATGCGATGAGCGCGCACGCCTACGACGTACCGGCATCGGCGGCTCGACCTCGCCACGCCGAGCCGCCCGCGTTGACGGAACCCGTGCGACGCAGTAGCCGGAGCGGTGGACACGACGCGACGGCGGCGGCGCTGGCTCGTGGCGCTCGCCATCCTGGTCGTCCTGCGGGCGGCGCTGCCGCTCGGGCTCCGCGCGCTCCTCGCCTCACAAGCCGGGAAGCTGTTCCAGGCGCGCGTCGAGATCGGCGACGTCGACCTCGGGCTGCTGCGCGGCGTGGTCGTGCTGAAGGACGTCGCCGTGCGGCCGGCCGCGCCGCCTTCCGCCGAGCCACCGCTGATCGCCTGGAAGCGCTTCGCCGTGAACCTCGCCTGGTTCCCGCTCCTCCGCAGGACACTCGAGCTCCAGAGCGTGGAGCTCGACGAGCCACGCCTCGCGCTCGACCGGCTCGCGAGCGGCGAGATCAACCTGATGGCGCTCGTACCCAAGGGCGAGGCACCGGCGGCGAAGCCGGCGGAGGGAAAGGCCGGGGAAACGCCGTGGGGCGTCGGCGTCGACTACCTGGCGCTGCGCGGAGGACACGTCCGCTTCCGCGACTTCGCCGTGCCGGGCGTCGAGCCCGTCGACGTCGCCCTGCCCGCCATCGAGGTCCGGGACGTCGCGCTCCATCCCGGACTCTACGGCGGCCCCGCGCGCGCGCATCTCGACGTCCGCGTGGACCAGGGCCGGCTTCGCGTGAGTACGCACCTCGAGCTCCTGGAGCACGGCGTCGGCGTTGCGACCAACCTGCGCGCGCGCCGCCTCCCGCTCCGCCGCACCCGGCTGTACGTGCCGAAGGTGGGCTGGCGCGAGCTCGCCGGCCAGCTCGGGGCCACGGTCGTGCACCGCTTTGCGAGCGGCAGCCGCCACGACGTGCGCGGCACGATCACCCTCGACGACCTGGCCGTCCGCGTGCCCGGCGTCGAGGAGCCGGCCCTCAAGTGGAAGCACTTCGCGGTGAGCGTCGATCCCGTGGATCTTCTGGCGCAGCACGCGCGGGTCACACGCGTCGAGCTCGCCGGGGCTTCGCTCCTCGTGCGCCCGGGCGGCGGCGCGCCGCTGCCGATCGCCGAGGTGGCGCCAGGCGGGGGTCCGGCGGGCCCGGCGGAGCCGGCGCCGCCAGCCGCGACGGACGCGCCCCCGACGAAGTCCTGGCGATGGTCCGTCGCCTCGCTGAGCGTGACCGACACCCACGCGCGCGTGCTCACCGCCGAGACCCCCACCGACGTCGGCGTCGAGCTCGAGGCGCACGAGCTGAGCGGCGACGGCGACGAGCCCGCACCGGTCCGGCTCGCGCTCCGGCTGGGCGACGGCTCGCTCGGCCTCGACGGCGGTCTCCGCATCGCCCGGATCGGCTTCGCCGGCACGCTCACGCTCGACCGACTCCCGCTCCCCGCGCTGGCCGGACTCGCCGGAACGCTGCCGCCGAACGTCGTACAGAAGGGCGCGCTCAGCGCCGATCTGGCGGTCGCCGCCGGCTCGTCCGCCCCGACCCCGGGCGACGCGCGCGTGCAGGGGAAGATCGTCGTCACCGAGCCGTGGATCACGACCGCGGACCCGACGGAGTTCGCGGCCGGGTGGTCCGCGCTGGAGGTCGGCGTCGACGAGCTCCTCGTCCCCGGCGTGCTGGCGCACGACGCGGCCGGAGAGCCAGGCCCGATCACCGTCCGGCTCGCAGGGGTCGGCCTCGCCGAACCCTACGTTCAGGTTACGCGCACGCCCGAGGGGCTCATCCTGCCGCCGCTCTCGACGGCGCCGGCAGGCCAGCCGACGCCGGCGGCCGCGGAGCCCGCGCCGCCGGGCGCGCCGGCCGAGCCGTCCGGGCCGGCGGTCGACATCGCGGTCGAGTCCTTCCGTCTGACCCAGGGCCGGATTCTCGTCACGGATCGCACCGTCAAGCCGTTCTTCTCGGGAGGCCTCTCGCCCCTCGACGTCGACGTCAAGAAGCTCCGCTGGCCCGCGCTCGCCACGGAGCGCGTGCGCGTCGAGGCCACGTCGGCGACCGGCGGCAAGCTGCTCGTCGCGGGCGCCCTCTCGCCCGAGGGCGGCCAGGTCGAGGTGAACGGCAAGGACATCGCCCTCCAGCCGTTCAATCCCTACGCGACGACCTACTCGCCCTACAGCGTCGCCAGCGGCGCGCTGTCGGTGGCGACGAAGGCCCGCTTCCGCAAGGGCCGCTACGACGCGACCACCGCCCTGAAGCTCCTCAAGTTCGACCTGGGCGGCAAGGAAGGCGACACGCTCTTCGCGCAACAGTTCGGCATTCCGCTCACCGTCGCCCTGGCGCTCCTGAAAGACCTGCAGGGCAACATCGGGCTCGACATCCCGCTCGCGGCCGACGAGCAGGGCATGAAGATCGGGCTCGCGGCCGTCGTCGGCCAGGCGCTCCGCAAGGCGCTCATCGGGGCGCTCGCGTCGCCGCTGAAGCTCGTCGGGGCGGCCTTCGGAGGCGGTGGCGGCGAGGCGGTGGCGCCCGCGCCGATCGCCTTCCGCCCGGGACGCGCCGAGCTCACCGCGGACGCCGAGCTTGCGGTTGAGGCGCTGGCGCGTCTCCTCGCGAGCCGCCCAGGCATCGGCGTGACGCTCGCGGCGGCGCCGGGCGCGGCCGACGTGCGCTGGCTCCGCGAGCAGGCGCTGCGCGAGGAGCTGGCCGCGCCGCAGGGCGTCCTCGGCTCGGTGCGGAACCTGCCGCAACGCGGCGCCCGCGACCGCATTCGCACGGCGCTGGAGGCGCGGGCGCGGGACGCGAAGGGGGAGCTCACCGCCGAGGACGCGGAGACCCTCGAGCGGTGGTTGAACGAGCGCCCGGGGCCGGCGCCCGAGCGGCTGCGGACGCTCGCGGCCGAACGCATGGCCCGCCTCCAGACCGTCCTGCGCGAGAAGCACGGCATCGCGCCCGAGCGCGTCGCCCGTCGCGACCCCGCCGCCGACGTGGTCGAGGGGCCGCCCGCCGTCCGCTTCGAGATCGGCGCCGCGAGCGCGGCTGCCGGCGCAGGCTGAGCCGGCGTCCCGATTGCGAACACGCCTCCGCCCTTATATATTTTTTATATGAGTACTGTGGCCTTCAGTATTGACGCAGATACGCTGAAGCTGCTCGATGAGCTCGTGTCCAGGTCATCGCCGCGCCCTAGCCGGTCCGCCGTCGTCCGGGTCGCCATCCGCGAGCTCGCCGTCCGGGAACACCGACGTCGAGTGGAGGCCGAGGAAGCCGCGATCCTGTGCAAGCACCGCAAGCGACTGGCGCA
>VBLD01000320.1 GCA_005879205.1 Deltaproteobacteria bacterium
AGTCGTACCGTCTGCTTGTCGAGGCGCTGTGGGCGGACGCATCCGACGCGCCTTTGTTGAAGGCTCGGCCGGCACCCACCCCGGTGCTGCCCGCGTTCGTGCCTTCCGAGGATGAGCGCGCGCGCGTGCGCGCGAAGCTGGAGGAAGTGGCCGGCATGCGACTCCGCGGTCCCTTGGTGCTGCTCAATGCGAACGTCGATGACAAATTGCCGCTGCGTCGCTGGCCCGCCGAACGCTTCGTCGAGCTCGGCCGCCGTTTGCTCGCGGAGCGGCCTGATATGATCGTCGGATTGACGGGTGCGGCATCCGAGCGGGCTGCCATCGAGGCCATGCGCGATCACATCGGCTCACGCGCAGCCTGTCTCGCGGGCCGCACGACCCTACGCGAGGTGCTCGTGCTCTACACGCTTGCCGATGTGCTGGTCACCAATGATTGCGGCCCGGGCCACTTCGCTTCGCTGACGGACGTGGACAGCATCGTCCTTTTTGGCCCCGAGACTCCCGTCGTTTTCGGTCCGCTCGGGCCACGCAGTCAAGCGGTGACCGCAGGGCTCGCCTGCAGCCCGTGCATGAATGTCTACAACCACCGGTTCTCCCCGTGCGTCCACAACGCGTGCATGCACGCGATCTCCGTCGATGAGGTCATTTCGCGAGTCCATGCGGCGCTCGCGGCGCGAGCGGCGAAGCGAGCTGCGCCGTGATCCTCCGGATCTCGGAGTGAGACGACCGGACCGAACGTGCGCATGTCGTGCCCGAGGAACGTGGGAGGCCGAAGCGTGACCCGCGCGGAATTCGGCGCCGACGTCCAACTTGACGAAATGTGTGAACTCGCGCTTTAGATGCGAGGGCGACACGCCCCGAGACCGATCATGTACGACGGGCAATCAAAACCGACGCGACGGGCGGCTGCTGGTGCATCCCCTCATCGTGCCGGCGTCGCCGCCGCACTGCTCGTGGTGCTCGGTGTCCTGCTCGTGCTGCTGCTGACCCGGGGTAACCGCGCGCCGGAGCGACGGGACCTCGTCACCGGACGCGTGACGAGCGCCCCGCACGCGACGGCGCCGGCCGGCGCCGAGACTCACGGCTCGGACGGGCGAGACGACGCACCGCCGTCCGCGATCGCCCGGTCCGACACGGAGCGCGGCCTGGCGTCGGGCGGCATCGGTGATGGCTCGCCGCGGCGGCACCGGAGACGGCCGTCGGGCGACGAGGGCGCGCCGGCTGGCGGAGTCGGTTCGGCGTCGCCGGGCCAGCCCGGTGCCGTCGCGAGCGAGGTCGGTGCGCAGCACGAGACCCTCGGCGAGGACGAGGACGTGGATTCAGGAAACGGGCAGCAGACGGCGGATGTCGAGGCGCCGGCGCTCGATCCGCTCGACTTCGCGAGCGAGCCGGAGAAGCAGTACGACACGCGCAGCGAGACCGATGCGGGCAAGCTGAAGGGGCTCACCGGCGCGGGTGGGACGATTTCCTTCTGGCTCCAGCCGGCCTGGGACGGGACGAGCCAGGACGAGGCGTCGCTCCTCCGCATCGGCGACGATCGGGTCCGCCTCTACAAGAGCGCCACGTCTCTCCGCTTCGAGGTCACCGATGTGGACGGCCAGCCGATCGCGGTAGACATGCCGATCAGGGACTGGACTCCGGGCGACTGGCACCACCTGCTGACGACCTGGGACAGCCGGAACGCCCCGCACGTCATCTCCTTCTTCGTCGACGGTAACCTCGTGGGCCAGGGCCAGTACGAAGGAGGGATCGAGCTGCCGGACGACCCGAGGCTCTACGTCGGCACGAACATGCCGGACCAGCGGGTGGCCCGGGGCGTCGTTGCGAACGTCAAGGTCCAGAACCGCCCGCTCAGCCTCGCTGACGTGTCGCGCCGGTTCGAAGAAAGCAAGCCGCCGCAGCGTTAGGGGGCGACACCGGGCATCGCGGCGGACTTCGGCGGCATCCGCGATCGGAGACGCTCATCGCCTCGGCGGCTTGACCGTGACGGCGCCAGTGTCGCAAGCGGCGGTTGATCCGTTACTCCGCTGCGTTGTCGTCAGCGTTGTCGTCCCCCGCTGCGGCATCATACTGCGGCCAGCTCCACTGAAAGTGGTCCTCTTGTGTTCGAATGAGTGAAGTCAGAGCATCCCCGAAACCCAGCGGCGGCGACCCGCTCTGGACGGTGATGGCGAACTGTCCGGTCTGGGTGGACGTTGCAGTCGCGTTCCGCCGATGGTCCAGCTGAAGCGTGACTTCGCCGCCAGGGCAATCGTAGGTGGCTTTGATAGTGGTGTATTCCACGCCGCCGCTGATGAGCGTGCAATCATGAAGGGCCATGCCTCTGCCGAGCATGCTTGCAATCAGCTCTTCTTCTCCGGGAGGGATTGCGGGATCACCCGTTGGATGATCGCCATCATCCGCCGCGACAACAGAAGCCACGAGCGGTACGCACAACACGGCGGCCAGCGCGACGCCGCGAGCGCATGTCATGCACCAGCGCGACTCAGGGCGGCTGTGAACCGGTCGCATGATGAGACTCCTTCAGGCACGTGTTTTTGTTGCTGCGTCGCCCCCAGGATTGCCTGCATCTGACGGCGGCGCGATCTCCTCAAGAGCGCGTTAAATTGCCACACGTGCTGGCGGGAAGTCCATCGCGAAACGGCAATGCGGTCACGTGTAGCTGACCGTCTCGGTCTGTCCCGCAGGCTCGCCCTGGTGTTTGGCGGCGCGCTGAGAAGGTGACTCGGCGCTCTCTGGACGAGCCGCAAACACACCTATCGCCGCAGTCCGCCACCGCCCAGACGGCGGATCACGGTCGGCGACGAAGTCGGCGACGGGCGAGCGCATGGTCGCGGAGTTCGTGCCACTCGCGCCGCGCGGCTGGCGGTCTCGTTCTCGAACCCGTCCGAGCCGCAGGTAACCGACAGACGGCGACGCATTCTGCTCGACGAGGTAGCCGGTCCGCTCTCCGCGGCCGTGCGGGCTGCGCGACATCCCGGAGGTCGTCCCTCTTTCCTTTGGGCGACTCCCGCCGGAGCCGTTCACCTCGGGCCGGAAGCCGATGTGCGCGCCCGTGCCGTCCGCGACGCGTCGCGTCGGTGCATGGCCTCCGCCCGTTCGGTAACCGGGGCCTCCTGCCCTTCGCGAAACGACCGCGGGACGGTCACCGGCCTTCGCGCCGCACTTCGACGCCGCACGTCCGTGACGCGCCGGAAGAAACGGCGGCGATCCGGAAGGGCGCAGGTCCCGCCTGAGCGCAGGGGCAACGCCGGTCGCGCCACCGGCCGCGAGAGTGGCCCCAGGATGCACGGACAGCGCCGCCGGCGCGCGTCCCGCCACGGGGCAAGGCCCTGCCCTATCCCGCGTCCAGGCGAAGGCTGCAGCGCGTGCTCCGGCGGCCGGTCAGGGATGCCGCCCTCGTCGCGCTCGGTTCGAAGAGAAGCCGAGGCCAGCGCTCAGCGGCGACGTTCTCGGCGTAGCGGATGAAGTACCCTGGCGTCCCCCGCGGCGCGCTCTTGGTGTCGGACAGCAGCCGTCCCACCGTCCCGCTATCGAATGCGCCGGCCGTCGGCGTGCCCGGGCTGGTGCCGGCCATGCACAACGCCGACGCAGCTCTGGCTCTGGCGCGTCGAGCGCCGCGCGTTTCCCAGTCGGCGATCCAACGCCTCGTCCGCGGTCTCCAGCTTCCGAAGGGTCCGCCCAGTGCGAAAAGGGGCGGGCGGGCGCTATACCACTCTCAAAGCCACACCCGCCGCTTCGAGGCGATTCACGACGTTTCCGTCGCTTCAATGCCGTACGTTCTCACACCATTCGGGTCGAAGTTCCGTCGCGAAAGCTGCACG
>VBLD01000308.1 GCA_005879205.1 Deltaproteobacteria bacterium
AGTACACGCAGCTGATCGCCCGCCGCGTGCGCGAGCTGCGCGTCTACTGCGAGATCCATCCGTTCGACGTGCCGCTCGAGACGATCCGGCATCTGGCGCCCGAGGCCATCATCCTCTCGGGTGGGCCGGCGAGCGTCTACGACGACGCGGCGCCCATGCCCAGGGCCGCGGTCCTGGACCTCCTGCGCACCGGCACGCCGCCCGTGCTCGGCATCTGCTACGGCATGGGCGTCCTCAACCTCGCCTTCGGCGGCGAGGCGGCGCGGGCCACGCGCAAGGAGTTCGGACCGGCCGACGTGCGCATCCTGCACCTCGACCCGCTCCTCGCCCTCGGCGGCCGCACGACCCGCGTCTGGATGAGCCACGGCGACCGCATGACCGCCCTCGCTCCTGACCTCCAGACCCTGGCCGCCAGCGAGAACTCGCCGCACGCCGCCTTCCGGCACCGCGACAGGCCGATCTACGGAGTGCAGTTCCATCCCGAGGTGACGCACAGCATCGACGGCAAGGAGATCCTCCGCAACTTCGTGCTGCGGGTCGCGGGCGCGCGGGCCGACTGGACGATGGAGAGCTTCGTCGACGCCTGGGTGCCGCGGGTGCGCCAGCGGGTCGGCACCAAGCGGGTGATCTGCGCGCTCTCGGGCGGCGTCGACTCGACGGTCACGGCGGCGCTGGTGCACCGGGCGATCGGCGACCGCCTCACCTGCATCTTCGTCGACAACGGTCTGCTGCGCGCCGGCGAGGTGGAGGAGGTGCTCGGCGTCTTCCGCGACCGCATGGACCTCGACGTCCGCCACGTCGACGCGACGAGACAGTTCCTCGCCCACCTGCGTGGCGTCGAGGAACCGGAGCAGAAGCGCCGGATCATCGGCGGAACCTTCATCGAGGTGTTCGAGGAGGAGGCGCGCAAGCTCCCCGACGTCGGCTTCCTGGCCCAGGGGACGCTCTATCCCGACGTGATCGAGTCGATCTCGGTGCGCGGCCCGTCGGCCACCATCAAGAGCCATCACAACGTCGGCGGCCTCCCGGAGCGGATGCGGCTGGAGCTGCTGGAGCCGCTGCGCGAGCTGTTCAAGGACGAGGTGCGGACCCTCGGGCGCGTGCTCGGGGTTCCCCACGAGATCGTCGGCCGCCAGCCGTTTCCCGGTCCGGGGCTCGCGATCCGCGTGATCGGCGCGGTCGACGCCGAGCGGCTGGCGATCGTGCGCGGCGCCGATGCCGTCGTGCAGGAGGAGATCCGGCGGGCCGAGCTCTACGAGGAGCTCTGGCAGGCGTTCGCCGTCCTCCTCCCGGTCAAGACCGTCGGCGTCATGGGCGACGAGCGGACGTACGAGAACGTGGTGGCGATCCGCGCCGTGCACTCCACCGACGGCATGACGGCCGACTGGGCGCGGCTGTCGGGCGACCTCCTGGCCCGCCTCTCGGCGCGGATCATCAACGAGGTTGCGGGGGTCAACCGCGTGGTCTACGACATCTCGTCGAAGCCGCCCGCGACCATCGAGTGGGAGTAGGCGCCGCCGGACGGCGGCGCCTTCCCCGGGCCTACTTCCCGATCGCGGCGACCCGGCCGAGGGCGTCGGAGATCATCGCCTTGGTGAGCGTCGCGCAGCTCGCGGAGAGCGGCGCCTGCTTGCGTCGCTCGGCTCTGGCGATCGCCGCGTTGGCCTTCTTGAGCAGCGTTCCAGCCTGCCGCAGGAGCTTTCGCTTGCGCGCGGGTGAGGCCCCGTTCGTCTGGGCGACGAGTCCGCGCGCCTGCACGAACAGGCGGTGCACCACCGGCGGCATCGACTGGCCGCTGCAGGCGCCCTCGCCGAGGTTCCGGTCGAAGGCGCAGAGCGCGGCGGCGATGCCGACCTTCGGCGCCGCCGTCGGACACGCCGCGCTCGCCCCGGTGCAGCTGCTGTCCAGCGCACAGGGATCGCTGTCGATGCCACACGGGGCGCCCGCGGGCTTGAGCACGTCGGCGGGGCAGGCCGTGGTGCTGCCGTCGCAGGTTTCCGCCAGGTCGCACGGGCCCACGGCCGGGCGGCATTCGGCGCCCGCGGACTTGATGGCGTCGGCGGGGCAGGTCGGACCGTGGCCGCTGCAGTGCTCGGCGACGTCGCACGGGCCCGCCGCCGGGCGGCACTCGACGGTGGCCGGCACCAAAGTATCGGCAGGGCAGTCGTTGCCGAGGCCGTCGCAGCGCTCGGCGACGTCGCAGTCGCCGGCTGCGGGGCGGCACACCGCCGTGCTCTTCTGATCGGCGGGGCACGCGGCGCTCGTGCCCGTGCAGGTCTCCGCCAGGTCACAGACGCCGCCCGCGGGCCGGCACTCGAAGCCGGCGGGCTCGAGCGTGTCGGCGGGGCAGTCGTCGCTCACACCGTCGCACCGCTCGGCGACGTCGCAGCCGCCGGCCGCCGGGCGGCAGATCCCCGTGCTCTTCTGATCGGCGGGGCAGCTCGGGCCCGTGCCGGTGCACGTCTCGGCCACGTCGCAGGGGCCCGCCGCCGGCCGGCACACCGTGGTAGAGGGCTCGAGCGCATCGGCCGGGCACGCGGCGTCCGTTCCGGTGCAGAACTCGGCGCGGTCGCAGGCGCCGAGAGTGCCCCGGCATTCGAAGGTCGGCGGTTCGAGCTGGTCCGGGCAGCTGCCGCTCGCGCCGGTGCAGAAGTCTGCCACGTCGCAGGGGCCGGCGGCCGGACGACAGAGCGTGGTCGCGGGCTCGAAGCGGCAGGTGGACGAGCAGCAATCGCCGTCCTGGAGGTTACCGTCGTCGCACTCCTCGCCCGGATCGAGGACGCCGTCGCCGCAGCCGCGGACCCGGAAGACCGCCACGGCGTCGTCCACGTAGCCGGCGGCGTAGACGTTCCGGCCGTCGTTGCTGACGGCGACCGCCGCGGCACGGTTGAGACCGTCGATGTCGCCAATCCCGTCACGCAGGCGCTCGACGTACGTGAGCGTCCCGCTGCCGGCGTCGCGGGCGAAGACCGCCAGCGCGTCGTCGACCGAGGCGGTGACGTAGACGTGCGTCCCGTCCGGGCTCACCGCGACGGCGTCCGCGCCGTTCAGGCCGTTGATGCCGTTCACGCTGTCCTCGAGGAGCTGCAGGTACGTGAGCGTGCCGGTCGCTGCGTCCCGCGCGAAGACGACCAGGGCGTCGTCGTAACCGCCTGCCACGTACACGTTCGCCCCGTCGGGGCTGACGGCGACGGCCCGGGCCCGGGTGAGGCCGACGACGCCGTTCTGGCCTTCCTCCTGCGCCTCGACGAAGGTCAGCTTCCCGCTGCCGGCGTCGCGCGTGAAGGCGGCGACGGCGTTGTCGAGCGAGCCGGTGGCGTACACGTGCGCGCCGTCGGGACTGAGGGCCACGGCCTTGGCGCCGGCGAGGCCGGTGACACCCGCGACGCCGTCCCGGTCCATCTCGACGAACGTGACCGCGCCGGTGGAGGCGTCGCGCGCGAAGACCGCCAGCGCGTTGTCGTTGCGGCCGGCGACGTAGACGTGTGCGCCA
>VBLD01000309.1 GCA_005879205.1 Deltaproteobacteria bacterium
CCACTGCATCCCGATCGACCCATTCTATCTTTCCTGGAAAGCCAAGATGAACGGCTTCGAGCCGCGCTTCATCGAGCTCGCCGGGCACATCAACGAGAGCATGCCGCGCTTCGTGGTGGAGAAGATCACCGACGCGCTCAACCGCCACCAGAAGAGCGTGCGCGCCTCGCGCGTCCACGTCCTCGGGGTGGCCTACAAGGCCGGGGTGAACGACCTCCGCGAGTCGCCGGCGCTGAACGTCATGAAGATCCTGACCGACAAGGGAGCCGTGCTGTCCTACAGCGATCCCTACATTCCCGCGATCCGCGAGGAGGGACTCTGTCTCGACTCGTTGCCGCTCGGAAACGGCTACCTGGCGAACGTCGACTGCGTCGTCGTCCTGACCGCCCATCGCGAGTTCGACTACCGGAGCGTCGCCGAGACCGCGCCGCTCGTCGTCGACACCCGCAATGCCTTGCAAGGCTACCGCGGGGAGAATATTGTCCGCCTGTAGGGGAGGGGTGGGGTGAATCTGAAGCGCCGCATTCTGCTCGCGTATCGTCAGGTCCACGACGCGGCTCCCGAGGCGCCGTACCTGCATGCGCGCGACGCTCTGCCGGGACGGCTCGGACTCGACTACGAGACCCTGGCGCCGCACGTGAAGGAGCTCGAGCAGCAGCGGTTCCTCCACTGGAAGGCGCAGGATCTCTACAAGCTCTCCCCGCGCGGGATCCGGGTGACCGGCGATGCGACGGAGCTCGACCGGGAGTTTCCGGAGGAGTAGGCGGTCTGCGCGGCACGGTGGGTGTGCTGTTCGCGATCGCCCTGATCGCGAGCGGCTGCGGAGGGGAGCAGGGGGCGAGTCGGCACGCGGGGCGGCGCCTCGTGATCCTCGGCTTCGACGGTGTCGACCCGCGGCTGCTGTCGCGCTGGATGGAGGAGGGGCACCTGCCGCGCCTGAAGGCCCTGGCCGAGCGCGGCGAGTTCCGGCCGCTCACCTCCACGAACCCGCCCCAGTCGCCCGTCGCCTGGACCTCCTTCGCGACCGGTACCGGTCCGGCGCGGCACGGCATCTTCGACTTCGTCGAGCGCGATCCAGCCACCTATCTGCCCGACGTCGGTACGGGCGGGGTCCGGCCGCCGCGGTTCGCCTTGGGCCTCTTCCGGACGGCGCGCGCCGAGGCGTACAGCCGCCGGCAGGGCACCCCGTTCTGGGACGTGGCGGCGGCGCAGGGCGTGCGCGTCACCGTGCTGCGCGTGCCGTATGCGTTTCCGCCCGATGTCGTGCCCGGCGGGCGCATGCTCTCGGGGCTCGGGGTCCCGGACCTCCTCGGCACCAACAGCACGTTCACGTATCTCGCGAGCGACCTCGAGCCCGGGACGCACGCGGACCCCGGTGGCGGGCGCCTCTTCCCGCTCCCGCTCCGTGGCGACGACGCCGACGTCCCGCTCCATCTGGGCTTCTACGTCGACCGCGCGGCCGGGACGGTGACCGTACGCTTCGCGGGGCGCGAGGAGCGCGTGCCGCGCGGCGGCTGGAGCGCCTGGTACGCCTTCCGGCTGCCCGTCGTGGCGCCGCTCGGGCTGCCGCTCGTGTCGGTGGCGGGGCTCTGCCGCTTCCACGTCGTCTCGGTCGAGCCGCTGCGCATCTACCTCTCGCCGCTCAACTACGCCCCGGCGGCCCCCTTCGTGCCGATCAGCGCGCCGGCCGGATTCGCGGGCGAGCTGGCGGCGGCGCTCGGGCCCTACAAGACGGTCGGCTGGTCCGAGGACACCGCATCGCTCAACGCCGAGCGCGTCGACGAGGAGGCGTTCCTCGCCGACCTCCATCACACGATGGACGAGGTCCGGGCCAGCACGCTGCACGAGCTCGAGCGTCCGGACTGGGACCTCTTCGTGTCGGTCTTCACCCAGACCGACCGGGTGGCGCACATGTTCTACCGCCTGCTCGACCCGGGCCACCCGCGCTACGACCCGGTGCTGGCTGCCCGCTTCGGCGACGCTGTCCTGCGCGTGTACGAGCGCATGGATTCGATCGTCGGAGAGATCGCGGAGCGGCTCGGGGCCGACGCGACGCTGCTCGTCATCTCGGATCACGGCTTCCACAGCTACCGGACGGGGCTCAACCTCAACAGCTGGCTCCGCGACCACGGCTTCCTCGTACAGGGCAACGTCCCGGCTGGGCAGCGCGAGGCCGACTTCTTTCCCGGGGTCGACTGGAGCCGCAGCCGTGCCTACGCCCTCGGCACGGGCCAGATCTACGTGAACCTCCGCGGGCGCGAGGGACGCGGCATCGTGGCGCCCGGGCCGGAGTACGACGGGCTGCTGGACGCCATCGCGGCTGGATCCGGCCACCGGCGAGCGCATCGTACAGAAGGTCTACAAGGGCCCCGAGATCTTCCCGGGAGCTCCGGTGGGGCGTCGGCCCGACCTGCAGGTGGCCTTCCGCGAGGGCTACCGGACCTCGTGGCGCACGCCGCTCGGGGGCATCCCGGCGGCGCTGCTCGAGCCGAACGACAAGAAGTGGAGCGGTGACCACGCGGCGTCCGACGTGGCCGATACGCCGGGCGTCATCCTGTCCAACCACCCGCTGCGGGCGGGAGTGGATGCAGCGATCGTCGACCTCGCGCCGACCGCGCTCGGCTACTTCGGCGTGCCGGTGCCGCCCGAGATGGAGGGCCACGCGCTGCTGGAGGGGATGCGGTGATGGAGAGAGGACGCATGGTGGGAGCCGGCCTCGCCGGCGGGCTGGTGGCGGGCGCGGTGGTGGGCGCGGCCGAGGCGCTCGCGGTCTGGTTTCATGCGCACGGTGCCGGGGAGATGCCGGCGCTCGGCTGGGCGCTCGCCGCGTACGGGATCATCGGCGGCGCCGGAGGGCTCGGGATCGGCGTCGTGGCCGCGATCCTCGGCGTCGACGGCTTCGCGCTGGCGTTCGCCGCGGTGGGCGTCGGGCTCGGGGGCGTCGTCGGCCGCTTCCGGGTGATCCGCGACGTGTTCCTCGAGCAGGTGCCGGCCGGGCTCGTGCCGCTCGCGGTCCAGGGCCTCGCGGGCCTCGTGCTCCTCGGCATCGCCCTCGCCCTCTGGCGGGCGCTGTCCGGCGCGGCGTCCCGCCGGCGACTCGCCACCCGGCCCGGCGTGGCGGCGGTCGTCGTCGGTCTGCTCGCGGCGCTCGCCGCGGGTACGGCGCGTCTCGTGCCGCCGCCTGCCCCGGCCGCGCCGCCCTCGCGCACGGCCGCGCCGGCCGGCTCGCCGAACGTGCTCCTCCTCATGGTGGACACGCTGCGCGCCGACCACCTCTCCTGCTGGGGCTACACCGGCGGGCGGACGCCGCACATCGACGGGCTGGCGGCCGAGGGGGTCCGCTTCGCGCACACGTTCTCGCAGGCGTCCTGGACCCGCCCGTCGGTCGCGACGATCCTGACCGGCCTCTACCCGGCGTCGCACGGGGCCGTGCACAAGGCCGACATCCTGCCCGACCGCGTCGACACGCTCGCCGAGATGCTGGCGCGCGGCGGCTACCACACGGCGGGCTTCGCCGACAACGTGAACGTCTCGGGGGCGTTCAACTTCCAGCAGGGCTTCGACGACTTCCGCTACCTCGCGCCGAGCTTCTTCTTCGGCGCGAGCGAGGCCGCGGCCCAGCTGACGCTCTACAACGGGCTTCGCCTCGTGCGCGAGCGCTTCTTCGCGCACGCGGTCGACGTGCACCACTACTATCAGCCCGCCGAGGTGGTGACCGCCGAGGTGAAGGCGTGGCTCGCGTCGCCCGCGGCGCGGCACGAGCCGTTCTTCGTCTTCGCGCACTACATGGATCCGCACGACCCGTACTTCGTCCACCCGTTCAACGGCGAGGGCTACGCGCGGGTGGCGAACCCCAATCCGCCCGCGTCGGTCGCGGACTTCTACCGAAAGCTCTACGACGGCGAGATCGCCTACCTGGACGAGCAGCTCGGCGTGCTCTTCGACGACCTCCGCGCGCGCGGCCTCTACGACCGCACGCTCATCGTGCTCACGGCCGATCACGGCGAGGAGTTCCAGGAGCACGGTGGCTGGTGGCATGGCACGACGCTCTACGACGAGCAGATCCACGTGCCGCTCATCATGAAGCCACCGGCCCGGGCCGGCGGTGGACGCGTCGTCGACGAGTTCGCCACCAGCCTCGACATCGTACCGACGGTGCTGACCTCGGCGCGGCTCATCGTGCCGGCCCTGCTTCCGGGCCATCCCCTGCCGCTCGACGGTGGCGTGCCACCGGCGCGGGCGAGCGTGTTCGCCGAGGAGGACCTCGAGGGCAACGTGCTGGAGGCCGTTCGCACCCACGACTGGAAGTTCATCGCCGCCAACCCCGGAAACCCGCGCGGGCTTCCGCCCGAGGCGCTGTTCGAGCTCGCGCGCGACCCCGGCGAGCACACCAACGTGGAAGCCGCAGAACCCGCGCAGAAGGAGACCATGCGCGCCGAGCTCGGCCGCTCGGTCCTCGAGGCGCGGGCGCACGCCGGGAAGAGCGAGCAGCGGGGGGTCGACGCGGCCACCACGGAACGCCTGCGCGCCCTCGGCTACGTGAACTGAGCGGTGCGCACACCGCTACTCGTCATCGGGCTCGACGGCGCCAGCCTCGATCTGGTGCGCCCGTGGGCAGCCGCCGGGCGGCTGCCGGTGCTGGCGCGGCTGATGCGGCACGGGGCGTGGGGCCGTCTCCGCTCCACCGTGCCGCCCGCGACGTTCCCGGCCTGGACGTCGATGGTGACGGGCGTCAATCCGGGACGGCACGGCATCTTCGACTTCAGCGCGCGCGTACCGGGCACCTACTCCATCCGCTTCGTCAACGGCAGCCATCGCCGGGCGCCCGCGCTGTGGACGCGGCTCACGGCCGCCGGCCGCCGCGTCGCGATCGTGACCGTGCCGGCCACCTATCCGCCAGAACCCGTGGCGGGCGTGATGGTGAGCGGCTTCGACAGCCCGCTCGCCACGGCGATCGACGGCTCCTTCGTCCATCCGCGTGCGCTCTACCCGGAGATCGAACGGCTCGTCGGACGCCTGCCCTTCGCCGACTTCCAGGAGGTCGCCACCGGGCCCGGCTGGCACGCGACCGCCCTCGCCCGTCTGCGCGACGGCATCACGCGGCGCACGATGCTCGCCCGGATGCTCCTCGGGCGCGAGCGCTGGGACGCCCTCATGGTCGTGTTCGGCGAGTCGGACACGGTGGCGCACCATTTCTGGCGCTTCCACGACGCGCGCTCGCCGCGCCATGCGCCCGGACCGTTCGCGGACGCCGTCCGGCGCATCTACGAGGCGCTCGACACGGCGGTCGGCGAGCTGATCGCCGCGGCACCCGCCGACGCGGTGGTGGCCGTGGTGTCGGACCACGGGAGCGGCGGCGCCGGCGACCGGATCGTCCACCTGAACCGCCGTCTCGCCGAGTGCGGAC
>VBLD01000310.1 GCA_005879205.1 Deltaproteobacteria bacterium
AACGGACGCCCCGTCCGCGCCCTCGAGCGGAGCGGCATCCCCCGCCGCGCCTGCTGGCGGCCCGGCATGACGCCCGAATCGATCGGCGCGCTCGACCCGGAGACGCGGCATGCCGTGAGCCCCGGGGCCGTCGACCCGGCGGCGCGTCTCCGGGACATGGATGCGATGGGCGTCGAGCGGGCGCTCCTGTTCCCGACGCTCTTCGCCGAGCACTTCCCGCTGGTCGAGAACCCGGACGGGGCACGGGTACTGGCGCGCGCGTACAACGACTGGCTCCTCGACTTCGCCGCCGCCGACGCGCGGCGGCTCCTCCCGGTCGCGGTCCTGCCGCTCCAGTCGGTGGCCTTCGCGGTCGCCGAGCTCGAGCGCATGGAGGCGAAGGGCTGCAGGGCCGTCTTCATCCGCCCGGCGTTCTTTCAGGGCCGCTTCCCGACCCACCCGTCGTACACGCCGCTCTGGAAGCGGCTCGAGGAGCTCGGCGTCGCGGCGTGCCTCCATCCGTCGCCGGGCAGCACCAACCCGGAATGGAGCGCGTCGGGGCCCTTCGCCGAGCGCGTCGCGGGCAACCTCCGCATCGGTCACAACATCGCCGAGGCGGTCGCGCCCTTCATGGACAACTCGATGCTGCTCACCGCGATCGCGTTCTATGGTCACATGGAGATCTATCCCGAGCTCAGGCTGACGCTCGTCCACTCCGGCGCGGCATGGGTCCCGCTGGCGCTCGAGAAGGCGGAGACCTACCTCTGGCTCTTCTCGGGCATCCGCGACGTCAGCCTCGAGCCCGAGCGGGTGTTCTTCGCGCGCCCGTCGCTCGTCGCCTTCGATTCGTGGGAGCACGCCGTCGGCCGCATGCCCGACGTCTTCGAGCGCGTCGGGGCGTGGGGGTCACGCTACCCGAACCACGACACGGGGACCGTGGAGGAAGCGCGGGCGATGCTCGGCGGGCACGGTGTTCCGGAGGAAGCGGTCGAGCGCTTCCTCGGCGGCAACGCGATCCGCCATTTCGGCCTCGGCTGACCCCCTCAGATCGGGCAGTCGACGATAATCCCTCGGGGAACGAGGGACTCGAAGTCACCTCGGTCGAGCGTGAGCAGTCGATCGACGCCTGCGCGCACGGCACACGCGACGATGAGCGCGTCATAGGTGCGCCCGCCCGCGATTCCTCGGGCCGCGGCCTCCTCGACGAGCGTCCAGTAGCCTCTCCCATCCAGCGCGACCGTTCGCCTGCCCGACAGGTTTCCTCGAACCAACCGCCGCGCAGAGTCGGGCGACAGCCGGTGCGGAGGCGGAAGCCGAGTCAGGACGGCGTACGTCTCGAGCAGCACCGGCGCCGCCAGCACGAACGGCCCTCGGTCCCGCACCATCGCCTCGAGCGCGCCGGCGGCCGGCACGTGATGTTCGTGCCACGCACAGAATGCGGCAACCAGGAGACTCGTATCGGGAAGGAAGCCGGCCAGCGGCTCACTCCGCGCCCCGGTCGCGTCGTAGGCGGCGGCGAGTCTGCTCGACCGCCGCGCCCGTCAGCCGCGGGGCTGCCCCCTCGGGCACGGCCACGAGGAGAGTCCCTCGCCGCCGGAGACGTACCGGGAGCGGGGCCGGCTCGATCTCCACCACCCCGTCGCGGCAGCGGATCTCCACCCGGGTGCCAGGCGAGAGCCGCGCCTGCTCTCGCACCTCCTTCGGAACGACGATGCGACCGGCCGCGTCGATGGTAGTGATCATGGCACGCGATCTACCATTCCTCGTGCCATGAGCCAAGAACGGGAGGTACGAGCTGCGAATCACGACCCGAAGATCTCGGCCGGGACGACCGACAGCCCCGGGAACCTCACGGCCTCCACCTGGGCGGAGCCGCTGCGAATGCCAACCAACCGCCAGGCGCCTTCCGCGAGCACCCGCTGCTCGATCGCCTGCTTCTCCATGTCGGCGAGCTACATTGGAGCGCAATCGTCGCCGTCACGGCAGCAGATCGTCGACCGCGACGCCGACTCCGGGCAGCGCTCGCAGCTCGAGACGCGACCCGCGGTTCGCGACGAACTGCTCGCCGTAGGCGCGCTGCGATCGGTCGGGCGCTCGGAAGACCTCGGTGTGATCGTCCCGCGCGTTCACGACCCAGTACTCGGGGATGCCAGCGGCCGCGTAGATGACGGACTTGGTGATCCGGTCCTGGATGAGCGTCGTGTCGGCGATCTCGACGACCAGGAGCGCCGTCGTGGGATGCGTGTCGGCGTAGTCGGACCTGAGGCCGGGCACGACGGC
>VBLD01000028.1:0-1583 GCA_005879205.1 Deltaproteobacteria bacterium
GTGGTTCTCGCGCAGGCCCGCGGCGGAGACGCGGACGAAGGCGGCGCGGCGGAGATCCGCCAGCGTGCGGGCGCCGAGGTAACCCATCCCCGCGCGCAGCCCGCCGACGAGCTGCTGCACGATGAAGGAGAGCGAGCCCTTGTAGGGCACTCGCCCCTCGATGCCCTCGGGCACGAGCTTCGGGCCGAAGTCGGCGGGCTCCTCGTCGTCCTGGAAGTAGCGGTTGCGGCTCCCTTCGCGCTCGCGCATCGCCTCGAGCGATCCCATGCCGCGATAGAGCTTGTAGGTCCGGCCCTGGTAGAGGATCGTCTCGCCCGGACTCTCCTCGGTGCCGGCGAAGAGACCGCCGATCATGACGCTGTCGGCGCCGGCGGCGATCGCCTTGGTGACATCGCCCGAGAACTTGATGCCGCCGTCGGCGATCAGGGGGACGCCGGCGCGCGCCGCGGGCCCGGCCGCCTCGCGGATGGCCGTCAGCTGCGGCACGCCGACGCCCGAGACGACACGCGTCGTGCAGATCGACGCCGGCCCCATGCCCACCTTGATGGCGTCGGCCCCGACCTTGACGAGCGCCGCCGCGCCCTCGGCGGTCGCGACGTTGCCCGCCACCAGGTCGAGCTTGGGAAAGGCGCCCTTGATGGCGTGCACGGTCTCGATCACGGCCGCGGAGTGGCCGTGCGCCGTGTCGACGACGAGCACGTCGACCCCGGCCCGGGCGAGCGCCTCGGCGCGCGCCTCACGGTCCGGCCCCGTCCCGATCGCGCCGCCGACGCGCAGCCGCCCGAGCTCGTCCTTGGCCGCGTTCGGAAAGCGGATGGTCTTCTCGATGTCCTTCACGGTGATGAGACCGCGCAGCTGATCCCGCTCGTCGACGACGGGGAGCTTCTCGATCCGATAGCGGTGCAGGATCTCCTTGGCCTCCTCGAGCGTGACGCCGGGGCGCGCGGTGACCAGCCGCTCGCGGGTCATCACCTCGCTCACCGTGCGGTCGAGACGCTTCTCGAAGCGGAGGTCGCGGTTGGTGAGGATGCCGACCAGCTTCCCGTCGCGCGTGACCGGCAGGCCCGAGATGTGGAAGCGCTGCATCATCTCGAGCGCCTCCGAGATGCGCTGCTCGGGGCGCACGGTCACGGGGTCGACGATCATGCCGCTCTCGGACTTCTTCACCTTCTCGACCTCGAGCGCCTGCTCGGCCACCGAGAGGTTCCGATGGATGACGCCGAGCCCGCCCTCCTGGGCCATGGCGATCGCGGTCCGGGCCTCGGTGACGGTGTCCATCGCCGCGCTGAGCAGCGGGATGTTGAGCCGGATGGTACGCGTCAGCTGCGTCGTGACGTCGGTGTCGCGCGGGAGGATGTCCGAGGACGCAGGGACGAGCAACACGTCGTCGAAGGTGAGCCCCTCGCGCACCTCGGCCGTCATGCGCCGCCCTCCAGACGCACGAAGGGGCCCGCCCGGAAGTGCCGGGAGGACCCCTTCGACTGCGCCATGGGGTTTTTTAGCAGGCGGGCGTCAGGCGGGCAAGGCACATCGCACGGGTGGGATGCGCCGGCCGGCGTCGGCGCATCATGCGAGCGTCGGTA
>VBLD01000028.1:1595-18652 GCA_005879205.1 Deltaproteobacteria bacterium
CACCGCGGCGTACACCGCTTCCACCGCCGGAACGTAGGAGGCGAGGGAGAAGTGACTGCGCACCCGCCGTTCACCGGCCGCGCCGAATCGCGCCCGCAGAGCGGCATCACCCAGCAGCCGGCGCAGCGCCGCCACCAGCGCGTCGACGTCGCCCGCCGGCACGAGGAGCCCGGTTTCCTGGTCGACGACGATCTCGGGAACGCCGCCGCCGACCGTCGCCACGATGGGCTTGCCGAGCGCCATGCCCTCGATGAGCACCCGCCCGAAGGGCTCCGGGCGGATCGACGCGTGGACCAGGACGTCGAGCGCGCCGACGACGTCGGCGATGTCCAGGCGGGGTCCGACCAACCGCACGTGCCGCTCGAGGCCGCGCGAGGCGACGAACGCCTGTATCCCCTCGAGGTAGTCCTCGGCACCGCGGACGAGGCCACCGACGACGAGGCAGCCGAGGCGCGGGAAGTCGGCCACCAGCTCTGCGACCGCCCGCACCACCACGTCCTGCCCCTTCCAGGGATTCACGTTGGCCGTGATGCCGATCACCGGGTCGCAATCGCCGACGCCGAGCGCGGCGCGCACCGCCGCGGCCGGCTCCGCCGGGCGGAACCCCTCGACATCGATCCCGTCGTGGACGACCACGGTGCGGGGGATGTGCATCCCCTCGCGTGCGAGGTTCCGGCGGATCGCCTCCGTCATGCAGATGCACGCGGCCACGCTGCGGGTGCAGAGTCGCTCCACCGCGGTGTAGTGGAGCAGGCCCTTCTCGTGCACGACACACGGGATACCCGCCCAGCGCGCGGCGAGCGCGACGTCGATGTTCTGGAGGAGGCTGTTGCCGGCGTGAATCACGTCGGGCTGCTCCCGGCGCAGCACCGGCAGGAGCATGCGCGCCCGGGGGATCTTCTGCCGGAACAGCCGCCGCAACGCCCCGAGCGTACGTCGCGCCTGGGCGTGCCGGCCGGTGCGATTCCGGCCGAGGCCGCGGCCGGGCATTGGCCGGTGGATCGCCGCCGCGTCGAGGACGACGACCCGACAACGCGCACCGTCGAGCATCGCGCCCAGGTTCTTCTCCTCGTAGAGCACCAGCGTCGACCGGTAGCGTTCGGGATCGAGGCCGCGGATCAGGTGGATCAGCCCGGTGAGGGCGCCCCCGACGGTGCCGGTCTGGCTGTGGTCGACGAGAAGAACGTGCGTCATGGTGACGCCGCCGGCAGCCGCGTCAGCGGGGCCGGTCCTGGTCGGCGTCTCCCCGCGTGATGTACCACCGAGCGCGGTCGCGCACCACCGAGGCCAACGCCGCATCGCTCGTCCGCAGCATGAACTTCATCCCCGAGCGGCGGCGCACGAAGCCGATCCGACGGAGCGCCTGCTCGGTGGCCGGATCGAGCACGTCGCAGGTGATCCGATCGACGCCGAGCTGCTGGAGACGGGCGACGGCGGCGGAGGTGACGCCGACGAGCGCCGGCGGCTCCGCGAAGCACTCGATCAGATAGCCGAGGCGCTCCGGGCCCATCGTCTCGACGCGCAGCACGGCGCAGCCGACGAGCGTGCCCCGCGACTCCATCTCGAGCCGCTCGTGCGTGAGCCTCGGCTGCCCGGCGTACTTCCAGTTGAGCCAGGGTGCCGAGCGCCGCACGGCGATCCGCTCGCCGACGACGCGGTCCCAGAGCGCCGTGACCCGCGCGTCGAACCGCGCGACCGAGCGGACGGCGAGATCGGCGGCCGGTCGCGCCGGGGCGAGCGCCCGCACGGCGCTGCCGGCCTGTCGGGCGAGCGCCACCACCGTGCGCGCCGACGCGAGGCTCCCGAGCGAGCAATAGAGCTGCAGGCGCGGGATGACGCCGAGATCCGTCCAGCCGGGACTCCGCTGGAACAGCGCGTAGGCCTTCCTGTTCATGCCGAGGACGAGCGCCAGCGGATAGCCGCGGGAGATCTCGCGCATGAGGAGCGGGAACCCGCCCCGGTTCCAGTACTCGGGGAGGATCATGAGGTCGCAGGCCCAGGCAGCGGGCTGTTCCTTGGCTCCCATCGAAAGGCGAACCGGGATGGCACCGACCTGGCCGAGGATATCCTCGCCGCGCGTCAGGATCCAGAGCGGTGGCTCCGCGTGACCGTTGGTCGGCACGCCGTGGAACTGCCATTCCCAGCGGTCGCGGTCCGCATGCCACGAGTCGGCGCCCCATGCCGCCTGGATGAAGCGGAACAGCTCTTCGGGGACCGTACGGTCTGCGGCGCGCAGGCGCCGGATCGCGTAGACGGGCGCGGGCGCCTCAGACGGCAACGCCATGCGCGCGCAGCACCCGGCGGATCGCGCCGACGTTGCTCATTTGCATGATGTCGTCCGTGGTGAGCTCCACCCCGAA
Source organism: Deltaproteobacteria bacterium (assembly GCA_005879205.1). GTDB lineage: Bacteria > Desulfobacterota > Binatia > DP-6 > DP-6 > DP-3. The sequence continues at coordinate 3,956 of VBLD01000028.1, forward strand.
GCGCTCCTCGAGGGCGACGGTCATGTTCAGGTGCGTCAGGGAGTCCCAGCCCGAGACCTGCTCGGGAGACGCTTCATCGGTGAGATCGCCGGGTTCGGCGGTGAACGCCTCGGCCAGGACCGCTCGCAGCTCCTCGAGGCGGCTCATCGGCCTTCCGTTTCCGTGCGCCGGTGCGGCGTGGCGGCCGCCGAGAGTGCACCCATGCAATGCGTCTCCTTCCGCGTGGCCCAAATCGCAGGGAGGATCGGCCCCCCGGCCGCGCAATAATAATTTCGACTCGACGCGACAAGCAAGCATCAGCGACAAGATGAACACCCCGGGACCGCCGAATTCGGTTGACGGGTCAATTGGCACCGCGGTACAAATCGCGGCGCGCGAGCGATATTCGTCTGCCTGGTATACGCCGGAGAACACGAGCAATGAGCGATTGCCTGGTCATCTCCTATTCGGAGCCGAGCCGCGGACGCGAGCGGCGACAGTTCTTCGACGGCCAGAGCAAGTCCGGCAGCGGGTGGGGACGCTTCCTTCACCTGAACTACGTCGACTTCCAGGGCGACATCATGCTGCCGAACCACCTGGCGCGTATCGCCAGGCTCACGCGCGAGCACGGCGGCGTGCGCAGGACCGCCGAGGGCCACTTCCACGAGTCCGACATCGCCACCTACAGCGCGTGGAAGATCCCGCTGCTCGGCGGACTGTACCTCTACCAGTATCTGAAGAGCCTCTCCTTCGACGTGGAGATCGTGCAGCACGCCCAGCTCGAGCAGGAGAAGCTCGAGCAGTGCCTCGACAACGGGCCGAAGGTGATCGCGATCTCCACCACGCTCCTGCTGAACCCGCTCGACATCGCCGATCTCGTCCGCTACTGCCGCAAGCGCTGTCCCGACGCGTTCATCGTGCTCGGCGGCATGAGCATCTGGAACGGCTATCAGGACAAGAAGGATCCGGCGGCCTTCAAGTCCTACCGTGCCGACGCGGCGGTCATCGACCCGCGCGCCTTCCACACGCTCGGCCGGCTCGTCGACGCCGTGTGCCACGCCAAGCCGCTCGAGGACATTCCGAATCTCTTCCTCTACCGGCGCAGCGGGACCGTCGCGACCTCCCGCCAGCCGGAGGAGTTCGACTTCGTCAAGAACGCGTTGCGCTACGAGCTGATCGACTCGGATCTCCTGCAGCGCATCTGCCTGGTGCGCAGCCAGATCAGCTGCCCGTTCGCCTGCAGCTTCTGCAGCTACCCCACCAGCCAGGGGGCCGTGCTGAAGGCGCCGCTCGATGCCGTCGAGGCGGAGTTCAACGCGCTCAAGGCCCGCGGCGTGGAGTACCTGCTCTTCGTCGACGACACGTTCAACGTCCCCCCGCACCGGTTCCGCGAGGTCCTCCAGCTGCTCAAGAAGTACGATTTCAACTGGTACGCGTTCATCCGCTGCCAGTATCTCGACCGCCAGCAGGTCATCGACATGCGCGAGAGCGGCTGCCGCGGCGCCTATCTCGGCATCGAGTCGGGCAGCGACGACATCCTGAAGGCGATGAACAAGCGCGTCACGCGCGAGCAGTACCTGCGTGGCGTCGACCTGCTGTCGACCGAGGGCATCACGACCCTGGCGTCGTTCATCGTGGGCTTCCCGGGCGAGACCATGGAGACGTTCCGGGACACGGTCAACTTCATCGAGACGAGCGGCGTCGAGTTCTACAACGTGAAGATCTTCTACTACGACCACACCACCCCCGTGCACGAGGAGGCCGCCACGCACGGTCTCAAGGGTCAGGGCATGAGCTGGACGCACAACACGATGGGCTCCAGCGAGGCGTTCACGCTGTCGGAGGAGCTGATCAAGAGCGTCAAGCACGCTCCCTACATCGCGCAGCACAGCGGGGAGATCTGGGAGATCGCCCACTTCCACGAGCGCGGCTTCTCGCCTGCCCAGATCCGGCGGCTGTACGGCAACTGCACCCGCATGATCCAGGAGGAGCTCGCCAGCAACGGCCGCTCCGCCGGGATCAAGAAGACGCTCTTCGAAGACCTGACGACCTTCTGCTAGGGGCCGTCAGGCCGCGTCCCGCATGCGGATCCACGGCGGGACGCCCAGCGGCGCGCCCACACCGATCGCCCGCTGCCAGACGGCGTGCCCCTCGGCCGGCTCGGCCAGGAGCGAAAAGCCGTGGCGCGGGTAGAAGTCGGCGGCGAGCGCGTTCTTGGCGCTGCGGACGTATTCGCCGCGCAGCTCGCGAACGCCGGCGGCGGCGGCATCGGCCGCCACCCTGCTGAGGAGCGCCGTCTCGATGCCGCGCCCGATCACGCGGCAGCTCATCAGGCACGTGTCGATGCGCCAGACGCCGCCCTCGCAGGCGACGATTAGGAGCATGACGATCCCGTTGTCACCGAAGCGGTCCGCGGCACGGAGCGCGTAGACCCGATGCGTCGGCTGCCCCATCATGCGCGCGATCTCGGCCTCCGGGTGGCGGCGGGTGGTCAGGTTGAACTGGTTCGTGCGGGCTGCGAGCTGGGCGAGGCGCCCGACCACCTCCGTCTCGTCCACCGTCACCTGCACCTCGAGGGCGAGCGTGTGGAGGAACTCCTCGAGACTCTGGCTGCTCGTCTGGAGGGCGCGTCGCTGCCGCTCCTGCGCGTAGTAGGCGCCGCGTGCCGCGTCCTCCTCGGTCAGCACGAGGCTCGCGAAGTCGTTGAGACGCGCGAGAAAGCGCGGCCGGAGGGCGGGATCGGCCGGCAGCTCCGGCACCAGCACCTGCGGGAGGGCCTGGCGCACCTGCGCGCGCTCGACCGGATTGTCGTCGACGAACACGAGGGCGTCGAGCCCGAGGTTGAGCTCGGCAGCGATCTCCCGGAGGTTCGTCACCTTGTCCTGCCAGTTGACCCGCAGCGCCGCGACCTGCTCGCCGCGGATGCGCATGTGCGGGTGGCCCGACAGCATGGCGTCGACGTCCTCCGGGTTGTTCTTGCTGCAGAGCGCGAGCAGGACGCCGCGACGGTGGTACGCGAGCGCCAGGTCTTGCACGTCGCGGAAGGCGCGGCCGAGGCCGTCGGCACCGAGGGTCACCCCGGCGACCCCCTCCTCGCCCACCAGGCCGCCCCACAGCGTGTCGTCGCAGTCGAAGACGAGACACTTGCGCGTCCGCCCGAGCAGCGCCTTCACGTACGCCATGTAGCGGTGCGCCACTTCGGGCAGCAGCGTCTCGCTCAGCTCCATGGCCGCCAGGTAGAAGAGCTTGTCGTGGCGGCTGCGCGCCCGGCCGTGCTCGGCGACGAGCGCGTCCACGTCGAGGAGATGCAGGCCTGAGGCGCCGCCGATCCGCTCGGCCAGCGTGAGGTTCAGGCGCCGGATGCGATTGGCCGGCGACCGGAGGCCACTGGCCACGTCCGACGGCGAGAGCGACGGCGTCACGAAGTTGTGGACCACGATCGGGCCGCGGGCGCGGACGTGGAACGCGGTGGCGAGCTGGATCAGACGCTCGAGGCCCTCCTCGCCCGCCCCGACGGGATCCGCGACGTCCTGGGGCTGCAGGCCGTCGAGACCGAGGGCGAGGAACGTGACGTCGGGGTCGAACGCGTCGAGACCGCCGCCCGGCGAGAGCAGGTCGGGCTCGACCTGGCCGTACTCGCTCACGTAGAAATCGGGAGCGACGCCGATCCGGGCGCACGCCACGGCGAGATAGGGTTCGACCGACTTGATCGTGTAGTTCGACACGAGCGCGATCCGGCAGCGCGTCCGTCCCGCCCCGTCCCCCGCCGCCAGCCGCGCCAGATCGCGTGCCGTGCGCAGCACCGCCGTGTGGCTCGGCGCTGCGTCGAGGGCGGCGAGGAGCGTCGCGATCTCGTCCGGTATCTCGGCCGTGGGCATGGTTTCGCGACCCCGAGTCTAACGTCGACCCCGCCGATTCGGAAGCTCCACGATGCTCACCGACGGCGAGGCGCGCCCCGCCCGCGCACCGGCTTGCTTCGCCGCGATCGTACCCGGTCCCGGCGCGGGCGGGTGGCGTCGCGGCGCGGCCGGGCGCGGAAGACGAGGCGGAGCGGCACGCCGACCAGCCGGAACGCCTGCGCGAGTCTCCCGGTCAGGTAGCGTGCATACGAGGTCGACACGTCCTGGGGCGCGCTCGCGAACACCGTCACCTGGGGTGGCCGCCGGCCGGTCTGCGTCGCGTAGAAGAGCCGCACCGGCCGGCCGCGCACGCTGGGCGGCGCCTGCGCCTCGACGGCAGCCTGGAGAACCCGGTTCAGCTCGGCCGTGGGCAACACGGCGTCGTAGGCCTGCTCGGCGCGCACGACGACCCGGAAGAGCTCGCCCAGGCCCTCGCCCGTCTGCGCCGAGATACAGAGGAGCGGAAGCTCGGCGAACGCCGGCCGCAGCTCGCCGAGCTTCTTGCGAAACGCGGCGGCATCGCGGTGCTCGGCCGGTACCGCGTCCCACTTGTTGGCGACGAGGACGATGCCGCGTCCCGCCTCGCGCGCGCGGGCGACGATGCGGGCGTCCTGGTCCGTCATGCCCTCGGTCGCGTCGAGCACGACGAGCGCCAGGTCGGCGCGGGCGAGCGTGCCGAGGGCGCGCACGGCGCCGTGGCGTTCGAGGCCCTCGCGGGTGCGCGCGCGCCGGCGGATACCGGCCGTGTCGATCAGGACGTAGCGCCGTCCCCCGGCCGTGAACGGCGTGTCGATCGCGTCGCGCGTGGTGCCGGCCTCGGGCGTCACGATCGCCCGCTCCTCGCCGAGGAGCCGGTTCAGCAACGACGACTTGCCGACGTTCGGCCGCCCGACGATCGCGAGCCGGGTGCCCGGCATCCCCGCCGGCGCGATGCCCGCCGGCGGCAGCATGCCGACGATCGCGTCGCGCAGCGCCTCGAGGCCCCGGCCGTGCGCCGCCGACACCGGCAGCAACCGCTCGACGCCGGCGGCGTAGAAGTCGGCGACCATCCGCTCGCGGGCGGGCGTGTCGACCTTGTTCACCACGAAGCCGACGGGCTTGCCGCTCCGCGCGAGCCGCCGGACGAGGTCGCGCTCCTCCGGAATCAGCCCGGCGTCGGCGTCGAACACGCACAGCACGCAGTCGGACTCGGCCACCGCCCGGAGCGTCTGCTCGCGCACCCGGGCCGCGAGCGCCGAGGTGGCGCGCGACGCATCGGCCGCGAAGCCTCCGGTGTCGACGCACAGGAACTGACGCCCGCCGTGCTCGGCCGGCGCCACGATACGGTCGCGGGTGACCCCCGGCTCGTCGTCGACGATGGCGCGGCGCGCCCGGACGAGACGGTTGAAGAGCGACGACTTCCCGACGTTCGGGCGCCCGACGATCGCCACCACCGGCAGTCCGCCGTCGACTTCCTCGCGCGCCGGCATCAGAGCCCCAGCTCGGCGAGCCGGCGCGGGTTCTTCGACCACCCCGGCTCCACCTTGACGAAGAGCTCGAGGAACACGCGCCGGCCGAAGAGCGCCTCCATCTCCAGGCGGGCGCGCCGGCCGATCTCGCGCAGCCGCTGGCCGCCCGCACCGATGACGATCGGCTTCTGGCTGGGCCGGTCGACCAGGATGGTGGCGCGGAGGACCAGCACGTTGCGCTCCGGCTTCTCGGTGAACTCCTCGACCAGCACGGCCGTCCCGTACGGCACCTCCTCGTCCGTCTGCCGGAAGAGCTGCTCGCGGACGAGCTCCTGGACCAGGAATCGCTCGGTCGCCGTCGTGTACTCCTCGGCCTGGTAGAACGGCTCGCCGGCGGGCAGCGCGGCGACCACGCGGCCGAGCACCGTCTCGACGTTGTCGCCCGTCAAGGCGCTGGCGGGGATGATCTCGCGCCCGGGTAGCAGCTCTCCCATCGCGGCCATGATGGGCAGGAGCGCGGGGCGACTCACCCGGTCCGCCTTGTTCACGACGACGATGGAGGTCGCGGCGAGGGGCGCCAGCGTGCCGGCGAGCGCCCGGTCGCCCGGGGTGACGGCCGCCGCCGCATCGACCAGGACGAGGACGACGTCGGCCTCGGCGAGCGCCTGGCGCGCGGTCTCGACCATGCGGCGGTTGATGAGCGAGCGCGCCTCGTGAATGCCCGGCGTGTCGAGAAACACCACCTGCGCATCGGGCAACGTGCGGATGCCGAGGATGCGGTTGCGCGTCGTCTGCGGCTTCGGCGTGACGATCGATACCTTGGTGCCGACGAGCGCGTTCAGCAAGGTCGACTTGCCGACGTTCGGCCGCCCGAGGATCGCGACGTATCCCGCGCGGTGCGCCACGTCCCCCCTCCGTCACTCCAGGCAGACGAGCGTGGTGCGGGCGACGCTCGAGGCGCGCGATCCCGTGACGCTCGCGCGCAGGCGCACGCGGCCCGGCCGGCCGTCCGGCCCCGCGGGGACGACGACGGGCACGGTCGCGGTGCATTCGCCGCGCCGGGCCGTCGGCAGCTCGGGGAGCCCCCGGATCGCGGCGCGAAGCGCCCGCCGATCGGTGGTCAGGACCGGGCGCCGGCGGCTCGCGACGGGCGCCAGCAGGCTGACCGGACCCACGGCATCCGGCCGGCACGCCGCTGCGCCGTGGCTGTCGAGGAAGCGCTCGTCGAGGACGTTCAGGCAGAGCGCCACGTTCACCGTGCACTGTCCGTCGGCCGTGCCGTCGGCGTCGCAGCCGGGGTCGCCGTCGCGGCATACCTGCCGGCTGCGAGGAACGCCCGACGGCCGCCGGCCGAGGGACATCGCCTCGACGAGCCACTCGCCCACGCAGGAGCGCGTGCGCCCGCCGGTGCCGGGGACGAGGCATTGGCTCTCGGGCACGCACGCGCCGCTCCCGCCGCCGAGTGCTCCGGCGAGCGCGTCGATGATCGGCGAGCCCCACCCGGTGGCCAGGTCGAAGCCGGGGCCGGCCGCGAACAGGCCGTTGGTCCCCTCGGTGACATCGCGAAAGACCGGAGCCCGCAGGCCACGCGCCTGCTCTCCTCCGAGCCGGTACAGCGCCGGGCCGAGCTGCCCGAGGCCCGCCGTCCCGAGGGCCTCGCCGACCAGCGCGAGGGCGCCGGCGAGCGCCGGCGTCGCGGCGCTGGTCCCGCCGATGGCGCCCGACCGCCCGGCCTGGACCATGACGTAGCCCGGCGCATCCGGGTTCGCGGCCAGCGCGAGGTCCGGCAGGGCCCGCCCGGTGAGCGCCGGGAGTCCCGGACCGAGCTGGTAGCGCGGCCGGGCGAACACCAGGCTCTCTCCTCCCCCGCTCGCCGCCCCTCGGCCCTGGTTCCAGACGACCTCGCCGCCGTATCCCGTCGCATCTCCCGACGCGCCGTCGAAGAGCGGGTCGAGGGTGGTCCCCCCGACCGCCACGGCGTGCGGCGACGAGGCGAGCGCGTTGACCGCCGGACGCGTGCTCCCCGGCAGGCAGGCCGTGGGACCGTTGTCGCCCGACGCGACCAGCACCGTCTGACCGCGCGCATTGGCGAGCGCGTAGAGGACATCGAAGAGCTCCGTGTCGGCCGTGTGTGCCGTCAGCTCGCAGAGCCCGAAGCTCACGGAGATCACGTCGCCGAGCCGGTCCTCCACCGCCTTCTCGATCGCCTCGCGGATGTCGCCCGACTCGCTGCCGATGACGACGTTCACGCGCGCCGCCGGTGCCAGGGCGGCCGCCCACTCGCTGTCGAGCAGCACCTCGGTCAGCTCGCCGGAGCGGGAGAGGATGCCCGGATCGGCGCCCGCGAGCACGCGCTCGACCTGGAGCGTGGTGCCGACAGGAAGGTACGTCTGGGCGAAGGTGGTCACGTCGGCGTCGGGGAAGTTGCTGCGCGCGGCGACCGCGATCGTGTGCCCGGCGGCGGTGAAACCCCGAGCCTGCAGCGATGCCGCGCCGTACACGAGCGCCAGGTCGCCCGGCCCGAGCGCCATCCCGTCGCCCGCGATCCGCGCCAGCGGCTCGAAGTGGGGGAGATCATCGAGACCGACGACGCCGTGCACCGACCCGGCGACCTCCACGGGGAGCGCGGGAGCGGTCTCGGGGCCGTGGTAGACGCGGCCGTCGCGGTCGCGAAAGAAGCGGATCGGAGCGCCGAGCGCCGCCGCCGCGTCGCCCGCGGTGCCCGCCACGACGAGCAGGGCCCGCAGCGGCGAATCGTGCACGACGCGGAACCCGTGCGTCTCGAACCACCGCCGCACGCGCGCGTACTCGCCGCGCGACGGGCCGAAGCGGTCGGCGATCTCCTCCGGCTCGAGCCAGCGCCGGAAGCGCGGCGAGCGGGGGTCCTGCTGGGCCGCCAGCACGGCGTCGAGGGCAGCGCGCGCGCGTAGCCCGAGCAGCACCGTCACGTGCTCGAGAGGTAGCTCGGCCGGCGCCGGCGCGCCAGCCGCCATGCCGGCCAGCGCCCGCGGCATGCTCCCCGGGAGCGGCCGCAGCGGCTCCGCGGGCGCCTGGCCGACGACCCCGAGCGCGCCGGCGGCGAGGGCGGCCAGCGCCGCGCGCGTCGTCACAGGCGGTCCGCGTGTTCCCGCTCGAGGGCGGCGAGCGCTTCGCGCGCCGCGGCCTGCTCGGCAGCCTTCTTGCTGTGGCCGACGCCGCGGCCGTAGCACCGGCCACCGAGCGCGATCTCGGAGGCGAACCGCTTGGCGTGATCCGGCCCGCTCTCCTCGACGAGGGTGTACACGGGCGCCTCCCGGAAGAGCCGCTGCGTCACTTCCTGCAGCCGGGTCTTGTAGTCGCGGAGCCCCACCGTCAGGTGCTCCTCGATGTCCGCCGCGAAGTGATTCTCGACCATCGCCCGCGCCGCCTCGTAGCCCGCGTCGGCATAGACGGCGCCGAGCAGCGCCTCGTACCCGGACGCCAGGATCGACACCTTCTCGCGGCCGCCGCTCTTCTCCTCGCCCTTGCCGAAGCGGAGCGCCGACCCGACGTCGAGCTCGCGGGCCTTGCGGGCCAGGACGTCGGCATTGACCAGCGAGGCGCGGATCTTCGACAGCTCCCCCTCGCTCGCCTCGGGAAAGCGCGCCATCAGGAGGTCGGACATCGCGAGCGCCAGCACGGCGTCGCCCAGGAACTCGAGCTTCTCGTTGTTGGGCGTGTCGACCCCGAAGGAGCGGTGGGTGAGCGCCACGGCGAGGTAGTCGGCCCGTGCGAAGCGGTGGCCGAGGCCGGCCTCGAGCGCGGCGCGGCTCTCGGGCGTCATGCGTCGGCGGTGGCGCGCACCGCGGCGTCCGGGTCGACGGCGAGTCGCACGCGAACGCGCCGGCCGATGAGCGTGTCGGGCCCGGCGAGGGTCGCGCGGAGGTAGTTCCGCGTGTAGCCGCGCAGCGCCCCGGTCTCACGGTCGCGGGTCGACTCGACCAGCAGCTCGGCGGCCGCGCCGTCGAAACGGCGCGCGAACTCCGCGTGCTTGCGATCGCCGAGCGCCCGCAGGCGACGCGCCCGGGCGGCGATGGTCGGCGGCGGCACACGCCCGTCGAGCTTCGCGGCGGTGGTGCCGCTGCGCACCGAGTAGGGGAAGACATGGAAGGAGGACAGCGGGCTCGCGTCGAGGAAGCCGAGCGTCCGCTCGAAGTCGGCGTCCTCCTCGCCGGGGAAGCCCGCGATGAGGTCCGTTCCGATGGCGGCGTCCGGGAGGAGCTCGCGGATCATCGCGAGCCGCTCGCGCGCCAGACCTGCGTCGTAGCGACGTCGCATGCGGGCCAGGACACCGTCCGCGGCGGACTGGAGCGGCACGTGCAGGTGGTGACACACGCTCGACGCCCCGGCCATCACCCGCAGGAGCGACTCGTTCACCTCGTGCGGGTCGATCGAGGAGAGCCGGATGCGCGGCACGCGGCGCTGCTCCGCGATCGCCGCCACCAGCCACGCCAGGTCGACCGGCGGGTCCAGGTCGTGGCCGTAGCCGCCGAGGTGGACGCCGGTCAGCACCACCTCCTCGAAGCCATCCGCGGCCAGGGCCTCGACCTCGGCGAGCACGGCGCGCGGCGGGAGGCTGCGGCTCCGGCCGCGGGCCATCGGCACGATGCAGAAGGTGCAGAAGAGGTCGCAGCCTTCCTGCACCTTGAGGAAGGCGCGTGTCTGCCCTGCGAAGCGCCGGGCGCCGACGGTCGACACCGCCCGCTCGCGGCGGCTCGGCCCGACGACGATCCGTTCCGGGCCCACGCCCGTGACCGCGCGGACGAGCGCATCGAGACGATTGAGGCCGATCACGTGATCCACGGCCTCGACCGCCGCCGCCTCGTCCGGCTTCGTCTGCGCGTAGCAGCCGGTCAGGATGACCCGCGCCCGCGGATTCGAGCGCCGCGCCCGGCGGGCCAGGCGACGGCTCTCGGCATCGGCCGCGTCGGTCACCGTGCACGAGTTGACGATCACCACGTCGGCACCGTCCTCGGCCGAAACCAGCTGGCAACCCGCGGCGCGCAGCCGCTCTGCGATCGTCGCGCTGTCGTAGGTGTTCACCTTGCAGCCGAGCGTCGCGATCGCGACACGGGGCTTCATTGAATCGCCTCGGCGATCCAGCCGCCGCCGAGCACGAGGTCGCCCCGGTAGAAGACGGCCGCCTGCCCCGGGGTGACCGCCGGACCCGGGTACTCGAAGCGCACGCGGACCTCCGCCGCCGAGACGGGCGCCACCCGCGCGGGCACGGGCGCGTGGCGGTGCCGGATGCGGACCGCGACGGGCGTCTCGTGCGGCGGCGGATGACCCGCGGCCCAGGTGACCTCGCGCGCGACCAAGCCCGAGGCGCCCAGCGCCGCCGCCGGCACCGCGGTCACGGTACCCGCCGCCGCGTCGATGGCCTTGACGTACCGTCGCGGACCTCCGGCGACGCCGAGCCCGCGTCGCTGGCCGACGGTGAAGCGATGGACGCCGCCGTGGCGGCCGATCTCGCGTCCCGCCTCGTCGACGACGAGGCCGGGGCGGAGCGCGCCGGACGCGGCCTGCCGCTCGACGAAGCCGGCGGCATCACCCGCGGGCACGAAGCAGACCTCCATGCTGTCCGGCTTGTCGGCCACCGGAAGGCCGAGGGCGCGGGCCTCCGAGCGGACCTCCGCCTTGGTCAGCTCGCCGACGGGAAAGAGCGTCCGCTCGAGGTCCGCGTGCGTCAACGCGAAGAGGAAGTAGGTCTGATCCTTGGCCGCGTCGGCGGCGGTCCTGAGGTGCGCGCCGCCGCTCTCGGGGTCGACCCCGATCCGCGCGTAGTGGCCGGTGGCGAGCCGCGTCGCGCCGAGCTCCCGCGCGCGCCGCCAGAGGAGCCCGAACTTCACGTGCTCGTTGCAGCGCGCACACGGGTTCGGCGTCCGGCCGGCGAGGTACTCGGCGACGAAGGGCCGCACCACCTCGCGCTCGAAGACGTCCGTGAAGTCGAACACGTAGTGGGGAAACCCGAGCCGCTCGGCGACGGCGCGGGCGTCGTGGAAGTCCTCGAGGGAGCAGCAGCTGCCGGCGCCGTCGCGCGCCAGGCGGAGCGAGATGCCGATCACCTCGTGGCCCGCGCGGACGCACCGGGCGGCGGCTACCGCGCTGTCGACGCCGCCGCTCATGGCGACGACGACCCTCACGCGGCCGCTCCGCGCCGGACCTGCGCCACGAGCTCGGGCAGCACCGCCACCACCCGCTCGACGTCGGCCTCCGTGGTGCCGGGGCCGACGCTCAGGCGGAGCCCGCTGCGCGCCGTCTCCCGATCCCTCCCCATCGCCACCAGCACGTGCGACGGCTCGACGGCGCCGGCGGCGCACGCCGAGCCGGCCGACGCAGCGATGCCCGCGAGGTCGAGGAGCACCACGAGGCTCTCGCCGCTGCAGCCGGGGAAGCTCACGTTCAGCGTGTTCGGCGAGCGCGGTGGGCTCGCGGGCCCGTTGCGCACGACGCCGGGGATGCGTGCCTGGATGCCGGCCCAGAGCCGGTCGACCAGCCGGCCGGCGTGGACCGTCGCGACGGCGAGCTCGCGACGCGCGAGCCGCGCCGCCTCGCCGAAGCCGACGATGCCCGCCACGTTCTCCGTCCCGGCGCGCCGGCCACGCTCCTGGGGACCGCCGGTCATCTGGGCCCGGAGCGCGACACCGCTGCGCACCCAGAGGGCCCCGACCCCCGCGGGGCCACCGAGCTTGTGAGCCGAGAGCGACAGCAGGTCGACGCCGAGGACGCCCACGTCGATCGGCATCCGTCCCGCCGCCTGCGCCGCGTCGGTGTGCAGGCGCGCGCCCGTGCCGTGGAGCCCGGCGGCGATCGCCGCGACCGGCGCGACCGACCCGACCTCGCCGTTGACGAGCCCGACGGTGACCAGCGCCGTGCCGGGTGCGCACGCCGCCACGACGTCGCTCGCGCTCACGCCACCTTCGTCGTCGACGGGGACGACGGCCAGCCGCACGCCTTCCCGAGCGAGCGCCCGGGCCGTCTCGAGGACGGAGGCGTGCTCGATCGCGGTCGTGACCAGGCCGGCCGGGGGGCGAACGAGGCCGCGCAATGCCAGGTTGTTCGCCTCGGTCGCGCCGCTCGTGAAGGCGACGTCGGCCGCCCGCGCACCGATGAGCGCCGCCACCTCGGTGCGCGCCGTCTCGACCGCGGCGCGCGCGCGCGCCCCCTCGCGATGGGCGCTCGACGGGTTCCCGGGTGCGCCGAGGAAGCCCAGCATGGCCTCGCGTGCCTCGGCGCGCAGGGGGGCGCCGGCATTGTGGTCGAGGTAGATGCGCATCGGCCGCCGAATGCTCTCGCCGCGGTCGTCGCTCAGCCGCGGCGCGCTTCGGCCGCCCGTGGGCGCGGCGCCCCGCGGCGCACCTTGTAGAGCTTGTAGTCCATGCTGTCGGCGAGGGCCTGCCAGCTCGCCTCGATCACGTCGTGGGAGACGCCGACCGTCCCCCAGTGGTCGTGCTCGTCGCCCGATTCGATGAGGACACGGACGGCCGCGGCCGTCCCCTCGGCGCTGCCGAGCACGCGCACCTTGTAGTCGTGGAGCCTGACCTGCTCGACCTCGGGGTAGAACTTGCTGAGCGCCTTGCGGAGCGCGCCGTCGAGCGCGTGCACGGGCCCGTTGCCCTGGGCGACGGTGTGCTCGATCTGCCCGTCGGGACCCTCGAGCATGATGCTCGCCTCGGCGATCGGCGTCTCGCCCTCGTTCCGCTTCTCGTCGATCACCCGGAAGCCGATCAGCCGGAAGTAGCGCACGCGGTCGCCGTCGAGCGCCTTCTGCATGAGGAGCTCGAAGGACGCCTCCGCCCCTTCGTAGGCGTAGCCCTTCGCCTCGAGGTCCTTCAGCTCCTGGAGGAGCGCCTTCACGGCGGGCGCGTTCGACTCGAGGTCGAGCCCGAACTCGGCCGCCTTGTAGAGCAGGTTCGAGCGGCCGGAGAGGTCCGAGACCAGCACGCGCTGGGTGTTGCCGATCACCGCCGGATCGAGGTGCTCGTAGGTCTCGGGGTTCTTCTGGACGGCGGCGACGTGCAGGCCACCCTTGTGCGCGAAGGCGCTCTGGCCGACGAACGGCTGGCGCTTGTTGGGCTCGATGTTGGCGAGCTCGTAGACGAAGTGCGAGACGTCGGAGAGCTTGCGGAGCTGCGCGGCCGACACGCAGTCGTAGCCGCGCTTCAGCTGCAGCACGGGTATCACCGAGACCAGGTTGGCGTTGCCGCAGCGCTCGCCGAAGCCGTTGATCGTGCCCTGCACCTGCACGCAGCCGTGCTCGATCCCCTCGACCGAGTTGGCGACCGCGAGCTCGCAGTCGTTGTGGCAGTGGATCGCCAGCGGGGTCTCTCGCATCACCTCGCGCGCCGCCTCGACGCCCGCCGCGATGCCCGCCGGCACCGAGCCGCCGCGCGTGTCGCAGAGGCAGACGAGGTCGACGCCCGCCCGGGCGGCGGCGCGCAGGCACTCGAGCGTGTAGTCGCGGTTGGCCGCGAGCCCGTCGAAGAAGTGCTCGGCGTCGAAGATCACCTCGTCGGTGTGCTGCTTCAGAAACACGATCGAGTCGTGGATGACCTCGAGGTTCTCCGCGAGCGGGATGCGGAGGTCGTCGCGCACGTGGAGATCCCACGTCTTGCCGACGATCGTCACCACCGGCGTCTCGGCCCGCAGGCAGAGCGCCAGGTTCTGGTCGTCGGCCGCCCGCACCCCGGCGCGCCGCGTCGACCCGAAGGCCGCCACCTTCGCGTGCTTCAGGCCGAGACGCTTGACGGCGCGGAAGAACTCCTCGTCGCGCGGGTTCGACCCCGGCCAGCCTCCCTCGATGTAGTGGATGCCTAGATCGTCGAGCCGCTCGGCGATGCGCAGCTTGTCCTCGAGCGTGAAGGAGACGTCCTCGGCCTGCGCGCCGTCGCGCAGCGTCGTGTCGTAGAGCTGGATGCGTCTCATGGGCGCGGTCCCCCGATGAACGCGTCGTGCAGCGCCCGCACGGCGAGCTCGGTGTACTTCGCGTCGATCACCACCGAGATCTTGATCTCGGAGGTGGAGATCATCTGCACGTTGATGCTCTCGGCGGCGAGCACCTCGAACATGCGGGCCGCGATGCCGGCGTGCGTGCGCATCCCGATGCCGACGATCGACACCTTGGCGACGTCGGTCTCTCCGGTGACCCCCTGCGCGCCGATCTCGCGGGCGGTCGCGTCGACGAGCGCGCGCGCCTTGTCGTAGTCGCCGCGCGGCACCGTGAAGGTCAGGTCCGTGGTGCCGTCCGCGCTGGCGTTCTGGATGATCATGTCGACGACGATGTTGGCGCGCGCAATCGGACCGAAGAGGCGCGCGGCGACCCCGGGGCGGTCGGGGACCCGCAGGACCGTCAG
>VBLD01000318.1:0-5413 GCA_005879205.1 Deltaproteobacteria bacterium
TACGGCGACGAGATCGGGATGGGCGACAACTTCTACCTCGGCGACCGCAACGGCGTGCGGACCCCGATGCAGTGGAGCGGCGACCGCAACGCAGGCTTCTCGCGTGCCAACCCGCAGCGGCTCTACCTCCCGGTGATCGTCGATCCACAGTTCCACTACGAGAGCATCAACGTCGAGACGCAGCAGAACAACCCGCATTCGCTGCTCTGGTGGATGAAGCGGCTGATCGCGCTCCGCAAGCGCTACCGGGCCTTCGGCCGGGGCACGATCAGCTTCCTCTATCCCAACAACCGCAAGGTCCTGGCCTTCATCCGCCGCCACGGCGGGGAGCAGCTCCTGGTCGTGGCGAACCTCTCGCGCTTCGTGCAGTACGTCGAGCTGGACCTCTCGGCCTTCAAGGGGATGGTCGCGGTGGAGCTCTTCGGTCGCACGCCCTTCCCGCCGATCGGCGACCTGCCGTACCTCCTGACGCTCGGCCCGCACTCGTTCTACTGGTTCGCCCTGGAGAGACCCCGGACCGAGCTGACGACTGCCGGCGGAACGGACGGCAGAACGTCTTCGAGGGCGAGGGCGGGGCAGCGCTCGGCGCGGCGCTGCCCGCGCTGCTCCGCGCGCGACGGTGGTTCGGCGGCAAGGCGCTCGACATCAAGGCCGCGACGATCACGGCGACGATCCCGTTCGAGCACGAAGCGGGCTCGGCCTGCTTCGCGTTCATCCGCGTCGACTACGTGCAGGGGTCGCCGGAGACCTACGTCTGGCCGCTCGCCTTCGCCGACGACGTCGCCGCGGCGGTGGTGCAGGCGAACACGCCGCAGGCGGTCGTCGCCGAGGTCGAGGCGAGCGGACGGAACGGCGTTGCGGTGACGGGGGTGCTCTACGACGGCATGGAGGATCCGACGCTGTGCGCCGCGCTGCTCGACGCGATCGAGCGGCGGCGCCGCTTCAAGGGGCCCGCCGGAGAGCTGGTCGCGGTGACGACGCGTGCGTTGCGCGCGCTGCGGGGTCCGTCGGGCGCGCCGGTCGGCGCGTCGCTGCTCCGGGGCGAGCAGAGCAACAGCTCGGTCGTCTACGGCGACCGCCTGATCCTCAAGCTCTACCGGCGCGCCGGCGACCTCGAGGTCGGTCGCTTCCTGACCGAGCGCACGCGCTTCACGCACGTCGCCGCCGTCGCCGGCGCGCTAGAGTACCGGAGCGGCCGGAGCGAGCCGACGACGGTCGCGATCCTGCAGCAGTTCGTCCCCAAGGCCGGCGACGCGTGGCGCTACACGCTCGACCAGGTCCGGCGCTACTTCGACCGCGCGCTCTCGAGCCATCAGGAGGGCCGCAGCGTCGCGGTCTCCGGCCACTCCTTGCTCGAGCTGACCGGCGAGGAGCCGCCGGCGCTCGTCGGCGAGACGCTCGGCGCCTACGTCGAATTCGCCCGGCTGCTCGGCCGGCGCACGGCCGAGCTGCACCTCGCCCTCGCGTCGCGCGACGACGACCCGGCGTTCGCGCCCGAGCCCTTCACGGCTTTCTACCAGCGCGGCCTCTACCAGTCGATGCGCAACCTGACCGCCCGCGCCTTTCGGCTCCTGGCCGAGCGCGTCAAATCGCTGCCGGCGGACGTGCAGGGAGATGCGCGGACGCTGGCCGGCCTCGAGGACAAGACGCTGGCGGCGTTCCACACCGTCCTCGGTCGCACGATCCCGGCGATGCGCATCCGGTGCCACGGCGACTACCACCTGGGGCAGGTGCTCTACACGGGCAAGGACTTCGTCATCATCGACTTCGAGGGCGAGCCCGCGCGCGCGTTGGGCGAGCGGCGACTCAAGCGCTCGCCGCTGGTCGACGTCGCCGGCATGCTGCGCTCCTTCGACTACGTCGTCCACGCGGTGCTGTACGGGGTGGCGGGAGGCGAGGCGCCCCGGCCCGAGGACGTGCCGGTGCTCACGCCGTGGGCGCGGTTCTGGCAGCAGTGGGCGAGCTCGGCGTTCCTGCGCGCCTACCTGCAGCAGGTGGGTGAGGCGGCCATCCTCCCTCGCGCGCGCGACGAGGTCGCCCGTCTCCTCGACGTGCTGCTGCTCGAGAAGAACACGTACGAGCTCGGCTACGAGCTCAACAACCGCCCGCGATGGGTACGCATCCCGCTCGCGGGCATGCTGCACGCCCTCGCGGCCAGACGATGAGCGGACTCTCGACCGACCACGATCTCTATCTGTTCAACGAGGGCACTCACCTGCGCCTCGCCGACAAGCTCGGGGCTCATCCCGGCGTGTTCGAGGGCGTCGCGGGCACGCGCTTCGCCGTCTGGGCCCCGAATGCCGCCGCGGTCTCCGTCGTCGGTGACTTCAACGGCTGGCAACCGTCGCGCCACCCGCTCCACCCGCGCGCGACGTCCGGCATCTGGGAGGGATTCGTGCCCGGTGTCGGCCGGGGCGCGCGCTACAAGTACCACGTCGCTTCGCGCCTCCATGGCTACCAGGTGGAGAAGGCGGACCCGCTCGCGTTCCGCGGCGAGGTGCCGCCGCGCACGGCGTCGATCGTGTGGTCGCTCGAGTACGAGTGGGGCGACGAGCCCTGGATGGCGGCGCGGCGCGAGCGGAACGCGCTCGAGGCGCCGCTCGCGATCTACGAGGCCCACCTCGGCTCGTGGCGGCGCCTTCCGGAGGAGGGCAACCGCTCGCTCGGCTACCGGGAGATCGCGCCGCTCCTGGCCGAGTACGTCGCAGCAGCGGGCTTCACGCACGTCGAGCTGCTGCCCGTCATGGAGCATCCGTTCTACGGCTCCTGGGGGTACCAGACCACGGGGTACTTCGCGCCCACGAGCCGCTACGGAACCCCGCAGGACCTGATGTACCTCGTCGACCACCTCCACCAGCACGGCATCGGCGTGATCCTCGACTGGGTGCCGTCGCACTTCCCGACCGACGAGCACGGCATCGGCTTCTTCGACGGCACGCATCTCTACGAGCACGGCGACCCGCGCCAGGGCTTCCACCCGGACTGGAGCAGCTTCATCTTCAACTATGGCCGGAACGAGGTGCGCAGCTTCCTCACCAGCAGCGCGCTCTTCTGGCTCGAGCGGTACCATGCCGACGGACTCCGCGTGGACGCCGTGGCGTCGATGCTCTACCTGGACTACTCCCGCCGCGCCGGCGAATGGATCCCCAACGTCCACGGGGGCCGGGAGAACCTCGAGGCGGTCGACTTCCTGCGACGGCTGAACGCGAGCGTCTACGAGCGGTGCCCGGCGGTGCAGACCGTCGCCGAGGAGTCGACGGCGTGGCCGATGGTCTCGCGGCCCACCTACCTGGGCGGGCTCGGCTTCGGGATGAAGTGGGACATGGGCTGGATGCACGACACGCTCGCCTACATGACGCACGAGCCGGTGCACCGGAAGTATCACCACGGCCAGCTCACCTTCCGCATGATCTACGCGTTCAGCGAGAACTTCGTCCTGCCGCTGTCGCACGACGAGGTCGTCTACGGAAAGGGCTCGCTGCTCGCCAAGATGCCCGGCGACGAGTGGCAGAAGCGGGCCAACCTGCGGCTGCTCTTCGGCTACATGTACACGCAGCCGGGGAAGAAGCTCCTCTTCATGGGGGGAGAGTTCGGGCAGTGGAACGAATGGAGCCACGAGGCGAGCCTCGACTGGCATCTGCTCGAGGAGCCGCAGCACCGGATGCTGCTGCGCTGGGTGCGCGACCTGAACACCGCCTATCGGGGCGAGCCGGCGCTGCACGAGCTCGACGTCAGCCCGGCGGGCTTCGAGTGGGTCGACTGCAACGACGCCGAGCAGAGCGCGCTGGTGTATCTCCGCCGCGCCCGGTCGCGTCCCGAGGTGGTCGTCGTCGCCTGCAACTTCACGCCGGTCCCGCGCCGGAACTACCGGATCGGCGTGCCGGCACCCGGCCGCTGGGACGAGATCCTGAACAGCGACGCGCCGCTGTACGGCGGCAGCGGCCAGGGCAACCTGGGTGGCATGCTCGCCACCCCGGTGCCCTGGCACGGGACGGGCGCGCGCAGTCGATCAACGCCACCCTGCCGCCGCTCGCGATGGTCGCCTTCAGGGGAGGCGGGCCCCCCACTTGACGATTGGTTGGACCATCCGATAAGCAGACGAGGGTGGAGATCGTCCCGTTCCGCGCGCCCGCCCGCCGCCGGCTCCACGAGGACGTCGCCGAGCAGCTCCGCGACGCGATCCTCGACGCGCGCTTCCCCGCCGGCCGGAAGCTGCCGCCCGAGCGCGAGCTGGCGCAGGAGTTCGGCGTCAACCGGACTTCGGTGCGCGAGGCGATCAAGGTCCTCGAGGGGCTCGGCCTCGTGACCGTGCGGCAGGGCGACGGCGCGACGGTGCGACCGGTGGTCGATGCCTCCCTCGAGCTGCTCGGGCCGATGATCTCTCGCGGCGGGCGCGTCGACCTCGGGCTCGTCGCCGAGATGACCGAGGTCATGCGGCCGATGCTCCTCGAGATGGGACGGCTCGCGATCGAGCGCTGCCGGCCTGCGGACCTGCCCGCCATCCGCGCCCTCCGCGACGTCGTCGCGGATGCGGCCCGCGACCGCGAGGCGCGGTTCCAGGCACTCCACGATCTGCTGGTCGTCCTCGCCGACATGACCCGCAACCGCGTCTGGCAGATGGTGGCGCGCCGGCTCCGGAACCTCCTGCGCCAGGAGCCGCTCGCCACGGCCCGCGCCCGGCTGCGCCGCGATCCCGCCCGGTTCGTGCCGCGCATCGACGCCTGCCTCGACGCGCTCGACCGAAGACGGCCCGCCGAGGCCGCGACCGCGCTGCAACGCCTCATCGCCGTCCTGGGCGACGTCGGCGCGGATCTCGACCAGCGTTCTCCCAAGCCCCGTGCCAGAGGAGCCAGCCGATGAACGACTTCACCCTCACGACGTCCACCCAGGAAACTACGACGCGGAGGTCGACGAGCTGCGGCGCCTCTACGTGAAGGCCGCCGAAGCCCAGTGGATCGCCGAGCGCGACCTCGACTGGGGGCGCCCGATCGACCTCGTCAAGTTCGCCACCACGCCGCTCGGCGCGGGTGTCCCGATCGAGCGCACGTCGTACTGGCGGTCGCTCCCCGAGGCGACGGTGGTCGAGCTCACCAGGCGCACGGCGGCCTTCCGGCTCTCGCAGTTCCTGCACGGCGAGCAGGGCGCGCTCATGGTGGCGGCGCAGCTCGTGAACGCCGTACCGCACACCGACGCCAAGTTCTACGCGGCGACGCAGACAATGGACGAGGCGCGCCACGTCGAGGCCTTCGCGCGCTACATCGAGAAGCTCGACCACATCCAGCCGATCGCCCCGTCCCTGAAGGGCATCCTCGACGCGACGCTCGAGACCGGCGACTGGATGAAGAAGCTCGTCGGCATGCAGATCGTCGTCGAGGGTCTCGCGCTGTACGCCTTCCGGGAGATGCGGAACCTC
>VBLD01000318.1:5445-8840 GCA_005879205.1 Deltaproteobacteria bacterium
CGTACGGCGTCCAGTACATCGAGCGCTGCGTGCCGTGCCTCGGCGACGCGGCGCGTACCGAGCTCGAAGACTTCGCGCTCGAGTGCGCCCGCACGCTGATCGACCGGAAGGCGCAGGGCTTCTTCACGACGCTCCTCCAGATCTGGGCCGAGGTCGGGGTCGATCCGGTCGAGATGATCAATAGCCTCCAGCGCGAGGCGGGCGACATCACGCGCGATCTGCCGAAGGGCCGGCGCCTCGGCCCGGTGCAGGGCTTCGTCATCCCGACGCTGCGCCGCTGCGGGCTCCTCTCGGAGCGCGTGGCCGCGCACTTCCATGGCTTCCTGCGCGAGAACTTCGGCGGCGCCGTCGTCGGCGAGGACGTCGACGAGTTCCTGCGCTACCTGCCCGCGCTGCCGGCCGACACGGCGGCCTGGGTGCTGGGCGAGCTCCAGTGACCCCGGGGGCCGACGCCCCGTTCGAGTTCGATCCGTTCGACGAGGCGACCCGCCGGGACCCCTTTCCGCTGTTCGCCCGGGCGCGCCGGGAGCATCCGGTGTGGGCGCCGGCGGGCGCGCCCGTCGTCTCGATCTTCCGCTACGACGACATCCAGGCGGTGCTGCGCGATCCGACCACCTGGTCGAACGCCTTCCCGCCTCCGCCGGGCTTCGAGCCCGAGGACCTGCCGCCGAGCATGCTGGTCACCGATCCACCGGCGCACACGCGGCTCCGCGGCCTGGTGAGCCAGGCGTTCACCCCGCGCATGATCCGGCGCCTCGAGCCGCGCATGAACGAGATCGCCGAGGAGCTGGTGCAGGCGGCGCTGGCCCGCGGCCGGGTGGATCTCGTCGAGGCGCTCAGCTATCCGCTGCCGGTCATCGTCATCGCCGAGATCATCGGCATCCCCGCCGAGGATCGCGCGCAGTTCAAGGAGTGGTCGGACGCGGCCGTCGAGAACCTCGGCGCGGTGTTCATGGGTCCGCTGCCGCCCGAGCAGATCGCGCGGCAACGGCGGGTGCGCGTCGAGATGCAGGACTACTTCCGGCGGCTCGTGGAGGAGCGGCGGCGCCGGCCGCGCGAGGACCTGCTGAGCGGGCTGGTCGCGGCCGAGGTGGAGGGCTCACGCCTCAGCTTCGACGAGCTGATCGCGATGCTTCTCTTGATCCTCGTCGCGGGCAACGAGACGACCACGACGCTCATCGGCAACGCCGTCGTCGAGCTGCTGGCGCACCCGGCGGCGCTCGCCGCGCTGCGCGCCCGACCCGAGCTGCTGGCCGACGCCGTCGAGGAGGTGCTCCGCTTCTCGTCACCCATCCAGATGGATCCGCGGCGGGCGGCACGCGCCGCCGACGTCCGCGGCCATCGCATCGAGGCCGGGCAGATCGTCCTCTCCTGGCTCGGGTCGGCCAACCGCGACGAGACCGTCTTCGAGCGGCCGGACGACTTCGACATCACGCGACGCGACAACCGCCACCTGGCCTTCGGGTTCGGCCCCCACTACTGCCTCGGCGCGAGCCTGGCTTCGATCGAAGCCCAGGCGGCGCTCCGCGTCCTCCTCGCCCGCACGCGCAGCATCCGGCGCGTCGACGACGCGCCGCTGCCGCTCCATCCGAGCTTCGTGTTCCGCGCGGTGACCAGCCTGCCGCTCGAGCTAGAGCCGGCGTAGCCTCGATCTTGCGAGTCGGTGAACCGGGCCGTAGGGCTGACCCGGGCTTCGAGAGGCGGCGGGGGGCGGATGAACGGGCGACGGTGGCGAGCCGTCACGTGCGGACTGGGGATGGTGGTGAGCTCGATGGCGGTGGCGCTCCCCGAGGTGAGCGCCTAGACGGACGAGCGGCGTCGCATCCAGGACGCCGTCGTCGAGCCGGGGACGGCCAGCCTCACGCTGCGGCCGCTGTACGACGGCCGGCCAGTCGAGGATCTGACGGGGAAGACCGTGCACGTCGTGTTGCTCGACCGACGGGGGGCAAACCGGTGGTCACCCGAGGCGCGGGTCTGGAACGGCTTCATCGAGCTGGCGCGGGTCGAGACCGGCGTGTACGACGTCTCGGGGTGACCATTCCGAAGGGGATGGTGTGTACGATGACCGGGACTGCCGCGACCTTCGTGGCCGTCGTCGCCCATCCCCAGGCGAGCGCCCCGTGCACCTGGAAGAGCGCCCCGCCCGAAGGCGCGCCGCACCTCGATTGCCGTGTTCAGTGAAGCTCGAGCGGGACAGCGCGCCCCGACACGACCAGGGGCCTGCGGGAGGTAGCGGTGTCCCGGAACGGCACCGCGAGCAGCCCTGCGGTCGTCTGCGTGGCCGGGTCGTCGAACCCGTCGAGCCCGTAGACGATGTTCCGTCCGCGCGCAGCAGGCGTGAACGTGAAGAACAAACGGTCGAAGAGCGAGAAGATGTTGCCGTAGTTCGTGTTCGTTTCGCTCGCGACGCGCGAGTGATGCACCTTGTGCAGGCCGGGCCACGTGGTGACGAGCGAGAGCAGGCGGTCGAGCCGGAGCGGCACGCGAACGTGGGCGTGCTCGAGTAGGCCGTTGAGGACCGACCAGGCGCGGTAGACCGCGAACGCGCCCGGGCTCGGCCCGAGTGGAATCGCAAATGCGGCCATGAACGCGTAGCGGATGACGCCCTCGCCCGGATGCTGGCGGATGGTGGTGGTGACGTCGACGGCGGGGTCCGAGTGGTGGACGCGATGGAACCGCCAGAAGGCCGGAATCCGGTGCATGGCAACGTGGGCGACGTAGTACGAAAAGTCGAGCACGAGGACGGCGATGAAGAGAGCCGGCCCGGATCGAAGCGGCAAGCGATGCAGAAGGCCGGCGCGGTGGGACTGAGACCACGCGAGCACCCCTGCCAGGCCGGCGTTGTAGAAGAAGTTGGTCGCGAAGGTGATGAACGTGAGCGCGAGATTCGGCCCGAGGTGTACCCAGTTCCATCGTCCCCGGGCACGAAGGGGTATCGCCGTCTCGATCAGTGCGACGACGGCCATCGCGGCGAGGATGACGCCGATGGTGACGAGGCTCGTCATTGCATCACCTCCTGGAGCGGTAAGAGCTTCGCCGGGTCACGCACCACCCGCATCGCGACGATGCGCCCGTTGCGTGTCTCGACATGGACCGAAGCAAAGACCGCGTGGCCCGCGCTCGGGAGCGTCACGAGCACGGCGGGCTCGGCGTTCAAACACACGACCCGACACGCGACCGGGACGGGCACGCGCCGGCTGAGATTCGCGAAGCGGCGGAGAAGCGCGCGGGCGCCGAAGGTCGGCCGCGTCGCGACCCGCACGACGCCACCGCCGTCGACGACGCCCCAGACGTCGTCGGCGAGCAGCGCCGCGAGCCCGTCGACCGACCGCGACTCCAGTGCGCGGGAGAGCCGCTCGACCAGCTCGGTGTCCACCGGCACGTCGACGTCGCGC
>VBLD01000029.1:0-12311 GCA_005879205.1 Deltaproteobacteria bacterium
TATCCGACGCTGACCCTCCTCAGCGCGGGCTCCCCACCCCAGGAGCCGGGACCCTTTCCGGAGCCGCATATACGGCACGCCGCCCGCGCCGCGCGTGCATGGCCGGAAGCTCCTACGGCGGGCAGCGATCCGCACGGGAAGCCGCGCAGCCGGGCGACGGCACGGCAGCAGAAGTCCGAATTCCCGAAGGCGAACGGGGCCGTAGAGAAAGAGGTCGCGGTCCTGGGTGAGGTACGTCATCAGGAAAGGCGGGCGAGCTGCGAGGGGCTGGCTGGCTCGGCCGGAAGCCCGATGTGGCCGAGAATCGTGCGCATGACCTCCCCCGCCTCGACCGTGGAAGCCCCGATAAAGGCCCCAAAGGTGACGTCACCTCCCTGTACTCCCCTCTTCGCGACCCCGACGCGGCTCCACGGAGCCAAATAGCTCCGCCGCGGGCGCGAGCCGCGGCCCGAGCCCGCGATCCCGACCCTCAAGCGGCGAGGTGGAGCACCAATCCGAAGAGAAGGCTCGCCGCGCGGACGCCCGCTAGCAAACGCCGAAGCGAATGCGAGGTGCCGTCGCCGCGCGCCCGTCGTCGTTTTCATTCACTCCGCGACCGGAAGATGGTAAACACGCCCGCGTGACGACGGCTTCGACCTCCCGGCATCCGGCCCCGCGCGCCGATGGCGGCGCGCGAGCGTTCTTCGAAGGCTACGCCGCCGACTTCGACCACATCTACGACGACACCGGGAAAGGGCCGGTGGCGCGCTTCATCGACACGCATCTCCGCCGCGAGATGCGGATCCGCTTCGAGAACGCATTCGAGACGCTCGAGCCGCTCGCCGGCCACTCGCTGCTGGATGCGGGCTGCGGCGGCGGACGCTACGCGATTCCCGCGGCGAAGGCGGGCGCGGCGCGCGTCCTCGGCCTCGACTTCAGCGAGCCGATGCTCGAGCTGGCACGGGAGAAGGCCGCAGCCGAGGGTGTGGCGGAGCGGTGCGAGTTCGTGAACGCGGATCTCTTGAGCCATCCCCTCCCCGAGAAGAGCTTCGACTACGCGATCGCAATCGGCTTTTTCGACTACCAGGCCGATCCCGAGCCGGCGCTCCGGGCGCTGGCGCGCGCCGCGCGGCGGCGGGTCTTCATCTCGCTGCCGAAGCGCTGGCACGTGCTCACGCCGCAGCGCAAAGTCCGCTACGCCCTGTTCAAGTGTTTCGTGCGCTTCTACTCGCGGGCGGAGGTCGAGCGTCTGGCGGCGTCGGTCGCGCCGCGGCGCACGACGATCCTGGATATCGGACGCGAGTACAATCTGCGCCTCGACTTCGAGTAGCCTCCGCGATGGCGGAAGTAATCTTCTGGGGCGCCCTCGGGATCGTCGCCTACGTATACGTGGGATATCCCTGTCTCATCTTCATGCTCGCTCGGCTGCGGCCGCGGCCGGTGCGGAAGCGGCCGGACGCCGAGCTGCCGACGGTCTCCTTCATCATCACGGCCTACAACGAGGAGCCCGTGATCGCGGCGAAGCTCCGGAACACCCTGGCGCTCGACTATCCGGCCGACCGCCTGCAGATCATCGTCGTCTCCGACGGCTCGACCGACCGAACCGAGGAGATCGTGCGCACGGCATTCGAGCGCGTGAAGCTCGTCGCGATGGGCGGCCGTTACGGGAAGACGCTGGCGCAGAACCGCGCCGTGGCGGAGGCGCGCGGCGAGATCGTGGTGTTCTCCGACGCCACCACCGTCTATGAGCCCGGAAGCCTCCGCGCGCTGGTGTCGAGCTACGCCGACCCGGCGGTCGGCTGCGTTACCGGCAGCGTCGTGTATGGCACCGAGTCCGCCAAGAGCGTCGACCGGGGCCGCTCGGCCTATTGGAATTACGAGAGCTTCCTCCGCCGCCAGGAGAGCCGCTTCTCCTCGGTGCTCGGCGCCGCCGGCTGCGTGTACTCGCTGCGGCGCCGTCTCTACACGCCGCTCGAGGCCGACATGATCAGCGACGTGGCGCAGGCGATCCGGACCGTGGCGCAGGGCTACCGCGCGGTGGTCGAGGACGGGGCGATCGTCTCCGAGCCGACGGAGTCACGCTCGATCCGCGAGGAGCTCGAGCGGCGAGCGCGGGTCATCGCCCGCGGCATGCGCGTGAAGTTCCGCCTGCGCGGGTTCTTCCTCCGCCATCCCTGGTTCCTGCTCCAGGTACTCGCCCATCGCGTGCTACGCTGGGCGGTGCCGCTCTTCCTGATCGTCGCCTTCCTGGCGAACCTCTTGCTGCTCGACCGCACGCTCTATCAGGCGCTCTTCGCGGCCCACCTCGCGCTCTACGGGAGCGCGGCGCTCGCCTACGCGCTCGAACGCCGGAACCGCCGTCTGCCGGGGCTCGGCATCCCGCTCTACTTCTGCGTCGTGAACCTGGCGCCCATCCTCGCGCTGCGCGCGCTCGCGCGGGGCGAGAAGCAGGTGACGTGGGAGACGGGGCGACCGCCGGCGGGCTGAGCGTTCCGGCTCACCGCTCGGAGCGCGGGCGTGACGATCGGCGTGCACTCCTCGAGCATCGGCACGAACGGGGTCGATGCCGGATTCATCGGAATCACGCGCATCGCTCCGCAGCGGGCCCGGGCCGCTACGGTGCTCGGCGTGACGGTGACGCTGACGACGGCACCGCCCCTCTGATCCCCGCCTCGATCGTCGCGACGGCGTGGCTCACGACGAGTCCGAGCGCGTCGCCGCACGCGTCGGTGCCGGCCAGCCGCCGGGCGATCCGCTTGATCCCGTCGAGCGCCCGGTCCGCGCGCCTGACCTCGCGCTTCGCATGGCGCGGGTCGGCCGCCGCCCGGAGGATCGCGGCGCGTGCCCGCCCGAACTTCCTGACCGCGGCAGCGGGCAGCGGTCCAGCGCACCCGGCGATCGCCGGATCGACCGCCAGCGCGCAGCGGGCGGCGTCGAACGGTCCGGCGGCGGTGCGGCAGCAGAGGTTCAGGTAGTCGACGTCCCTGAGCGCGCCCTCCGAGCGAGCGATTGCGGTCACACCGACGGCGCCGCCCGCCGAGACGGCGACGTCGAGGGTCGCGCCACATGCGCCGGCCTTGCCCGGCAGCGCGGGCGGCGCGAGGGGAAGTCCGGCCACGTCGATCGACTCGATCGGGATCGGCGTGCAGCCCTCCACCGGCACGCCCGTGCACAGGCTCGGCGCGAAGCGACAGGTTCCGTCGGCGACGCCGTCGACGTCACACGCGGGATCGCCGTCCGAGCAGACGACGCCGCTCTCGCCGTCGGTCGTATCGACGCCCCCGAAGGCGACGCGACAGTCCTTGTCGGCATTGCCGCCGCCGAGGACGAAAGCGTCCACCCGGGTCGCGGTTGCCGACAGGAGGCAAAGCATCACCGCCGCGAGGGCACCGCCTGTGACATGTTCGCTGCGCATGCTGGCCATGGTACGCGGGAGGCACGCGACTGTCAGGTCGCCGCGGCGGTGGAGGCATGCAGCATCCCACCTCCAGACGCGACGCGTCGCGCACGCCGCCGGCAGCGCCGAGCTTGCGAAAAAGCTTTTCGCGCGGCACTCCGCCGTGCTATGCGGCGGGGCCATATGATCAGGTCATCGGTCTGCGCGCTCGTGCTGCTCGCCGCCGTCCCTGCCGGCGCCGGGTTCGTGACCTTCGAGAGCGGTCAGGTCCGTCCCCTGGCGCTGTCGCCCGACGGCACCCGGCTCTTCGCGGTGAACACGCCCGACGACCGGCTCGAGATCTTCGCGGTCGGGAGCGGCAGCCTGACCCACCTCGACTCGGTGCCGGTCGGTCTCGAGCCGGTCGCCGTCGCGGCGCGGACGGACACCGAGGTGTGGGTCGTGAACCACCTCTCGGACAGCATCAGCATCGTCGACGTCGGGTCGAGCCCGCCGCGCGTCACACGGACGCTCGAGGTGGGCGACGAGCCGCGGGACATCGTCTTCGCCGCCGGCGGCCGAGCGTTCGTCACGACCGCGCGCCGCGGCCAGCACGGCGGAGGTTCCCCGAACCTCCAGTCGCGGGGTATCGGCCGGGCCAACGTCTGGGCCTTCAGTCCCGCCGGGAACCTGCTGGGCATCGTCACGCTGTTCGGCGACACGCCGCGGGCCCTCGCCGTCAGCCCCGACGGGAACACCGTGTACGCCGCGGTCTTCCATTCCGGCAACCGCACGACGTCGCTCTCCGAGGGCGCGGTGTGCGACGGGGGGGCGAGCGCCTCGCCGTGCGTCCTCGGCAACAGCACCGACGGCTTCTTCACCGCCCCCGGCGGTCTGCCCGGGCCCAACACCAACTTCCAGGGGACCGTGCGGCCGGAGACGGGGCTGATCGTCAAGTTCAACCCGGCGACGAGCCACTGGGAGGATGGCCTCGGCCGCAACTGGAGTCCCGCCGTCCGCTTCTCCCTGCCCGACAAGGACGTGTTCGCGATCAACGCCGCGGCCACGCCGCCCGTCCAGACGAGCTTCTTCAGCGGCGTCGGGACGGTCCTCTTCAACATGGCGACCAATCCCGTGTCGGGGAAGGTCTACGTCAGCAACACCGAGGCGCGGAACGAGGTGCGCTTCGAGGGGCCCGGGACGTTCGGCGGCAGCACGGTGCGCGGCCATCTGCACGAAGCGCGCATCACGGTGCTCGACGGCACGGCGGTCAACCCGCGGCACCTGAACAAGCACATCGACTACAGCGTCGTCCCGAGCCCAGCCGGCGTGAAGGAGAAGAGCCTCGCCATCCCGAACGGCATGGCGGTCACCGCCGACGGCGCGACGCTCTACGTGGCGGCGTTCGGCTCGGGCGCCATCGGCGTCTTCAGCACGTCGGCGCTCGAGGACGACAGCTTCGCGCCGGACGCGGCGAGCCACATCCCCGTCAGCGGCGGCGGTCCGAGCGGCCTGGTGCTCGACGAGCCTCGCCATCAGCTCTACGTGCTCACCCGTTTCGACAATTCCGTCTCCGTCGTCGACACCGTGACGGCGAGCGAGGTGTCTGGACAGCACCTGCCGCTCTACAATCCCGAGCCAGCGAGCGTCGTCGCCGGGCGGCCGTTCCTCTACGACGCCACCCTCACCTCGAGCAACGGCGAGGCGTCCTGCGCCAGCTGTCACATCTTCGGCGACTTCGACAGCCTCGCGTGGGACCTCGGCAACCCCGACGACATCGTGCGGCCGAACCCGAACCCGTTCCGGTTGGGCGGTCCCGGGACGTTCCACCCGATGAAGGGCCCGATGACGACGCAGAGCCTACGCGGGCTCGCCAACCACGGCCCGATGCACTGGCGCGGCGACCGCACCGGCGGCAGCGCCGGCGGCGACCCGCTCGACGAGTCGCTGGCGTTCAAGGCCTTCAACGTCGCGTTCGACGGCCTCCTCGGACGGGGCGGCCCCCTCACCGACCCGCAGATGCAGGCGTTCACCGACTTCATCCTGCAGGTGACCTATCCGCCGAACCCGATCCGCGCGCTCGACAACTCCCTCACGAACGACGAGCGCATCGGGCGCAACTTCTTCCTGCACTCCGATCCGTCCGACTCGGCCTTCCCGTGCAACGGCTGCCACGTGCTCGACCCGGCGCACGGCTTCTTCGGCACGGACGGCTTCTCGAGCTTCGAGAACGAGCCGCAGCTCGTGAAGATCCCGCACCTCCGCAACGCCTACCAGAAGGTCGGCATGTTCGGCATGCCCCCGGTGCAGTTCTTGAACGGCGGCGACAATGCGAGCACGGGCGATCAGGTCCGCGGCTTCGGCTTCCTGCACGATGGCAGCGTCGACACGCTCTTCCGCTTCCACAACGCCGCCGTGTTCAACACGACCACGCCCTTCGGCTTCCCGAACCCGGGTGGCTTCCCGGACGGCTCGGAGGGCGACATCCTGCGGCGCCAGGTCGAGCTTTTCATCCTCGCCTTCGACTCGAACCTGGCGCCGGTCGTCGGCCAGCAGACGACGCTCAGCCCGACGTCGGTCGTCGGACCGGTGATCGACCTCATGATCGCGCGGGCAGCCGGCGGCGAGTGCGACGTGACGGTCAAGGGACTCCTCGGCGGCAGCGCGCGCGGCTGGTACCGCCGTGCCGACGGCCTCTTCCAGAGCGACCGCAACGACGAGGCGCCGATCAGCGACGCGATGCTGCGCGGGCAAGCGGCCGTGGCAGGACAGGAGCGGACGTACACCTGCGTCCCGCCCGGTTCGGGCATCCGCGTCGGCGTCGACCGGGACGAGGACGGCTTCTTCGACCGCACCGAGCTCGACCAGGGAAGCGATCCGGCCGATCCGCTGAGCGTTCCCGCGGGCATGACGACGACCGTCACGGTGACGACGACCTCCACCACCACCACGACGCTCTTCTTCGTGACGATCCGCGCGACGTCGCTCACACTCGCCGACAGCGCGACCAACCCGAGCCGGCGCAAGCTCTCCTTCAAGTCGTCGACCTCGCAGGACGACTCCAACCATCGCATCGTCAGGCCGAACCCGGGCAGCCCGGACGACCCCACGATCAGCGGGGGCACGCTCACCGTGTACAACTCGGGAATCCGCACTACCGACCTCGTGGTCGTGCCGCTGCCTGCATCGAATTGGTCCCGGGTTGGGGTCGGAGGGTATCGGTATCGCGACCCCGATCCGAGCGGGCCGAAGCTCCGTCTCTCGATGACCAACGACAAGCTGTCCGTACATGCCTCCGGCGCGAGCTGGGGCTACACGCTCGATGAACCCCTGCAGCGGCGGGTGGCGGTGCGGCTCACGGTCGGCCTGGGCGTGTTCTCCTGGTGCTCGGACGCGCCGGCAAAGGTGAGCGGCAGCCCGCCCACCACCGCCCCGAACGATCACGCCGGGCGCTTCGCCGGCTTCCGCAACACGCCGCCCCTCGGGATCGGCAAGTGTCCGCCGCTGCCCTAGCGCCGGGGACCCGATTCGATACCGCGGCCTTCGGCCGACGCTTCAGCGCGAGGAGGTGCGCCCGGAGCCGTGCGCGCGGCCGCGATCAGCCGCCTGACCATCGGACGCGTCGCCGGTCCCGTTCGCCTTGCCGTTCCCGTTCCCATGGTCGTCGGACCCGTTCCCGCGGTCGTGAAGCCCGTCGTGCGGCCCTTGCCCGCGGCCGGGCTGGTCGTCGCCGCCGACCGCGTCGTGGAACTCCTTCGCCACCTCGTCGTCGCCGAGCGCGCGGTTGCGCACGTCGACGCGTCCGATCAGACCCGGCGCCACCGGCGCGCCGTCGCCGACGTCCGAACCGACGAGGAGCTCGCCGTCGGGTGGAAGATCGACACGCCCGTGGCGCCCCCGGCGGCCGACGAGGTCGCCGTCTACGTAGAGCGAGAGGCTGTCGTCCTTCCAGGTTGCGGCCACGTGGTGCCACTCGCCCGGGTTCCAATCGGTGATCGGCACGCCGAGGTCGGGGGTGTCGCGAGCGTTCCCGGCTTCGACGTCCGCGGCTTCGAGGCGCAGGACGTCGACGTTCTTCTTGAGCCGCAGCCGGTCGCCGAGCTGGACGAGCGTCGCATCGTCCTCGTTGCCGGCCTGCCAGCCGGGCTGGACCCAGAGGGAGACGCTGCCCTCGTGCTGGATCTTCGCGTCGATCGGGATCGCGACCCGCCCGGCAGTGGGAAACTGCACGTCGCCACTCTGGAAGGCGACGTCGTGCGAAGCGGCGGGATCGTCGTTCGCACTCGTCACCGGCTGCGGCGACGGCGTCGCCGACGCTGGAGCAGTCGGGACGTCCGCCGGTGGCTGCCCGCCCGTCGAACCGCTTGCCTGCTCCGCCATGCCGCGCCGATCACGGGCCGGCCGACGGTGAGTCCCCCGCAAGCGCCGGCCGACGCGGGTCCGGCGCGCCGGCCGCTCGGCGGGTTCGCGCTGCTCGTCGGCGCGGGCGGCGGCCGGCGGCGAGGCCAGCGCCAGCCCGAACGCCGGGTACGGCGGCTGGTCGGCGAACCAGGCTCCGTCGTGCACCACCGCCGGCTGTGGCGGGGCAGCGCCGAGCGCGGGTTCGTCCTCCGGCGCCGCGACGGGTGCCGCCGCGGGCAGTCCCGCCTCGCGATCGTAGGCCTCGATCGGCGATGCAACCCGGGGCACGGCGCGTCTCGCCGCACGACGGTGCTGCTCCCTCACGCGGCGGGACGGCGCCTCGTGATGCCCGACGGGGTCCGTCGCCATCAGCATGAGACCGGCGAGCGCGCAGACGACCGCGCCTGCGAGGACCCATTGTTTGCAGGCCTGTCTCATGTGCCAGCATCGTAACGGATCCGCCGCGCAGTTACTGCCATTTCGGGGATCGCGAACGCTTCGATCTCCACCCGCGCACCTGCTGGCGACGGTGCCACGTCATCGTCGACGCGTCGGCAGGGGCAGCGCAGCGTCCCGAGCGCATGCCGGGTTCATCGCCAACGCGGTCGCGTACACGCCGACGGCCCAGAGCCGGCTACCTAGCTAGGTCCCCACACTGCATTGACATCGAAGCGAGCGGCGCGCTTGCCGACGTCGATGGAGCGCTACGCTCCCGAGCCGGTGATGGTCACGCGTGCCCCGTCGCGGGCCGGTGGCGTCCCCACCACGACCGCCTCGCCACCGCCGAGCCCCTGCGCGACGCGCACCCGATCGCCCACCCCGCCCGCCGTCTCCACCGTCGCCTGTCGCGCGCGACCGTCCCGCACCACCCACACGAACGTGTTCCCGGCCCCGTCGCGACGGAGCGCGCTCGCCGGGACGAGGACGGCCGGCCGCTCGGCTTCCGCCGCCGGCGCCGGGTCCGCGAGGAACGTGACGCGCGCGCTCATGTCCGGCAGGAGCCGCGCGTCGGGCTCGAGCACGTGCACCTCCACCTTGAGCGTGCCCTTCTGGCGGTCGACCTGCGGGTAGAGCTTCACGACCTCGGCCGCGTAGCGCGCGTCGGGATAGGCGTCGGGCGTGACCTGCGCGCGCTGCCGCAGGTGAATGCGGTTCAGATCCGCCTCGTTCACGTCCACCTCGGCCCGGATGTCGGTCAGGTTGGCCATCCGGACGAGGTCGCCGGAGCCGGCGAAGCCTCCCGGGACGGCGATCTCGCCCACCTCCTTCAGCTTCGCCAGGATCACGCCGTCGGTGGGCGCCCGGAGGACCGTGTACTCGAGGTTCACGCGCGCCTGCGCCAGCTCGGCCTCGAGCTGCGCCACCGTCGCCCGCGCGACACTCGCTCGATTCTCCTGCACGTCGAGCTCCTGCGCCGAGACGACGCCGTCGCGACGGAGCGCCCGGTTGCGTCTCAGCTCCGCCTCGGCCAGGTCCACGTTCGCGCGCGCCACGGCGAGCTGCGCGTCCGTGCGGGCCACCAGCGCGCGGTAGTCCCGGTCGTCGAGCTGCACGAGCGCGTCGCCGCGGTGCACCGTCTGGCCCTCCTCGACGAAGTAGCGCTCGATGCGTCCCGGCACCCGCACCCCGATCGACACGTAGCGGTCCCCGGTCACGACGTAGCCCGATCCCGACAGCACCGGCGCGGGGCCGGCCTGCCCGGGCGCGGCCAGGGTCGCATACGCCACCGTCACCGGCGTCGCGCGCCCGGCGAGGAACACCCCCGCGGCGACGGCCACGAGCAGCACGATCGCGAGCACGGCCGGCAGCAGCCGGCGGCGCGGAGGCCGCGGCTTCACGGGCGCCGTCGCCGGCCCACGGTCGAGACGCAGCGACGCGAGCTCGGCGCGCAGCTTCTCGTCCCGTTCCGCCTGCGGGTTGGTCGCCATGGCCTCCATCTACGCCTTGCGCAGTGCCTCGATCGGACGCAAGCGGGCGGCACGCCACGCCGGCCCGAAGCCGCCTGCCGTCCCGATCACGAGCGCCAGCACGAGCGCGGCCGCCAGGTCCCAGGCACTGACCTTCAGCGTGATGACGTTGATGGTGAAGGTGGCGGCCCCGAAGCCGATGCCGCCGAGCAGAAGACGCAGGCACGCCGAGAGACCGAGCGCGCACGCCGCCCCGAGGACGAAGCCCACCGCGGCCAGCGCGAGCGCCTCGACCTGGAAGGAGGCGAGGATGGCGCCGCGCGAGAACCCGAGGGCGCGTAGCGTTCCGATCTCGGCCGTGCGCGCCTGGACCGCCGCATACATGGTGTTGGCCGCCCCGAAGCCGGCGCCGATGCCGGCGAGGACGGCGATCCCGACCACCAGCACGTAGAGCGTGTTGGCCGACTCGGACTGCTTCGAGTAGTACTCGGTCTCGCGCTCGGCCCCGAGGGCGAAGCGCGGATCGTCGTCGATGCGGCGGACGAGCGGCTCGAGCTGGGCCGGCGTCGCCACCCGGATGCGGATGCCCGAGTACGGGAACGGCCGCTTGGCGTCGTTGGCGAGCTCGCGCACGTCGACCCACACCTCGCTCTCGAACGACGACCCGCCCGCCTCGAAGACGCCGACCACGTGCCAGCGGCCGCGCCCGAATGCGAGCTGGTCGTCGAGGGCCGCACCGACGTAGCGGCCGACCACCCCGCGCCCGACGATCGCCTCGCCCGAGCTCGGCGTGAGCATCCGGCCCTCCACGATGCGCACGTTGTCGTGGACCGCGAGCGCCATCGGCTCGACGCCCCGCACGAGGACGTTCTCGCGCCCCCCCGCGGGGGTATGGAAGAAGGGCTGCACGACCAGCTCGGGCGACACGAGCGGCTGGTCCGCGGCGTCGCGCGCGATGCCGTCGAAGAAGCGGATCGCCTGGTAGGCCTCGAGCGTCATCTGGCTCGAGCCGTCGTTGTCCGATCCTTTGCGCATGACGACGATGTTGCGGGGGTCGCCGGTCGAGACGAGCGTCCGCTTGAGGCTCGAGATGAGCCCGAGGAAGAGGCTCGAGGCGACGACCACGAGGGCGATCACGCCCGCCGTCATGAGCGTCCGGCCGCGTCGCGCCTGCACGTTGCGCAGGCTGTAGGAGAGCGGCAGCGGCACGGCTAGAAGACCTCGTGCAAGGTGGCGACGACGGGCCGGCGCGCCGCCCCGAAGGCCGGCACGACCCCCGCCAGCATGCCGACGAAGAGCGAGAGGAAGATGCCCTGCACGATGACCGAGGCGGTCACGATGAAGGCGCCGAGCGGTCCGAGCGACGGGTTCCAGCCCGAGAAGGCGTGGAGCACGTCGGTCAATCCGATGGTCAGCAGCACCCCCGCCAGGCCGGCGAGGGCCGACACCACGGTGGCCTCCGCGAGCAGCGTGCCGAAGATCACCCGGCGACCGAAGCCGATGGCCTTCAGGACGGCGAGCTCCCCGGCCCGCTCGCGCACCCCCATCGAGGCCGTGTTGGCGGCGATGAACACGATGCAGAGCGCCACCAGTCCCGTCACCACCAGGATGATGGTGACGAACCCCTGGAGCGAGCCGAAGAAGTTGGCGAAGAAGCTCTTCTCGGTCTCGGACGCGGTCTCGCTGTCGCTGTTCCGCGACAGCTCGTCGACGGTGCGCATGATCGCGTTCACGCGGTTCGGGTCGGCGGCCCGCACCCAGATCACGCCGGCGATGCCTAGCCCGGGACGGCCCTGGGCCTTCAGCGCCTCGTCGAGGTAGTCGCGGTTCATCCAGAAGAGCGGCGAACGCTCGTTCGGGATCTCGCCCACGATCCGGAAGTCGAGGTTGGCGGGCCAGACCGTGCTGCGCAGGGTCACGCGGTCGCCGATCTTCCAGCCGTAGCGGTGCATCGTCTGATGACCCACGATGGCGCCGTCACGGTAGCGCTGGAAGTCGGCAAGCTGCTGCGGCGGGATCTCGTAATCGGGATACACCGCGCCCACGTGCTCCACCTCGACCGCGAAGTTCGGGAACGTCACCCGCCCCGCCTCTTCGAAGGCGCCCCCGAACCACACGAACGCGCAGGCCGCCTCGACGCCGTCGATCTGCCGGACCTTGCGAGTGAAGGCGTACGGCATGGCGTAGACCAGGCCGGCCTTGTTGTGGACCGAGATGCGCGTGTTGCTTGCCAGCTTGTTGAGCATGGCGTCGAGCCCGGCTGGCATGGTGAGGAGAACGCAAACGAGAAGGACGGCCAGCATGATCGCGCCGGCGGTGAGCGCCGTGCGCAGCCGGTTGCGCCCGAGGTTGGCGAGGACGAGGCCGGTGTACTTCATCGCAGCGTCCGCCCCGTCGTTCCGCCGGCCGCCACGTGGATCGCCTCCCGGGCCCGCGCCGCGTCCTCGCCCTCGAGCAGCACACCCTTGTCGAGGTGATGGGCGTCGTCGACGAAGCGCAGCGCCCGAGGGTCGTGCGTCACCATCACCACCGTCTTGCCGAAGTGCTGCCGGAGCTGGCGCAGCAGGTCGAGGATCGCCTCGGCGTTGCGCGCGTCGAGGTCGCCGGTCGGCTCGTCGGCCACGATCAGATCCGGGTCGGTCACGATC
>VBLD01000029.1:12364-12643 GCA_005879205.1 Deltaproteobacteria bacterium
CCACGCGCTGCTGCTCGCCGCCCGAGAGCGTGCGCGGGTAATGGTCGAGCCGGTCCTCGAGCCCGACGACGCGAAGCGCGGTGTCGGCGCGCCGGATGCGCTCGGCCTTGTCGAGCTTGGTGAGGAGCAGCGGCAGCGCGACGTTGTCCCGCGCCGACAGCACCGGGATCAGGTTGAAGAACTGGAAGATCAGCCCGACGTGCCGCGCGCGCCACCGGGCCAGCTCGTCCTCGGAGAGGTCGTTCAGCCGCTGGCCGGCGACGATGACCTCTCCCTCGC
>VBLD01000336.1 GCA_005879205.1 Deltaproteobacteria bacterium
CAGGCCATCGACCTCTACGTCGACCCGGTACAAGACGACGTCACGGGCCGATCCGGTGAAGCCGATGGCGCGTACGCTACGGATCGGTGGCAGATCGAGCTCGACCACGAGTCGCTCAGGAATGCCGCAAAGGTCGGCGCCCGTGTCGATCTTGCCGTCGAGCGCGGCGCGCTGCGGGCCGCCAGGCGCGCCGAGACGCACGGGGACCACGGGTGCCGGCGGCTCGAACGCACGGCTGAAGCGGCGCCTCACTCGACCGCGAAGCCCGGCATGTCGACGGTCGGCGACGGCGTGCCGACGCGCCCGATGAAGAACGTCGCGCCAGGTAGACGTTTCCAGACCCGCTCGAACAGTCGGTCATGATCGGCGTCGGCATCGACGATGCGTCCCCGGTGAACGGCGACGAAGCGTCCGGCGAGGCGGCGTTGCTGGACGGGAGCGAGCCGCTCGAACGCCCGGCGCTCACGTTGCCAAGCCTGCATGCGCGCACGGTGGCCGGGCTCCTGCGCCTCGACGATCGGACCGAGCAACGCGCGGGGCTTGCCATAGCGGGTGATAACGATGCGATCACCGCGTGCAGCACGCCGGACCAGCTGCGGCGCGCGATTCTTCAAATCACGAATCCCGACGTGGATGGTAGCCATGACCATGGCCACAACTGCCGCAGCCATGCCCGCGGGGCAACCCCTGCGCGGCGGCGTAGCCGCGGTGTCAGCGCAGCTGCTTCGCCTCGTCCACCAACGCCAGCAGCTCGCCGATCGCGGCCGTATTCAAGCCGCCCGCTGCACGCGCGCGCTCGAGCCGGACCCGCGCGCCTTCCACATCATCGGCGTCGAGACGCGCGAGCGCCGCGTCGCCTAGCGCGGTTTCGGCTTCGCGCGACGCTGATTCGCCCTCCTCGGGCGTCGCGTCGCCGACGTCCTCGCTACGGAGTACTCGCGCGACGCGCGCCTGGTGCGCCGCCTCCGCGTACCGGTAGCTCTTCCACAGCGTCCGGGAGAGGTCGCCGCGCGCCTCCACCGCATCCGGCGCGAGGCCCACGACCGTCTCATCGAACGGGACCGCCATGTCCGGCAGGCCGACGAGCTCGAAGACCCGCGCGGTCTGCTCGGCGGCGGCCCGGCTCCCCGCCTGGGTGGCGGCCGCGAGATAGTCGAGCGCGGTGTGCGGGAGGCCGGCGTCGAGCTGACACACGAGGCCGGGGGTGAACGGCAACCCGTGCTCCTGCACCACGATGCCGAGGGCGTGGAGGCACTCGGCGTCGTCGAGGCCCCGATCGACGACCGCGAGCGCCCGTTCGCGCGTCGCGTCGGTTACGGCCGACGCGCACCGAACGCCGCCGCGCAGAAGGTCCGACGCCGCAGCAGTGCGCCCGCGCCGGCGCTCGATCTCCGCGCCGACGAGCCACGCGCGGAGCAGCCCGGGATCGCGATCACGCGCCTCCGTCACGGCGGCGAGGGCGGCATCGTTTTGTCCTGCCC
>VBLD01000313.1 GCA_005879205.1 Deltaproteobacteria bacterium
TTCCCCGATTCTCCACGCAAGGCGCGTGCGCCCGGGGGCCGATCGGGTGCTCAGAAAAAAACCGAAGTCGACCCAAGAAATTATCTTGACGACAGTGCCCACGGCTATGGTAGGCACAGATCGTCTAGCTGCCAGGGAGGGCGATCATGACGCGAAACATATCGCTGGTCATCCTGCTAGCCGGCACCATCGGGCTGGCCTCGGCACGGGGGGCAGGTGCAGCCTGCGGCGACGGCACGCTGGACCCCGGGGAGGCGTGCGACCTGGGGGGCGCCAACGGCAGCCCGACCACCTGCTGCACGACCCTCTGCGAGTTCAGGGCGGTGGGTCTCGTCTGCCGCCCGTCGGCCGGGCCGTGCGACGTCGCGGAGACCTGCACCGGAGCCAACGGCAACTGTCCGGCCGACGCGTTCCAGCCATCCAACTTCCAGTGCCGCCCGGCGACCGGAACGTGCGACCTGCCCGAGACCTGCAGCGGGAGCGGACCGGACTGTCCCCCGGACGGATTTCGCCCAGCCGGGACGGTCTGCCGCGCCCCGGCCGGCAGCTGCGACGTCACCGAGAACTGCGACGGCACGGGCCCCGATTGCCCCGCGGACGCGTTCGAGCCGAGCAGCACCGTCTGCCGTCCCGCCACCGGTCCCTGCGACGTGAGTGAGAGCTGCACCGGCACGACTCCGAGCTGCCCCGCCGATGCGCTGCAGCCGAACGGCACGGTGTGCCGCCCCGGCACTGGCACGTGCGACCCGGCCGAGACGTGCGACGGGGTGAACGTGGCCTGTCCGCCCGACACCTTCGCGCCCGACGGGACCCCGTGCAACGACGGCAGCGCCTGCACGGACAACGATGCCTGCTTCCGCGGCGTGTGCGTGGGTACGACGAACGTCGACGCCTGCCTCGACGACTTCTTCTGCTACCGAACGAAGCCCAGCGCCGGGGAGTCCCGCTTCACGCCGATCACGGGGGTGCACCTCGTCGACCAGTTCGACGACCTGCATTTCGACGTCGTGAAGCGGCGGTTCCTCTGCGCCCCGGCCGACAAGAACTCGCAGGGCACCATCGATCCGGCCACGCACCTGACGGCCTATGCGATCCGTGCCGTCCGCGGGTCGCCGCGCTTTTCCCCGCGGACGAACATCCTGGTGAGGAACCAGCTCGGTGACATCCGCGTCGACACGACACGGCCCGACCTGCTGCTCGTGCCGGCCGCCAAGAGCCTCACCGGCCCTCCCTCGCCGCCCGACCCGGGGAGCAGCGTCGATCATTACAAGTGCTACAAGGCGCGCGTCACGCCGGGGACGCCGACGTTCCCCTTGCGCGTCTTCGTCACCGTGGCGGACCAGTTCACCCCGACCAAGACGATCAGGCTCATTCGCCCCAAGCACCTCTGCACGCCCGTCGACAAGAACGACGAGGGGGTGAAGAACGCGACCGTGCACCTCATGTGCTACCTCGGCCATGGCCGCCCGCGAACGCCGAACAGCATCGGCGTCTTCGTCCGCGATCAGTTCGGTCCAGCGCGCGTCGATCGGGTGGCCGAGACGGAGCTCTGCATCCCGTCGCAGAAGACGCCCTGAGCGGAGCCCCACCCGCTCAGGACGTCAGCACCGCCTGCGTTTGCGTCACCTGCGCGACACGCCGGCCGTCGGCGTCCATTACGTCCGTCTGCACGACGATCACCCGCCGCCCGACGTGCAGTGGACGCGTGATGCCCTCCACGTGGCCGCCCCGCACGGCGCGGAAGAAGTTGGTCTTCGACTCGATCGTCGTCGTCGACGCGCCGGGCGGCAAGTTCAGAAAGGCGCAGACCGCGCCCAGCGTGTCGCCGAGCGCCATGAGCGCCGCGCCGTGCAGCACGCCGCCCGTCGTGCAGCGCTCCGGCGTCCAGCCGAGGCGGCCGCGCACCTCCTCGGGGACGGCCGCCGTCACCTCGACGCCGAGCGCGACGGCGAACGGCATCGACTGGGCGAGCGCCTGCGGATCGACCGGCATGCGCGTCGCTACCACGAACCCGTCGCGGCGCGCTACGCGGGATGGAGGCAGCGCCGGCGGCGCATCGCGTCCGTCGTCCCCGGCGGCGGTGCCTGCGGGCGCACGGGTAGCCCGAACTCCCCCGCGCGCCGGAGCAGCAACGACGACGCCCGCTCGGCGAGCGCCGCGATCGTGAGCGAGGGGTTGACGCAGAGCGAGGTCGGCACGGCCGAGCCGTCGGTCACGAAGATGCCGGGATGGCCGCGCAGCTCGTGCCGGTCGTCGAGCGCCGAGGTGGCGGGATCGTCTCCCATGCGACAGGAGGCGAGCGGGTGGGCGCTCTGCACGTTCGACGTACCCTTCCAGAGGAGATGGCGGGCGAGCCCGTCCTTCTCGACCACGCCTTTCACGGCGCCATCGGCGGCGTCCCAGCCGCGCTGCGTCTCGGGCGTGGTCTGGAAGGAGAGCTGGCCGAGCCCGGCCGACGCCGCCACGCGGAGGAAGTTGCCCGAGGGCGGCGGCGTGCCGAAGACGCCCTCGTTGCCGTCCTCCGTCATCGCCAGCACGGTGAGCCACGAGCGCCACCGGGCCGTCAGCGCCTTCTTGTCGACGCCGAACCACACGGGCGCCCCGTCGACGCCGTCCTCGGGCAGGATGTTCGTTATCGGCGGGAAGTAGATCTGCTGGAGCGAGAAGCGCGTGAACTCGGGCGCGCTCGCGTCGAGGTAGTCGAAGGTCATCGAGCCGATCGGCTTGCCGATCGGGTAGCCCTCGTAGGCGACGCCCGGCGCGCGCTCGAGCCCGAGGACGTCGCGGACCTTGCCCTCGTCGAGGAGCGCCAGGGTCACGCGGTCGCCGTTGGGCGAGAAGTACCGGCCGACCGCGTCCGGCATGCCGCCGAGCGCTGGAGAATAACCGGCGTCCCCATCGCACCGGCTGCCAGAATCACGAGCTTGGCCTCGATCGTGCCAGCTCCGGTCGGCACTCGATAGTCGTCTGGATCGAGGACGAGATAGGAGATGGCATAGCGGTAGCCAGCGGTGGACGCCGGCGCGATCGCCTGCACCTCGTGGAGCGCGCGGATATCCGTGGCGCACGCCTCGGCCGCCGGCAGGTAGTTGAGGAGCATGGAGCGCTTGGCGCCGAAGCGGCAGCCGTTGACCATCCAGTTGCAGTTCGTGCAGCGGCCGAGGTCGACGGC
Organism: Deltaproteobacteria bacterium; assembly: GCA_005879205.1. Classification (GTDB taxonomy): domain Bacteria; phylum Desulfobacterota; class Binatia; order DP-6; family DP-6; genus DP-3. Next base: position 3,173 of record VBLD01000313.1, read on the forward strand.
CACGGGCACCGGGTTGCAGGTGTGTCCGGCGTGCGCGCAGGCCGCCGCCCACACGCCGCCCGGATAGGGCACGTCGTCTCAGCTCTGCTGGCTGACCGGCAGCGTGCGCTCGACGCGCCGGTACCAGCGGCCGAGCGCTTGCCGGCTGATCGACGCCGGCCACAGGCGGCGGCCGAGCGTGCCGGTGCG
>VBLD01000314.1:0-573 GCA_005879205.1 Deltaproteobacteria bacterium
GATCTTCTCGCTCGTCGGGCCGCCGCGCCTCATTCTGGATGCGGACGCCCGGGCGCTGGTCAGGCTCGCCGTCCATCCACCCCGCTTCCGGCGTGTGCTGGTGGACGCCTGTCGTACCGTGCTCGGGGCGCCGGGGCCGGCCCTCCGCGCGCTCCGTCGCGGCCTGCGCGACGCCCTGGCCGCGCTTCGCACCCCTCGCCTGGCGGTCACGCAGCTCGCGGTCCTGCCGCTGGCGCTCGCCTATGCCCGCCGTCTGCCCGCCGCGCCCTGCCGGTTGCACGCACACTTCGCCTCGCTGCCGACGGCCGTCGTGCGCGTGCTCGCGGCGTTCCGGGGTACCTCGTACAGCTTCACCGCCCACGCCTACGACATCCATGCGCGCGCCAATCGCCGCCAGCTTCCGGCGCGCATCGCAGGCGCGGATCGCGTGGTGACGTGTACGGCATACAACCGGGAGCTGCTCGCCTCGCTCGCACGCGACCGCGCCGACGCCGAGAAGGTGGTGCTCTGCCATCACGGCCTCGAGCTCGACGCCTATTCTCCCGGCCGGGCCCGGTCGCCCGAGCTGATCGG
>VBLD01000314.1:621-2575 GCA_005879205.1 Deltaproteobacteria bacterium
AGGGGGTGCGGTTCCGTTGCGTGCTGGTGGGCGAGGGGCCCGAATGGGCGCGCCTCGAGCGTCAGATCCACGCCCTCGGCCTCGCCGGTCGCGTCGAGCTCGCCGGCCGGCTCCCGCATCGCGAGCTCGTCACGCTGCTGCGCAGTGCCGCCCTGCTGGCCCATCCGAGCGTCGTCGACCGCCGCGGGTCGATGGACGGAATTCCGAACCTCATCCTCGAGGCCTTTGCCGTCGAGACGCCGGTGGTGGCGACGCGGCTCTCGGGCATCCCCGAGGTCGTGATGGCCGAGCAGACGGGGCTGCTCGTCGAGCCGGGCGACGTGGACGGCCTCGCCGATGCGCTGGCTCGTGTCCTGCGCGACCCCGCGCTCGGCCGGAAGCTCGGGGCGGCAGCCCGCGCCCTCGTCGTCGAGCGCTTCGACCTCGGCCGCAACGTCGAGCGGCTGGCCGGTCTGCTCGCCGGAGCGGGGGCCTAGCACCGTGGCCGCACGTATTCTCTTCGCGCTCCCCGGACTCCACGGCGGCGGTGCCGAGCGCGTCGTGGTGACCGTGCTGCGCCATCTCGACCGGGAGCGCTTCGAGCCCCACCTGGTGCTCGCCGATGCGGCCGGGCCATACCTCGGCGAGGTGCCGGCCGACGTGTCGGTACACGGGCTCGGGGCGACTCGGCTTCGCCGGGCGCTCCCGGCACTCGTCCGTGCCGTCTGGCGCCTCCGCCCCGCGGCCGTCGCCTCGACGCAGGGCTACATGAACTTCGCCCTGCTGCTCGTCCGTCGGCTGCTCCCGCCGACCAGGCTCGTGGTCCGCGAGGTGATCGGCGAGCGATACCTGGAGAACAGCCGCCATCGCGACCTGCTCTACCGCTTCTACCTCCGGCGCGTACGCGCCGCCGACCGCATCGTCACCCAGTCGGACGGCGCGGCCCGCGAGATCGCGGCTCGCGTCGGCGCCCGTCCCGGGCAGGTGATCCGCATCTACAATCCCGTCGACGTGGCGCGCGTTTCCGCGGAGGCGCAGAGCGGCGAACGGCCGTACGCGGGGCCGGGCCCGCACGTTGTCGCTGCGGGTCGCCTGGGGGCGCAGAAGGGCTTCGACCTGCTCCTCGACGCCTTCGCCCGCGTGCAGCGCGGCCGCCCGGCGGCGACGCTGACGATTCTCGGAGAGGGGCCGGATCGGCAGGCGCTGGCCGCCCGCGCCGAGCATCTCGGCCTCGGCACCACCGTGCGCTTCGTCGGATTCCAGCCGCGCCCGTACCGATATTTCGCCGCGGCCGACGTTTTCGTGCTGTCGTCGCGCTACGAGGGGCTCCCCAACGTGATTCTCGAGGCGCTCGCGGCCGGCTGTCCGGTGATCGCCTGTGCCTGCTCCGACGGCGTGCGCGAGGTGGTGCGCGACGGGGTGAACGGGCTTCTCGTCCCGCCCGAGAATCCCGACGCGCTCGCCCGCGCGCTCGACCGCCTGCTCGGCGCGCCCGAGGAGCGGGCGCGCCTGCGCGCGCAGATCCCGCCGACGCTCGTGCCGTTCGCCGCGCCGACCGTGGTGCAGGCGTGGGAAAGGATGTTCGAGGATGTTCTCGCCGCGTGACGTTCGCTTCGTCGACCCGGGTGCGCCGGTCGACCCGCTCGCCTTCCTGCGCTGCCCCGCCTGCGGCGGTGCCCTCGAGCCGGCGCCGCACGCAGTCGCGTGCCCGGCCTGCCGGGCGCTCTACCCGCGCGACGGCGTCATCCGCTTCGTGGATCGGTCCGCGTACGCAGAGTCCTTCGGCCTCCAGTGGAAGACCTTCCCGCGCGTGCAGCTCGACGGCGCGCAGCTCGCCGACTCGGAGCGCCGCCTCCGGATCGAGACCGGTCTCGGCCACGATGATCTCGAAGGGCGGGTCGTGCTCGAGGCGGGGTGCGGCATGGGTCGCTTCCTCGACGTCGTGTCGCGCGACGGCGCGGCGCTCGCCGTCGGC
>VBLD01000314.1:2718-4730 GCA_005879205.1 Deltaproteobacteria bacterium
TCGGCGGAGCGCGCCTTCCGGACTCTCGTCCCGCTCGTCAAGCCCGGGGGCACGATCGCCATCAGCGTCTACGCCGCCGTCGTCAAGCCCGGGGTGGGATGGGCCCTCAACATGTTCCGGCGCCGGTTCCTGCGGGGGTTCACGCGGCGACTGCCGAAGCGCGTGATCCTCTGGTGGTCGCTCTACGCCGTGCCCGTATTCTGGCTGATCGACAAGGTCCCGGTGGTCCGCTACGTGCGCTACTTCTTCCCCGTGCTCCTCTACCGGAACTATCCGCTCTCGTGGTCGATCCTGGACACCTTCGACACGTACGCGACGGAGCTCGAGTCCCGTCACCGACCGAAGGAGGTGTTCCGCTGGTTCCGGGAAGCGGGGCTGGTCGACATCGACCTGCTCGACAGCGACGACGGGTGGGTGAGCGTGCGCGGGCGGGTACCGGGCGCCTGAGCCATGTGCGGGATTACCGGCATCTTCCACCTCGACGCCCGCGCGCGGGTCGACGAGCTGCTGCTCCACCGCATGAACGCCGCCATCGCGCACCGCGGTCCCGACGACGACGGCTTCTACGTGAACGGGCCGATCGGCCTGGGCAACCGGCGGCTCAGCATCATCGGCCTCGCCGACGGCCGCCAGCCCATCGCCAACGAGGACGGCAGCGTGTGGACCGTCTACAACGGCGAGATCTACAACTCTCCCGAGCTGCGCGAGGCGCTCGAGCGCAAGGGCCACCGCTTCCGCACGTCGACGGACACGGAGGTGATCGTCCACGCCTACGAGGAGGACGGTGCCGACTTCGTCGCGCGGCTGAACGGGATGTTCGCCATCGCGCTGTGGGACGAGCGCCGCCGCCGCCTCCTCCTCTATCGTGATCGGCTGGGCGAGAAGCCGCTCTACTACACGATCGCCCGCGGCCGGCTGATCTTCGCCTCGGAGCTGAAGGCGCTGCTTGAGGATCCGTCGGTCGAGCGCGCGATCAGCCCCGAGGCGCTCCGCGCCTACCTCACCTTCCAGTACAACCCGGACCGGCAGACGATCTTCCGCGACGTCGTGCGCCTCAGACCGGGCACCTTGCTCGAGGCGAGCGCTGCGGGGGTCATCGAGCGGGTCTACTGGGAGGTGCCCGCCGACCCGGGACCGGAGTGGCCGGAGGAGCGTTACCTCGAGGCGCTCCGGGAACTGCTCCGGGACTCCGTGCGCCGCCGGCTGCTGAGCGACGTGCCCCTCGGCGCCTTCCTCTCCGGGGGCGTCGACTCGAGCAGCGTGGCGGCCCTCATGGCGGGGCTCACCGACCGGCCGGTCAAGACCTTCGCGGTGGGCTTCCGCGTGCCCGGCGCCTACGACGAGAGCGCCCACGCCGAGCAGGTCGCGCGTCACTTCGGGGCGGACCACCAGACCCTCGTCGTCGGGTCGATGGACGTCGAGCAGCTCTTGCCGCGGACGGTGTATCACCTCGACGAGCCGATCGCCGACTACGCCGCGATCCCGACCTTCCTGCTCTGCGAGTTCGCGCGCCGTCACGTGAAGGTCGTGCTCACCGGAGAGGGGGCCGACGAGCTGTTTGCCGGCTACCCGTACTACCGGTTCGCCAGCATGCTCCGTCACTACGAGCGGCTGCCGGGCGGGGCGCGCCGCCTCCTCGGCGCGCTCGGACCACTCGCGCCGCCGAAGATGGCGAAGGCCCTCGAGGCGGGCGGCCTCGACCTCGCGGCGGGCTATCGTCGCGTGAAGGCCGTGTTCCGGCCGCACGAGATCGACCGGCTGCTCGCCCCGGGGCTCCGCGGGGGCCGTAACGGGCACGACGGTCTCGAGCTCTTCCGGGCGCTCTTCCACCGCGGCGCGCGCCTCGATCCGCTCAACCGCTACCTCCTCGCCGACCTCTCCACCTGGCTGCCCGAGGATCTCCTCATGAAGGTCGACAAGATGAGCATGAGCGTCGGCCTCGAGGCGCGGGTTCCGTTCCTCGATCATCGCCTCGTGGAGCTGGTGGCGGGCATGCCGTCCCATCTCAAGTG
>VBLD01000314.1:4806-8700 GCA_005879205.1 Deltaproteobacteria bacterium
GGTCCTCCACCGCCCGAAGCACGGCTTCACTCTGCCTCTCGACCGGTGGTTCCGCGCCGAGTGCCGGCCGCTCGCCGAGGACCTGCTCCTCGGTTCTCGGGCCCGCACCCGCGGCTTCTTCGACCCGGCGATCGTCGAGCAGAGCTGGCGAAGCTACCTGGCCGGACGCGACGGTGCCTTCATGCAGGTGTGGGTCCTCCTCAACTTCGAGGTCTGGGCGCGGGTGTTTCTCGACGGCGAGCGTGTCGCCGCGGCGTGACGTCCCTCTGGAGCGTCCTCGGACGCGCGGTCCGGCTTCGCTGCCCGCGCTGCGGACGGTCGGCGCTGTTCACGGGCTGGTTCACCATGCACGAGCGCTGCGCGGTGTGCGGGCTCGTCTACGAGCGTGAGCAGGGCTACTTCGTGGGCGCCATCTATCTGAACTACGCTGCGGCGGTGGCGGTCGCCTTCGGCACCGTCCTGGGGCTCGACTGGACGGTGGGGCTGACGCTCCGGCAGCAGCTCGGGCTCGGGATCGCGCTGGTCACGCTGGTCCCGCTCGTCTTCTTCCGCTATGCCCGGAGCCTATGGCTCGCGGTCGACCATTTCGTGACGCGTCTGGAGCGGCGCCGGCGCTGACGGACGGTGCGGCGCTGCCCGCCGGCGGGACCCCGGCAGTGGAGGTGCCGGCGGTCGAGGTGCCCGCCGGCGACACGCCGGCGATCGAGGTGATCGACCTGCGCCGCCGCTTCGGCGCTCGTGAGGCGCTGGCCGGCGCATCGTTCGCGGTGGCGCGCGGCGAGCTGTTCGGCTTCCTCGGCCCGAACGGCGGCGGCAAGAGCACGCTCTTCCGGATTCTCGCGACGCTCCTGCCGCCCGACGGCGGTGCCGCGCGCGTCCTCGGCCACGACGTCACGCGGGCGCCGGATGCGGTGCGCCGCCTCCTCGGCGTCGTCTTCCAGCACGCGAGCGTCGACGGCAAGCTCACCGTCGAGGAGAACCTGCGCCACCACGGCCGCCTCTACGGCCTCCGCGGTCCCGCGCTCGCCGCGCGCATCGACGCGCTCCTTCTCCGCCTCGGGCTCGCCGAGCGCGCGCGGGAGCTCGTCGAGCGGCTGTCGGGGGGGCTCCGGCGGCGGGTCGAGCTCGCCAAGGGACTCCTCCCGCGTCCCGCCGTCCTGCTCCTCGACGAGCCGAGCACCGGGCTCGACCCGGCGGCCCGCCGCGACTTCCTGGCGGAGCTGCGCGCCCTGAGAGACGCCGAGGGCGTCACCGTCGTGCTGACGACGCACCACATGGAGGAGGCCGAGCGGTGCGATCGGGTGGCGATTCTCGACCGCGGCCGCGTGGTCGCGCTCGGTCCGCCCGACGCCTTGAAGGCGTCGGTCGGCGGCGACGTCCTCGTCGTCGAGACCCCGGATGCCGAGGCGCTGCGCGACGCGGTGCGGGGACGGTTCGGCGTCGTGGGGACGCTGGTCGACGGCACGTTGCGCCTCGAGCGGGCGCGGGCGCACGAGCTCGTGCGGGAGATCGTCGAGGCGTTCCCGGACGCGGTCCGGTCGCTCACCTACGGCAAGCCGACGCTCGAGGACGTCTTCGTGCAGGCCACGGGACGCCGTTTCGTGGCCGGAGGGGAGGCGTGATGCTGGCGGTCGCCACGCTCTGGCAGCGGGAGGTGATCCGTTTCGTCCGCCAGCGGAGCCGCCTGGTCGGGGCGCTGGTGCAGCCGATCGTCTTCTGGCTCCTGCTCGGCGGAGGCCTGACCGCCTCCTTCCGTCCCGCCGGTGCCGGCGTCGGCTACCTCGAGTACTTCTACCCGGGCGTGCTGGCGCTCGTGCTGCTCTTCACGGCGATCTTCGCGACCATCTCGACGGTCGAGGACCGGCGGGCCGGGTTCCTCCAGGGAGTGCTCGTCGCGCCGGTGCCGCGCACCGCGATCGTCCTCGGCCAGGCGCTCGGCGGGGTGACGCTCGCCGTGCTGCAGGGCCTGCTCTTCCTGGCGCTGGCGCCCCTCGCGGGAGTGGCGCTCGATGCCGCACGCGTCGCCGCCGTGACCGGCGTCATGGCCCTGCTCGCCTTCGCGCTCGTGAACCTCGGGCTCTTCATCGCCTGGCGCCTGGAGTCGACGCAGGGGTTCCACGCGATCATGAACCTGCTGCTCATCCCGCTCTGGCTGCTCTCCGGCGCCTTCTTCCCGGCCGCGGGGGCGCCGCGGGCGCTCGGGTGGCTCATGCGCGTCGATCCGCTCACCTACGGGATGGCGGCGCTTCGCCGCTGTCTCTACCTCGGCGACGCCAGGGCGGCGGCCGGCCTGCCCGGCCTCGGGCTCTCGCTCGCCGTGCTCGGCGGCTTTGCACTCGCCACGCTCGCCGGCACCGCCCTACTCGCGCGGCGGACGGCGGCGTAGCCGCCGAACGGCGGGTGGTAGAGCAACAGGTAGACGACGACGCCGGTCACCGACACGTAGAGCCAGCTCGGAAGCGTCCAGCGCGCGAGACGGGCATGGCGCGCGAACCGGCCGCGGAGGGCGAGGGCGAGCGTCGTGACGACGAGCGGCGGAATGCACGCGGCGAGCAGCGTGTGAGTCCCGAGGATGGAGAAGTAGACGGGGCGGATCCAGCCCGTGCCGGGGAAGCGCGTCGTGCCCACCTGGACGTGGTAGGTGACGTAGGAGACGAGGAAGATGGACGAGGCGACGAAGGCGCCCAGCATGCAGCCGCGGTGGACGCGAACCGCGCGGCGCCGGATCGCGACGTAGCCGAGCGACAGGAGCACGGCGCTCGTGGCGTTCAGGGCCGCGTTGATGGTGGGCAGCGCGGCGAGCGGGATCACGGCGCCTGCCCGTCGCGCAGAGCCGCCGCGTCGTGGACCAGGCGCGCGACGTCCGCGTCGTCGGTGCCGTGGTAGTAGCCACGGATGCGCAGCTCGCGGTCGACCAGCACGAACCTGTCGCTGTGGGTGATCGGTGACGATGGGGGGCCGCCGTCGGCGTAAGCCACGTGAAACCCCTCGCGGAGGAGCGCCGCCACCGTGTCCCGGGGCCCGGTGACGAAGAGCCAGCCGGGCCGTGCGCCGGCGCGGCTCGCATAGCCTTGCAGGACCTCGGGCGTGTCGTGGGCCGGATCGACGCTGAAGGAGACCAGCCGGACGCCGTCGGTCGCGACCTCGAGGTCGCGCTGCAGACGCGCGAAGCGGCTGGTCAGCGCGGGGCAGAAATCCGGGCAGCGGGTGAACACGAAGTCCGCGACCCAGACGTGCCCGGCGAGGTCTTCGGCTCGGATGGCGTCCCCACCACGTTCGGTCAAGGCGAAGGGCGGGATCGTACCGAGCACCGGCAGGGCGGGACGCCTGCAGGCCAGCGCTGCGGCCGCGAGCAGCGCGACGGCCACGAGAGGAGACCGGGACGGATCAGTGATGCGCTTCGGCCTCCACGGCGGGCGGCCAGAGCACGGCCGGCGTGAGCGCGATGTAGGTGAGGGTCCGCCGCTCGACGGCGAGGTGCATGTAGAAGAGCGCGACCAGCGCGGCCTTGGTGGCGGCGAGCACCACGAGCATGAGGCCGATCGCCAGGTGTGGGATCGGCATGTAGATCACCGCCAGCTCCACTGCGGTCAGGACCGCCAGCCAGGCGAACACCTGCAGGTAGCGACGATGCTCGTGGGCCAGTTGCTCGGGTGAATGGACGGTCATCGCTCTCCCCCTACAGCAGGTAGACGAAGGTGAACACGAGAATCCAGATGAGGTCCACGAAGTGCCAGTAGAGCGCCGCGATCTCGACGCCGTTGTTCTGGTGCGCGGAGTACGCGCCCCTCAGGGCGCGAGCGAGGACGATGCTCAGATAGACCACCCCGGAGAACACGTGACAGCCGTGGAAGCCGGTCAGGATGAAGAACGTGGCTCCGAAGTTGTTGCGGC
>VBLD01000315.1 GCA_005879205.1 Deltaproteobacteria bacterium
GACCCCGACGTCACCTTCGGGTCGACGCTCGAGGTGACCGTCGGGGGTGTCGAGCTCGTGCTCACCCACGCGCGCGGCGAGACGGACGACCATCTCTGGGCCTGGGTCCCCCACCGGAAGCTCCTCTGCACCGGCGACTTCTTCATCTGGGCGGCGCCCAATGCGGGCAATCCGCAGAAGGTCCAGCGCTTCCCCCTCGACTGGGCGCGCGCCCTCCGACGGATGGCGGAGCTCGGCGCCGAGCTCATGTGCCCGGGGCACGGCTTCCCGATCCGCGGTGCCGACCGCATCCGCCAGGCGCTCGCCGAGACCGCCGAGCTGCTCGAGACCCTCCACGACCAGACCGTCGCGCTCATGAACGCGGGCGCGACGCTCGACGACGTCGTCCACACGGTGCGGGCCCCGGCCCACCTGCTCGAGCGTCCCTATCTGCGACCGATCTACGACGAGCCCGAGTTCGTCGTGCGCAACGTCTGGCGGCTCTACGGCGGCTGGTGGGACGGCGACCCGGCACACCTGAAGCCGGCGCCCGCGGCCGCGCTCGCCGCCGAGTTCGCGGAGCTCGCGGGCGGCGCCGCCCGGCTCGCCGAGCGGGCCCGCCGCCTCGCCGAGCGTGGCGAGCTGGCGCTCGCCTGCCACCTCGCGGAGCTGGCCGCGCAGGCCGCCCCTGGCGACGCCGCCGTCGGCGCCGTGCGCGCCGCGGTGTACCAGCGGCGCGCCGAGCAGGAGCCCTCGCTCATGGCGCGCGGCATCTATCGCTGGGCCGCCGGGCGCAAGAGCTGAAGGGCCCCGGACGCCCGCTCGACGGGCGCCCGGGACCCCTTTAGCCTCACTTACACTTGAGGGTGCCGCCGGACGTGGTGAACGCGCAGGTCGGCCCACCCGCGTCCGGGAACGTCGCCTCGCCGCACTGACCGTTCGACGCCATCGGCGAGTCGATGACGATCGTGCCCTTCACCGGGATCTCGTTGGGCAGGACCGTGTAGTCGCCCTGCTTGCCGCTCACGATGAACTTGATGTGTCCGGGGTGGCGGGACGAAAGGTCGCGCAGGACCACGACATAGATGCCGTCGATCAGAGGCACGGCTCCGTGCGACGCGTTCTTGTAGACGAACGTCGTGTGCGAGTTGTTCTGCTTCCAGCCCGCGAGTGTCGGCGCGAACGGCCCGCCCGGGACGGTCGCGTCGATGACGTCGCGGTTGCCATCCGTGGTGAGCAGGATGCGCACGCCCTTGTTGAACGGGTCTAACGGTGGGGCGTACGGGTACGGCAACGCGATCTCGCCCTTGAACTTGAAGTGGTCGTCCCCGGGCGCGGTGTTGAGCCTGGTCACGAGGACCGACTGTCTGGTCGCGAAGACCGGGATGATGTTGTTGCACGGATCGCAGGCGTCACCCTTGCCGTCGTTGTCGGCGTCCTCCTGCCCGGGGTTCGCGACGGTCGGGCAGTTGTCGGACGCGTTGCACAGGCCGTCGCCGTCGGTGTCCTGGATCCCGATATCGGACGGGCACGCAGCGCTGGTGCCGTTGCACGTCTCGGCCGGATCGCACGTCGCAGTCGAAGACCGGCAGACGAAGCCATTCGGCCGCAGCGTGTCCGCCGGGCACCCGTTGCTCGAGCCGTCGCAGTTCTCGGCGACGTCGCAGCCTCCCGCCGCCGCCCGGCACACGGTGCTCGCCGGCTGCTTGGCATCGGCGGGGCAGTTGTTGGACGAGCCGTCGCAGCTCTCCGCCGCATCGCACGGGCCCGCCGCCGGCCGGCAGACCGCCGTGCTCTTGGCATCGGACGGACAGGCCGCGCCCGTCCCCGTGCAGTTCTCTGCCGGGTCGCACGCTCCGGCCGAGGCGCGGCAAACCGTGGACGACGACTGGAAGGCGTCCGCAGGACAATTGTGGCTGCTCCCGTCGCAGTTCTCGGCGACGTCGCACGGGCCCGCCGACGCCCGGCAGGTGACGAAGGCGCCGCTCACGCTGTCGGGTTCGCAGTTCGGCCCGCTGCCCGGGCAGTGATCCGCAACGTCGCAGTCGCCGGTCTGCGGCCGGCAGACGGTCGTGCTCGGCTGGAAGCCATCGCTCGGACAGGCCGGTCCCGTCCCGGGGCAGTTCTCGGCGACGTCGCAGTCACCCGCCGACGCCCGGCACGTGGTGCTGCTCGGCTTGAACGCGTCCGCCGGGCAGCTGCTGCTCGACCCGGTACAGGTCTCGGCGAGGTCGCAGTCCCCCGCGGCCGCGCGGCAGATGGTCCCGCCGTTGCCCGCCGGATGCTGGCAGGCGTTGCTCGATCCGTCGCACTCGTCCAGCGTGCAGGGGTTGCTGTCCGCCGTGCAGGGCGTGCCCGCGGCGCTCTTCGTGTCGGCGGGGCAGTTCGGGGCATTTCCGGGACACATCTCCGCCGGGTCGCACTCGCCTGCCGAGGCGCGGCATTGCGTGAAGGCAGACAGGAAGCCGTCCGCCGGACAGCTCGTGCTCGAGCCGGTGCAGTTCTCGACGTCATCGCACGGGCCGGCTGCCGCCCGGCACACCGCGCCCGCATTGCCGGCCGGATGCTGGCAGCTGTTGCTGCTGCCGTCGCACTGGTCGAGGCTGCACGGATTCCCGTCGCTCGTGCACGCGGTCCCTGCAGGCTGCTTCGCGTCCGCCGGGCACGTGGTGCTGGAGCCCGTGCACGTGTCGGCCACGTCGCACTCGCCCGCCGACGCACGGCACGTGACACCGGCGTGGCCGGCTGGATGCTGGCAGGCGTCGTTCGTGCCGTCGCACTCATCCGAGCTGCACGGGTTGCCGTCGTCGGTGCACGCTGTTCCCGCGGCGCTCTTTGCGTCGGCAGGGCAGCTCGCCGCCGACCCGGTGCAGTTCTCCGCCGGATCGCACTCGCCCGCAGACGACCGGCACGTGGTTGTGGCCGGCTCGAAGGCATCGGCCGGGCAGACGGTGCTCGTGCCGGTGCAGCTCTCGGCCACGTCGCACGGCCCGGCTACAGCGCGGCAGGTCGCCCCGGCATTGCCCGCCGGATGCTGGCAGACGTTGCTCGAGCCGTCGCACTGATCGGTGCTGCACGGGTTGCCGTCGTCGGTACAGGTCGTCCCCGCCGGGCTCTTGGCGTCGGCCGGGCAGCTCGGACCGGTCCCCGTGCACATTTCAGCCGGGTCGCACTCGCCCGCCGAGGCCCGACACGTGACGAAGCCGGGCAGGAACCCGTCCACCGGGCAGCTCGTGCTCGTCCCGGTGCACGTCTCGACGTC
>VBLD01000030.1:0-5920 GCA_005879205.1 Deltaproteobacteria bacterium
ACCTGGGCGACCAGGTCATCTCGTAGGTGTTGCAGGTCGGCGTCGGTCAGCGCCGTCGGGATGGTCGCGATGAGGTAGCGGCCTTGCTTGAGGATCGGCACCACCATCTTCACCCGCCGTGCCGTTACCTCGCTAGAGCTTCGCCTCCGGGATCGGGACCACCCGGCACCCGAGCAAGCGTTCCGCTTCTTCGATGCCGCCCTGGAGATCGCCGACGGTGTTCATCTTGCTCAGGTCGACGCCGAGGGTGACCAGGGTCTGAGCGATCTCGGGCGACAGGCCGGTAACGATCACCATCGCGCCCAGGAGCCGCGACGCGTCCACGGTCCGCACCAGGTGGTTCGCCACGTTCGAGTCCATGGCCGGGACGCCCGTGATGTCGAACACCACGACCTTGGCGCGGATGGTGCGGATGGCGCGCAGGAGCTGCGCGGTCAGCTGGCGAGCGCGCTGGACGTCGATGAGGCCGATGATCGGCAGGATGAGCAGCCGCTCGCGGACCGGCAACACGGGCGTGGACAGCTCACCGATGGCTTCCTGCTGCTCGCGGATCACCCGCTCGCGCTCCTGCACGAAGCCCACGGCCACGGTGATCGCGATACGGTTTGCGGCGGGCTCGTAGGCGTCGAGGACCCGGTTCAAGATCCGGAAGTCGGCCTGGTACTTGGCGAACAGCGAGCGGGCCAGCACGTCGCGCAGAAGAAGCACGATACCGACCACCTCGTGGGTCTCCACGCCTCGCGGGATGATGCGTTCGGACAGGCTTCGGGCGTAGGTCTGCAGCGCCTCGAGAGTTCCCGTCTCCAAGGCATCGAGGTAGTTGTCGAAGACGGACGTGGCTTCCGCGAATATCTCGTCCCGGCTGATCGCCGTGAGGAGCCGCGCCTCGGTGATCCGGCGCACCCATTCGTCGCGAAGCCGGGTGCGGCCCTGCCGGAGGTGCGCCACGAGCTCACGCAGAAGGGTCCCCGTCGAGGCCGCGGCCGGCGCCCCCCCTCGTGACTCGGCAGAGCGCCGGCCGGTCCTCGGGTGTGCCGACGGCGGGCGGGAAGGCTGCCCCCCCGCCTGCGACCGATGCGCTCTCATGGCCTTGCCCTCCTGGCTGAAGGTAGGGCACCCCGGAACGGCCCCCACAATCCCGTAAATCGACATGGGAAAAACCCCTGGCGACGGCAGGACCACCCCGCCCGCGGTCGCCGAGCTACGGCTTCGTACGCGGCTCTGGCGCGATCGGGGTGGACCCGCTCTCGTCCAAGGGGGCTACGCGACGAGCGGCTGCCCGCACGACGGGGCGAGACCGAGCGCCGCCAGCAGCCGGTCGCGCACCATGGCTGCCGCCCGCTCGTGCGCGGCCGGATCGGGGCCGACGTGGATGCGGCCGCCGGCGATCATGTCGTGACCGCCCGCGAGCTTGCTGCCGAGCACCTGCTGGAGCAGGTCGCCGGCGTTGACGTCGCGCTCGATGGTCCGGATCGAGCAGTGGAGGCAGCTGCCGAAGGTTCCGATGGCAGCCGCCCAGGTCACCTGATCGAGCCGCAGGAGGAAGTCCGCCACCTCGGCCACCATGTCGGGGTAGCGCACGTCGCCGAGCAGCGAGACCACGACGCTATCGTAGAGGACGGCGCGGTCGATCGCTTCGCGGAAGACGCGGAAGTACTCGCGCGGCACGCGCGCGTTCTCGATCTTCGCCAGGCGGCGCTTGTTGGTGTGCGGGTAGAGGAAATGGCTCGCCTCGATGTCGGCCGCCGTCGCCTCGCGTCCGAGGTCCTGCGTCTCGGCCGCGATGCCGTAGAACAGCGCCGTCCCGATCTTGGGCTCGATCGTCAGCTTGGACTCCCGCAGGTACTCGGTGAGGATCGTCGACGTCGCGCCGTACTGATCGCGGAGGTCGAGGAACGGCACGCCCGGATAGTCGTCGTAGGCGGGATGATGGTCGATGACCGCGGTCGGCACGAGACCTTCCGGAAGCGAGTTGTTCGGGCGCCCGGGCTGGGTGTCCACCAGCGCCACCTGCGTCCCGCCACCGAACTGCACCTCGCTGACCGGCACCAGCGTGATGTTGAGATAGGTGAGCATGGCGCGGTTCTCGGCGCGCCCGACGATGCCGCCGAGAGCGATGTGCGCTTCCTTCCGCAGCAGCTCGCCCACCAGGTACTTGAGCGCCGCAGCGCTGGCGAGGGCATCGGGGTCGGGGTTGTCGTGCGGCAGGATCACGAGCTGGCCGGGACCATCGAGGGCCTGGAGCAGACTCGGCAGCGTTCCGCGATTATTATTGTTGGGGCCGCCAATCGTCATCGCATGCTGGTCGCGGCGCCTCGAGCGCCCGCAGAAACCGCAAAATTAGACACTGTTTCGCCCACACTGTCCACGCCGTCTTACGCGGTGCGGCAGCGAGCGGCGCGAAGCGCCGCACCGGCCGCGCGCAGGCCGGCCAGGATGCCGTCCTCGAAGTTGAATTCCGCGCTCTCGACCAGCGGCCGGAAGTCGTGCGGGTTGAGCAGATCTTCGGCGGTGAGGTGCGGAACGAGGCGCCGCGCGAGCGCGAGCACCTTGGCTTCCTGCTGCGTGACCATCTCGCCGAGGAGGTGCTCCACCTCGTCCCAGCTCACGCGCGCCATGCTAGACCACCGCCGGCGGCGTGCAAGCTGATTGGCCTCGCGCGTCGTGCTCTGGTAGCGTGCCCGAATGGACGTCGCCGACCCGGGACGGTTCTTCCTCGAACGCTTCGGGCTCTCCGATCGGGCGCTGGAGCAGGTCCTGGGCACGGCCCTCGACCGGCGGGCGAACCATGCGGAGTGCTACTTCGAGTTCCGCATGAACCAAACGGCTTCGCTGGAGGACGGCGTCGTCAAGAAGGTCACGCGGAACGTGAGCCAGGGAGTCGGGGTGCGCGTGCTCGCGGGGACGCGGACCGGATACGCGTATTCGGACGAGGTATCGCTCGAGCGACTCGAGATTGCCGCGCGCACCGCCCGCTTCATCGCCGAGGAGCGCGAGGGAGCCCCCCCGCTGCCCGTCCCGCGCGTCCCGCGGGCGCCGCATGATCTCTATGCGCTCACCGAGCCCCCCATCGAGACGCCGCTGCCCGATCAGGTGGCGCTCCTCGCGCACCTCGACGCGGTGGCGCGCGCAACCGATCCGGCCATCAACAACGTGCTGGCGGGCCTCGGCATCGAGCACCGCGTCGTGCTGGTCGTCAACTCCGGCGGCGTCTTCGTCGGCGACGTTCGTCCGCTCGTCCATCTGACCGTCACGTGCATCGCCGAGCGCGGGCAGAACCGCCAGCAAGGAACGTACGGCGGCGGCGGGCGGCTGCCGTTCTCCGCGCTCACCGACGGCCGCGCCGAGCGGTTCGCGCGCGAGGCGGCTCGCCAGGCGCTCACCAACCTGGACGCCATCGCCGCCCCGGCGGGCACGATGACCGTCGTGCTCGGCCCCGGCTGGCCCGGCATCCTGCTTCACGAGGCGATCGGCCACGGGCTCGAAGGCGACTTCAACCGCAAGGGCGTCTCGGCCTTCACGGACCGGATCGGTACGCGCGTCGCCTCGGAGCTCTGCACGGTGATCGACGACGGCACGATCCCACTGCGGCGCGGGTCGCTCAACGTCGACGACGAGGGCACACCCACGAGCCGCACGGTCCTGATCGAGAAGGGCATCCTCCGCGGCTACCTGCAGGACCGCCTGAACGCGTCGCTCATGGGGATGCCGCTCACCGGCAACGGCCGGCGCGAGAGCTTCGCGCACATCCCGATGCCGCGCATGACGAACACCTTCATGCTCGCCGGCCAGGACGCCCCCGAGGACATTCTCCGCTCCGTCGACCGGGGACTCTACGCGGTGTCCTTCGGCGGCGGGCAGGTCGACATCACGAGCGGCAAGTTCGTGTTCTCGGCGAGCGAGGCATACCTCATCGAGGGCGGGAAGGTCGGGCGGCCGGTGAAGGGCGCCACGCTCATCGGCAACGGCCCAGACGTGCTGCGGCGAATCTCGCGCGTCGGCGCCGACCTCCAGCTCGACGAGGGCATCGGCACGTGCGGGAAGGACGGCCAGTCCGTGCCGGTCGGCGTCGGCCTGCCGACCGTGCGCATCGACGGACTGACCGTCGGCGGCACGCAGGCCTGATCCGCGATGGATCTCCGCGACCTCGCGACCGAACTCGTGGCGCGGGCATGCGCAGCGGGGGCGCGTGCCGCCGACGTGCTCGTCGGGGAGAGCGAGGGACTGTCGGTCACGGTGCGCCTGGACGAGGTCGAGAAGCTCAAGCGCGCCCGCCAGCGACGGGTGGGACTGCGCGTCTTCGTCGGCAACTCGACCGCCATCGTGTCGACCGCGGACCTTTCGTCCGGGGCGCTCGAGGCGCTCCCCCGCGACGCCTGCGCGCTCGCGCGCGCCACCGTCGCCGACCCCCATGCCGGGCTCCCGGACCCCGCCGACCTCGCGCGCGAGCAGCCCGACCTCGACCTCTACGATGCGGCGATCGAGCAGCTCGAGCCACCCGCGGCGTTCGCGCGCGCGCGCGAGGCGGAGGCGGCCGCGCTCGCATCTGCCGCCGAGATCACGAACTCCGAAGGAGCCGAGTTCGGCGGCGACGGCGGTCAGGTGGCCTACGCCTCGAGCCTCGGCTTCGCGGGCGCCTACAGCGGCACCCACTGGGGTCTCAGTGTCTCGCCGGTCGCGGCACGCGACGGGGCGATGCAACGCGACTCCTGGTACACCGCGCACCGCAAGCTCGCGGCCCTCGACCCGCCCGCCGAGGTCGGCCGCGAGGCGGCACGGCGCGCGCTCCGCCGGCTCGGTGCGCGCCGCGTCCCGACCGGGGAGTACCCGGTCGTCTTCGATCCGCAGGCGGCGGCCTCGCTGCTGCGTCATCTCGCGGGCGCGATTGCGGGCCCTGCCCTCTACCGGCGCGCCTCCTTCCTGCTCGGCCGACTCGGCGAGGCGATCGCCTCGCCCCACGTGACGGTCGAGGACGACCCGCTGCGCGTCGCAGGTCCGGCGTCGCGGCCGTTCGACGCCGAGGGCGTGGCGTCGCGGCGGCTCGTCGTCGTCGACGGCGGCGTGTTGCAGAGCTACCTCCTGGACGCCTATTCCGCCCGGCGCCTGGGGCTCCGTCCGACGGGGCATGCCGCGCGCGGCTTCGGCGACGCCCCGGGCGCGTCACCCACCAACTTCTTCCTGGTGCCCGGGCCGCACTCGCCCGAGGCGATCATCGCTTCGATCGGCGCAGGGCTGTACGTGACCGAGCTGATCGGCTTCGGGGTGAACGGGGTGACTGGAGACTACTCGCGCGGGGCGGCGGGTCTGTGGATCGAGCGGGGAGAGCTCGCGTATCCGGTCGAGGAGATCACCATCGCGGGCAATCTGCTCGCCATGTTCCGCGGCATCGAGATGGTGGGCAACGACCTCGTCTTCCGCAACGCCATCGCGGCTCCGACCGTCAAGGTCGAGCGCATGACCGTCGCCGGAGCCTGAGGGCGGCCGCTACTCCTCTTCCTCCTCCTCATCCTCGTCGAGGTCGTCGTCGTCTTCATCGTCCTCGAACTCGCCCTCTTCGTCGAAGTCCTCGTCGTCTTCCTCGTCCTTTTCCTTTTCCTTTTCCTCGTCTTCCTCGCGCGCATGGAGCAGATCACGCAGAAACGACGGTGCGGTCAGCCGTTGTGCCATGCCGAACCCCTCCTCGAGATGAGTGCGATGCCCTTGATCATATTTGACGCGTCCTGTCTATCGGTTTTCCGGGGATTGGATTTAGCCGGGCCGGGCCGGGGAATCAGGCCCCTTCGACTTCGAAACCGAGCGAGGAGATCATCGCCACCGCGTCGCGGTGCGCCTGCCCGGGCGTGGTCAGATAGCCGTCGACGAAGATCGAGTTGGCGGCAAAGAGGGCGAGAGGTTGCGCCTCGCCGAGCGAGCGCTCCCG
>VBLD01000030.1:5970-26787 GCA_005879205.1 Deltaproteobacteria bacterium
CGCAGGCAGTCGGCGGGACGGAGCGGGGGTCGGTCGCCCAGCGGCGTTCCCGGGATGGGATGGAGGAAGTTGACGGGCAGCGATTCCACACCCAGCTCGCCGAGCGCGGCCGCGACGTCGACCAGGTCGTCGTGCGTCTCGCCCATGCCGACGATGACGCCCGAGCAGGCGGCGAGCCCCGCGCGCTTGGCGCGCTCGACGGTCGCGACGCGGTCGTCGTAAGTGTGCGTGCTGCAGATGGCGGGGTAGAAGCGCCGGCTCGTGTTGAGGTTGTGGTTCACGAAGTCGATGCCGGCGGCGCGCAGGGCCTCGGCCTGGCCGTCGGCGAGGATGCCGAGGGAGACACAGAGCTCCAGGTCCGGCAGCTCGGCGCGGATGGCGCGGGCCGCCTCCGCGAAATGCGCGACGTCCCCGGGGCTCGGCCCGCGCGCGCTCACCACCATGCAGTAGCGGCGCGCCCCCCGGGCGGCGGCCTCGCGGGCCGCGGCCGTCAGCTCCGGGACGGGACGCAGGCGGTAGCGGTCGATGTCGGCGCTCGACACCGCCGACTGCGAGCAGTAGCCGGGCAGAGGCCGCTGCGCGCGTTCTTCAGGACACAGAGCTTGACGCGCCGGCCGAAGTGCCGCGCGCGCACGGCGAACGCCGCCGACAGCACGGCCGGGAGGTCGTCGTCGGGGCTGCGCAGGACGGCGAGCGCGTCGGCTCGCGACGGTGGCCGGTCGGCGAGGGCGCAATCGGCAGCCGCACGGTAGCGGCCGGCCTGCTCGAGCGCCGCACCCGGGTCGAGGTCTGGCATCGCGCTCGACCTATCCCGCCCTTCCAGCCTTGGCAACCTTCGGCGCGCGCCGGCGGCCAGCACCCGCCGCGCCGGCTTGACACACCTCCCCGTCCGCGGAGTATGCGTAAAGAGTACGCAAACGGCTCGTCAGAGACACCATGGGTTCGCTCACCGCTGCCACCGGTCCGGCGCTCGAGGCACTGCTCGCTCCCCTCGGCGAGGCCGCCTACACGCCCGCGCGCTGCGCCGCGCTCGCCGACGTCATGGCGGAGATCCAGGCGCTCAAACGCGAACGCAACGCGGTGATCCTGGCGCACAACTACCAGCGCCCCGAGATCTTCGCGGTTGCCGACTTCGTGGGCGACTCGCTCGAGCTGGCGCGCCAGGCGACGCGCGTCGAGGCCGACACGATCGTCTTCTGCGGCGTCCACTTCATGGCCGAGACCGCCAAGATCCTGAATCCGACGCGCCGGGTTCTGCTTCCCGATCTGCGTGCGGGCTGCTCGCTCGCCGACAGCGTCACCGCCGAGGACCTCGCCGCGCGCAAGGCCGAGCTGCGGGCCGTCTATCCGGATCTGGCCGTCGTCGGCTACGTGAACACCACGGCCGACGTGAAGGCCGAGTGCGACGCCTGCTGCACGTCGTCCAACGCCGTCCGGGTGGTCGAGGCGCTGCCGAGCGAGCACATTCTCTTCGTACCCGATCAGAATCTCGCGGCGTACGTCCAGTCGCAGACCCGGAAGTCGATCATCGCCTGGGACGGCAACTGCTACGTCCACCATCAGATCACGCCCGAGCAGATCGGCGCCGTGAAGGCGGCGTTGCCCCACGTCCGCGTGCTCGCCCATCCCGAATGTCGACGAGACGTCCTCGCGCTCGCGGACGCCGTGCTCAGCACGAGCGGCATGGTCCGCTACGCGCACGAGAGCGACGCGCGCGAGTTCCTGGTCGTCACGGAGTGCGGTCTCTCGGACCGCCTGCTGCTCGAGGTACCGGGCAAGAAGTTCTACAAGAGCTGCAAGCTCTGTCATTACATGAAGATGATCACGCTCGAGGGCACGCGCGATGCCCTGCGCGACCTCGAGCCGGAGGTGACGATTTCCGAGGACGTGCGCGTCCGGGCCGCTCGGGCGCTCGAACGGATGCTCGAGCTGGGGGGATGACGGGCTTCCCGGCGCCCGTGGTCGCGGCCCCGATCGTCGCGGTCGACATCGCCGTCTTCACGGTCCTCGCGCGGACGCTCCACGTGCTGCTCGTCGAGCTCCGCCACGGACCATTCGCGGGCCGGTGGGCCTTGCCCGGCGGACGCGTGCAGGTGGACGAGTCGCTCGACGCCGCAGCGGGGCGCGAGCTGGCGGCGCAGACGGGCATCCCGAACATCTACCTCGAGCAACTGTACACCTTCGGCAGCCCGGGGCGGGATCCCGCGGGACACGTGGTGTCGGTCGCCTACGTGGCACTGATCGCGCACGGTGGTCGTTTTCCACCGCGGCCCGGGGGCGACAAGTATGCCGCGGTCGCCTGGCGGCCGGTCCGGAGGCTGCCGGCGCTCGCCTACGACCACGCCGCCGTGGTCGCCACGGCGGCCGAGCGGCTACGCGCCAAGCTGGCGTACACCAACCTGGCCTACACGCTCCTGCCCCGCGAATTCACGCTGGGCGAGCTGCAGGAGATGTACGAGGCGATCCTCGGGCGGCGGCTCGACCGCCGGAACTTCCGGAAGAAGGTCCTCGCGCTCGGCCTGCTGCATGCCCTCGGTCGGGTGCGCCGAGGACCGCATCGCCCCGCGGCGTTGTACGCGTTTCGTCACCGGCGGCCGATGGTCATTCAAGTTTTATAGCCCCCGGGGGCCCGTGCGGTGCTCGCTCGCTTCGCTCGCTGCGCTCCTCCGATGCCCCCGGACCCCGCTTCCGGGGCCGCGTCGCGCGCCGCGGCCGCTTTGCGCATCCGGGCGGCGGTGGTGATGGCGTTCGTCACGTTGCCCGTGGCGGCACGCGCGGCGGCGCCCACCTTCAGCGTCGACTACGTGGTCGCGATCCGCCGCGGCGACCCCGGACATGCGCGCGTGCGGTGGCTGCTGGCGGGCATCGACGAGGTCGCGTCCTTCCGGCTCGTGTTCCGCGACGGCCGCACGACCCGGGTGACCGGCAGCGGCACGCTCGTCTGGCACGACCGGACGCTGCTCTGGACGCCCGGCGGTCCATACGCGCACCTGGCCTACACCGTGGCGATCGACCGGCCACGGCCGCCGGGCGCGCACTTCGACAGCCACGCCGACCGCGACTGGGTGGCAACCCGCGCGCTCCACATCTTCCCGGAGATCAACGTGAGCTTCCGCCCCGGCACGGTGCGGGCGAAGTCGCGGGCGCGGCTCGTCTTCAGGCTCCCCCGGGGGTGGCGCGTCGCGGCCGCGGCGCCGCGGCTCGCGGACGACACCTTCGCCGTCGAGGAGCCCGCCAAGCGGCTCGACCGGCCGCGTGGCTGGTTCTTGCTCGGCCGCATCGCCCGGCACACTCGAGTGATCGCCGGGCTCCCGGTGACGATCGCCGTCGCGCCCGGCTCCGCCCTCGATCCGCGGCGTCTGCTGCGGCTCTACGTGCGTACGGTCCCGCTCCTCGAGTCCATCCTCGGCCCGCCGCCACCCCGCCTCCTCGTCGTGAGCGCCCCCGATCCCATGTGGCACGGTGGCCTCTCGGGCGAAGACTCCTTCTTCGTGAACGGCCGCATCCCGCTCCGCTCGCCGGACAAGACGAGCACCTACCTGCACGAGCTCTTCCACGTCTGGCAGCCGTTTCGGCCGAAGGGCGACGGGCGGTGGATCTCCGAGGGGCTCGCGGAGTATTACTCGCTCGCGCTCCAGCATCGGGCGGGCCGGCTGTCCGACCGGAGCTTCGACCGGGGCATCCGTCTCTTCGCACGCTACGGCCGCTGGGGCGTCGACCTCTCACGCACCCGTCATCCCGCCGCGCTCAACAACAGCGCCCCTCTGATCATGTGGTGGATCGACCGGGAGATGCGACGCGTGACCGGTGGGCGGCGGACGCTCGACGACGCCGTACGCGCGCTCGCGAGCGAGCACGCGCGCCTCTCGACGGCGAGCTTTCTGCGCGCCGTCAATCGGACGGCCGACCGCGACTTCACCCCGCTCTTCCGGCGTCACGTCTACCGCGGCGAGTGTCCGCCGCTGGCCACCATATCGGCCGCGAATTGATTGACCGCATCGCGGGGCGCGCGCACAATGAGATCTGCGCATGCGCACCTCGCGTTTGGTCATCGTGTCCAATCGCGCGCCCCTCGAGATGGTGCGCGGCCCGCAGGGCGTGCATGCGCAGCGCACGGTGGGCGGTCTCGCGGCGGCCCTCGACGACGCGCTGCGAGCCCACGACGGCACCTGGATCGCATGGGTCGGGCAGCATGCGTCCGACGACCTCCGCCCCGAGACCACGGGGCTCGCCTACCCGATCCGCGCCGTCCGGCTGAAGGAGCGCGAGATCAGCGACTACTACGCCGGGTTCTCGAATCAGGTGCTCTGGCCGCTGTGCCACATGTTTCCGAGCCGCTGCCGCATCCAGCAGAACTACTGGACCGCCTACCGGGCGGCCAACGAGCGCTTCGCGGCAGCGGTGCAGGCCAGTGTGATGCCCGGCGACCTCGTGTGGATCCACGACTTCCATCTCTGCCTCGTGCCCGGGCTGCTGCGCTCCGCCGGCGTCCCCGCCCGGCTCGGCGTCTTCTGGCACATCCCGTTTCCGCCCCCGACGGTCTTCGGCATTCTCCGCTGGCGTGAGGAGCTGCTGAGCGGGTTGCTCGGGGCGGACCTGCTGGCCTTCCAGACCGACGCCGACGTCCGGAACTTCCTCGCCAGCGTGCGCCAGTACCTCGACGTGCCGGTCCTCGACGATCCCCCGAGCGTCCGCCTGCCGGGCCGGGAGGTGCGGGTGGCGGCGCTGCCCATCGGCATCGATTACGAGCACTTCCGGGCGGAGGCATCCCAGCCGGCCACCCGAGAGCGTGCGGCGCGCCTGCGGCACAACCTCGGCAGCGAGGTGGTGCTGCTCGGGGTCGACCGCCTCGACTACACCAAGGGGATCGTCGAGCGGTTGCGCGGCTTCGAGCGTTTCCTCGAGCGGCAGCCCGGGTGGCGGCGTCGGGTCTGCCTCGTCCAGGTGACCGTGCCGTCGCGCGACCGGGTGCCGGAGTACCGGGAGCTCAAGCGAGCCGTCGACGAGTGCGTCGGGCGGATCGTCGGCCGCTTCACCTACGAGGGCCGCTCACCGCTGCGCTACCTCTACACGGCGCTCTCGCGCGAGCAGCTCATCGCCTACTACGCCGCCGCCGACGTGGCGCTGGTCACGCCGCTTCGCGACGGCATGAACCTGGTGGCCAAGGAATACGTCGCCAGCCGAGCCGGTGTGCCGGGCGTCCTGGTGCTCTCCGAGTTCGCGGGCGCGGCGAACGAGCTCCGTGAGGCGGTACTGGTGAACCCGTACGACCCCGAAGCGATTCAACGGCGAATCGAGCTCGCCGTCTCGATGGCCCCCGAGGAACGCGCTCGTCGCATGCGCGCCCTCGACCGCCGCGTCGCGACCGGGACGATCCAATGGTGGACCGCGTCTTTCCTGAAACTCCTCGAG
Organism: Deltaproteobacteria bacterium; assembly: GCA_005879205.1. Classification (GTDB taxonomy): domain Bacteria; phylum Desulfobacterota; class Binatia; order DP-6; family DP-6; genus DP-3. The sequence goes on from VBLD01000030.1 coordinate 11,383, forward strand.
AGGTCCGCGGCCACCATGGCGATGACCGCCTGACGCGACGCCGCTCGTCAGGCGGCAGCGGCAGTCGCGTTCACGCCGCCGTCCGCGAGTCCTCCTCCCGCTCCTCCCGGCGCGCGCAGATGCGCAGGATCCGAATGCGCGAGAGCCCGAACTGCGCGGCGAGTGCACGATGCGTCCAGCCCGCCTGGCGGAGGCCGCGGATCTCGTCGTCGCGCTCCGCCTTCAGGCGGCTCGCCAGGCCACAGGAAAGGATCGAGACCTTCGAGACGCTGATCCCGAACGTCTCGGCCACGACGCGGAGGGGCTTGCCCGAGCGAATCATCTGCACGATGTCATCCTCGGCGGGCCGTTCGCGCTTGGCGCGGCGGCCGGCCGTCGGCTGCTCGCCGGTGAACGGGATATCCGGCGCATCGCGCAGCAGCCGGGCGCGCAACGAGCCTGAATCGAACCCGATCGCGTCGCAGATGTTGTCGAAGGAGAAGGGCCAGCGGGCGTCCGACGCGACGATCCACTGGCGGGCGTCCGCGGCCAACTGCCCGCGCTCTCGGCTCGGGCCGATCTCACCCGCCAGGCAACGGATCGCGTCCTCGAGCACGGCGCGCATCAGCTCGCGCTCTCCGCAACCGGGACCGTTGCGATACGTGGGCTTTTCGGACGGGGCTTCCTGCAGGGCTCGAATCATGAGGGGACTGTGCTCCTTTCCTCTTCGTCGTCTGTCGAGGTGAGTTCTCGGCCGGAAGGTTGGGGGGTAGACCGAAAATATGCGGGAGGTTTTGCGCTGGAACCCGGGATAAGAAAAGGACCTGGGTCTAGAATACGTGAATTTGGCCCCGATTGATCGATGAAATTCGGTGCACAAGCGCGCCATGCTGCGCAGCGTCGACGATTCTGGCGCCGCGGATTCGCACATCGCCGACTCGACCTCCCGTGCAGACACCCGCGGAAGCCTGGCATAGGATCCCCGCCGGTCGTGGAAGCCCTGCCGATTTCGAGTCCATGGCGCGACGTGGTGGCGCCCCTCGCCGGCGATCGATCGCTGCACGGTCTCGCCGCGATGAAGCGGCTGCGCACCGATCAGCGTGATGCGCTACACGCGCGGCTGAGCGTCCGGGACTACCGCCGTGGCGACATCGTCTACCGGCCGGGCGGTCACGCGCGCAGCCTGTACGTCGTCCTTGCGGGCGTCGCGCGTCTCTCGATCCCGGCGCCGAACGGCCGCAGTGTACTGATCCATCTCCTCCCGGCCGGCGAGATCTTCGGCCACACGGCGCTGGTCGAGGGGGGGGGACCGCACATCTTCGCGGCGGATGCGTACACGGACCTCCGGCTCGGCCGGTTGGCGAGCGACGATTTCTTCGAGGTCACGGTCGGCACGCGTGCGCCGGAGGTTCGCGCGCTGGTGTCGATCCTCACCGAGCGCTGGATCAGCCTCGTGCAGCGTCTCGCGCGTTTTCTCGCCCAGGACCTCCAGGCACGCGTCGCCGCGTCGCTGATCGAAGCCGTGCGCGGCTTCGGCGTCGAGGACACCCGCGGTCACATGCTGTCGCTTCGCATCACGCAAGACACGATTGCCGACCTGTCGGCGGGCAGCGTCCGCAAGGTGAACGCCGTCCTGCGTCGTTTCGAACGCGACGGACTCGTCCGCAAAGAGCACGGACGGATCGTGCTGCCGGACGTCGGCGCGCTCGAGGCCCTCGCGCTCGGCGGCTGACGCGCCCCCCCGGCTCGCTTGCCCGTCCTACCGACGTCAGGTAGAGAGGAGCGCGCCGCGATGGCCACCGCTTTCCGCATGCGGCCGCCGGCAGGCAGGAGGCCGCGCGCCGCGAGCCCGAACCTGACGGCGCTGCTCGTGCTCGATGCGCTCCGCACCTGGGTCATCCCGGCGGCGGCGAGCACCGTCATCGTCGCCGCCGCAGCGCTCTCGATCACGGGGCTGGTCTCGGGCGGCGGTGCGCTCGCGGCCGCGATCGTCGCGGCCCTCGTGCTGCTCCTCTACATCGGCGAACGCCCCCTGCTCGCGCCCGACGCCCCCCGCCGCGACCAGCTCCTCGGAGCAGCCCTTGGCGTCGTGTGGCTCGCTGCCTGCTACCTCCCCTTCTATACGCGGATCTTCCCCGGGGCGCCGCTGCTCGAAGGAGCCGAGATCAAGGCCGATGGCAGTGGGCTGCCGCTGCGCATCCCGGCGGCGGGGCATTCCAGGATCGATCTCGTGCTGGAGGGCAAGCTCCCGCCCAACCCGACCGGCGGGGCCGCACCCCCGGTACACTATCGGCTGGTGCTCCAGGGACGGGACGTCCGCAGCGTCGTCGAGGGGCAGTTCGAGGACACCCTCAAGACCCAACGCCTCGGCCGCCGTGGCACCACCGTCGTGCATCAATCACACGACTCCGAGCTTCGGGTGCTCGCCAACCCGGGCAACACGGACCTCACCGTCACTCAGGTGACGCTCGAGCCGCCGACCGCGCCCGCCGTCATACTGTCCGCGTTCGCGCACCCGCTGCCCGGCTCCCTGATCCTCGGGCTCGCCGCCGCGGCACTGCTGGCGGCCGTCGCCGCCTTCGACCGGCTGGGCGCCGTCGCCGAGACCGATGGCGCACTCACGCTCGCCACGGCCGCAGCGATCGGCGCCGCGGTCATCTTCTGGACGAGCAATGCCGTGCATCCCGACTTCCGCACCCTGGTTGGCTCGGCGATCTTCGGGGGCCCGGTGGGGTTCGCGGCCGGCGCCCTCCTGTGGTGGGTCGCCAAGAAGCTCATTGCCCGACCGACGCGCTGAGGCGGGCGGCCTACGCCGCCGGCTCTTCATCCTGGCGACGCTGGCGGTCGGATTCAGCCTACTGGTCCTCCTCGTCGTGCTCTCCGACGGCCGCGAGCTCCTTCGCACCGCAGCGAGCGTCGACCCCGCGCTGCTGGCGCTGCCGGTCGGGTTGACGATCCTCTCGTACGCCGCCATGTCGCGCTCCTACCAGGGCATCGCCGAGGCAGCGGGCTGCCGGCTCGGCTTCGGCGAGTGGCTGCGCATCACCTTCGTGTCGAACACCGTCAACTACCTGGTGACCAGCGCCGGGCTCTCGGGCTTCGCCGTACGCATGTACCTGCTCTCGCAGCGCGGCATTCCTTCCGGGCGTGCCGTGCTCATCTCGCTCGTCCAGACCTTCCTCACCAACTTCACGCTGCTCATCTTCATCGCGATCGGGTTCGCCACCCTCGTGCTGCGCCATCATCTCGAGCCCGCGGCGCTGGGTGCCGCCAGTACGGCCGTGGCGGTGTTCGTCGGTATGCTCGCCTACGGCATCGTGCTGATCTATCATCGGCGGCTCCGCCGCCGCACGCTGCTGTTCTTGGCCGACGCCGCGCATCGGGTTCTGCGCCGCGTGGTGCCCCGCTGGACGCCCCGCCGCGTCGGGCTCTGGCGCTTCCAGCACAATCTCAACGAAGGGCTCGAGTTCCTCTTCGCGCGCAAAGACCGGATGCTCGGTCCGGCGGGGTGGATCACCATCGACTGGGCGCTCACCATCACGATTCTCTGGAGCGCCTTCCGCTCGGTGCACTACCCGATCGCCCCCGGGCTCGTCGTGATCGGCTTCGCCGTCGGCATCCTCTTCTCGCTGGTCTCCCTCGTGCCCGGCGGGCTCGGTGTCATGGAGGGCTCGATGACCGCCGTGTTCGTGAGCCTTTCGGTTCCGCTCGAGCCGGCCATCGTGGCGGTGCTCATCTTCCGCCTCGCTTATTACGTGATCCCGTTGCTGGTGAGCGTCGTGCTCTTCCACGGCGTGATGCTGCAGGCCGCACGCGGCGTTGCCAGCTCGGCGCGCCCGATCTCCTCGCGCGTTTGACAGATTTCGACCCCGCCGATACTGGTCTGACCCGATGATCGGCGCGGAAGCGGCGCGCACCCCAGGTCCCGGCCAGCGAGCGGCGCTGGCGTTTCCCGGCGTGCAGGCCTTCCTCGAAGGCCTCGGCGAGATGGCGCTCCTCAGTCGCGACGCGCTCCGCCAGCTCCTCGCGCGGCCGCCGGAATGGCGCCTCGTGGTCGAGCAGCTGGACCAGGTGGGCTGGCGATCGCTGTCGATCGTGAACCTGACGGCGCTCTTCACCGGAATGGTGCTCGCGCTACAGCTTGGCAACTATCTCGCCCGTTTCGGGGCGAAGATGTTCGTCTCGCGCATCGTCGGTATGTCGCTCGTCCGGGAGATGGGCCCCGTCCTGACCGCGCTGATGATCGGCGGCCGGGTCGGGGCGGGGATCACCGCGGAGCTCGGCTCGATGGCCGTCACCGAGCAGATCGACGCCGTTCGCGCGCTCGGCGCGAGCCCGATCCGCAACCTCGTCCTGCCTCGCATGGTCGCCATCCTCGTGATGCTGCCGGTGCTCACCGTCGTCGGCGATCTGATCGGGGTGCTCGGCGGTCTCTTGATCAGCGTGACCGAGCTTCGCGTCGGGGGCGACTTCTACCTGAACTCGCTCATCCAGGTGCTGCTCCTCGGCGACGTCGCCTCGGGGGTCGGGAAGTCGTTCTTCTTCGCGTACTTCATCGGCATCATCGCCTGCCGGAACGGACTCGGCACCACGGGCGGTGCCGATGGCGTCGGCCGCGCCACGACGGCAACCGTGGTCGCCGCCTCGATCACGGTGCTCGTCTCCGACTTCTTCCTGACCAAGCTCTTCCTCCTCACGTGACCGCCGCCCCCTACATCCGCTGCGTGGGGCTCGAGAAGACCTTCGGCGGCAAGCGGGTGCTGCGCGGCCTCTCGCTCGACGTGCATGCCGGCGAGACGCTCGTCATCCTCGGCGGCAGCGGCTCGGGCAAGAGCGTGCTCCTCAAGCACATGAACGCGCTGCTCAGGCCCGACGCCGGCACGGTCGAGGTCGACGGTCAGGTGGTCGACGCGCTCGGCGAGGACGCGCTCCGGCCGGTCCGACGCAAGGTCGGCATGTTGTTCCAGCAGGGCGCGCTCTTCGACTCGCTCAGCGTCGGAGAGAACGTCGCCTATCCACTGCGCGAGCACCACCTGCTGCCGCGCGCCGCGATCCCCGGCCGGGTGCGGGAAGCGCTCGCCATGGTCGATCTCGCGGGCACCGAGCCCCTGATGCCGGCCGAGCTCTCCGGCGGCATGCGCAAGCGCGCCGCCCTGGCCCGGGCCCTCGTCCTCGAGCCGCGGGCCCTCCTTTACGACGAGCCGACGACCGGGCTCGACCCGGTGGTGGGCGCCAAGATCAACCACCTGATTCGCGACGTGCAACGCCGGCTCGGCCTCACCTCGGTCGTCGTCACGCACGACCTCGCGAGCGCGTTCTTCGTCGCGGACCGTATCGCGTTCCTCTACGAGGGCACGATCCGCTTCACGGGCACGCCCGAGGAGGCGCGCGCCGCGCGCGACCCCCTGCTGCACGAGTTCCTGACCGCCGCATGAGGGCACGCGGTCGATGAGCACGCCGACGCCGGGCGCCCAGACCGCCAGGGTCGGGTTCCTCGTCTTCGTGGCACTCACCATCCTGGTGGCGACGGTCATGTCGCTCGGAGGCGAGCAGAAGTTCTGGGAGCGCAAGATCCAGTACGAGGTGCATTTCGCGCGCACGAACGGCCTCCAGGTCGGTGCACCGGTGAGCCTGACCGGCGTGACGATCGGCTCGGTGGCGGAGATGCGATTCCCGCCCGACCCGACGGCCAGCTACATCCAGGTGCTGGTCAACGTGGTCGGCGAGGCGGCGCCCCGTATCCGCGACAACAGCGTCGCCACCATCCGCACCTTCGGGCTGCTCGGCGACCGCTACATCGAGCTCTCCGCCGGCTCCCCCGACGCATCGTCCCTGCCTCCCGGCGGCCTGATCTCGTCGATCGACCCCGTCGACTACGAGGCGGTCCTCGGGCAGAGCGGCGACATCGTGACCAACGTCGTCGAGGTGACCGCGTCGCTCCGGGTCGTTCTCCAGTCGATCGAGCGCGGCGAGGGGCTCCTCGGCGCAATGGTACGGAACCGCGAGCTCGGCGAGTCGACGCTCGTCGACCTCCAGCGCACGATGGCGAACGTGCAGGACACGACCCGCTCGCTCGAGGAGATTCTCCAGCGCCTGAACCGGGGTGAGGGCGTCCTCGGGCGCCTCACGCGCAACACGCGAGAGGTCGACGAGCTCTTCACCCGCGTCACCCGCGCCGCGAAGTCGCTCGACCAGCTGACCGACCGGCTGAATCGCGGCCGCGGCACGGTCGGCAAGCTGGTCGACGACGAGGCGTATGCCACCCGCGTGCTCGGCAACCTCGACGCGGCGCTCCGGGACCTCAAAGACGTCGCGGACAAGCTCGACCGCGGCGAGGGGACCCTGGGCAAGCTCGTGAACGACCCTTCCCTGTACCATGAGGCGAAGGCGCTGGTCGGCAGCGCCCGCCGCAGCTGGCTGCTGGGCGTCTACAAGGGTGTTTCGGGACTCTGGCCGTTCGGTGGTGGCGGCACCGAGGCTCCGCCGGATCAGCCGATCGGGAAACCCGCCGCGCCGTGAGCGCCGGCGCGGCGCGCGCTTGCGTTTCTTCCGTCGCCGCGTAGCATGCCGGCCGCTCATGACCGTCTCGTGCCCGCGCTGCGGGACGCGGTACCGGCTGCCACCGCGGTCGAAGCTCGGGGCCGACCCGACCTACCGGTGCGTCCGATGCCGACACGTCTTCGAAGCCAACGCCGCGGCCGAGGCACCGGTGCTCGGCGACGAGCCGGAACCCGATGACGATGACGACACCTTCACCTTCGACGTCGCACCCGAACGGACCGAGGCGCCCGAGCCCGACGACACGCCGGTGCCGGCCGCCCGCGCGGCCGACGACCGCCCGCCGCCGGTGAAGAGTCCCGCACGCTTCGCCGTCCGGACGGTGGTCGGGGTGACCCTGCTCTACGCGCTGCTCTCCGTCTACCTGCACACCCATCCCGACGCCGTCCGCGGTGTCCTCGGCGACCTGCCGATCATCGGAACGTCGCTCGCCGAGAAGCGGCTCGACCCCTCGAGCATCCAGCTCGTCAACGTGCACGGCGAGTACCAGCGCGTGAAAGGCGATCGCCTGGTCTTCGTCATCTCGGGCACGGCGATCAACAATGCGCCCGTCGCCGTGCGCGGCATCCAGGTGGAGGGGCGGATCAGCGCCGGGGAGGAGCAGCGCCAGGTCGCCTTCTGCGGCGCCGCGCCGCGCGACGTCCGCGATCTCTCAGTACGCGAGATCGCGCTGCTGCAGACGCTCGAGCCGCCCAAGGACTGGACGGTCGCGCCCGGCGAGCAGACGACCTTCCTCGTCGTCTTCGTCGGGCCGCCACCCAACCTGCGCGAGTTCGCCGCCGAGGTGGTGGCGGTACAGGGCCAGGCGAGACGCCGCAGCCAGCAAACCGGGCGGCGACCCCGCCGCCCCCGCGCGCGCCTGCAGCTTCGGCGCGGCGCGACGGCTTCGAGCCCAGCATGGGGCGAGGACCGGAATCGCCCCGGACCCCCCGCCAGCGACCTAAGCCTCTCGCTTCGCCTTGGCGTCGGGCTCGGACTTCTCGGGCGTGACGTCGATCTCGGGCGGCTCGCGCAGCCCCTTCTTGAAGGCCTGGACGCCCTTGCCGAGACTGCCCATCACCTCGGGCAGCCGTCCCGCCCCGAACATCACCAGGACGATGACGAGCACGACGAGGAGCTCGCCGATACCCATTCCAAACATGTCAAAGGATCATAGGGGAGCATCCCGGGCAGGGCAAGCCACCGAACACCGTTTGCGCCGGCGGGGGCCCCTTCCTATACTTTGCCGCCCCTCATGCCGCGCACGTACCGTGAGGCGTACGAGCGTCTGCTGCCACTCGTGGAGAAGCCCGGCCGCTATCTCGGCAACGAGCGCGGCTCCGTCCGCAAGGACGTTTCCCGCGTGCGGCTTCGGTTGGCGCTCGCCTTTCCCGAGGTCTACGAGATCGCGCAATCCCACCTGGGTCTCCAGATCCTCTACGATATCCTCAACCGGCGACCCGACGTCGCGGCGGAGCGCGTCTATGCGCCCTGGCCCGACATGGAGACGCTGCTGCGCGCGCGCGGGCTGCCGCTCGTGTCCCTCGAGAGCCACACGGCGCTCGTCGATTTTCATGTCGTCGGCGTGAGCCTGCAGTACGAGCTCACGTACACGAACCTGCTCACCATGCTCGAGCTCGGCGGCGTCCCCCTGCGCGCCGCACAGCGCGGCCCCCAGCACCCCCTGGTGATCGCCGGCGGCCCGTGCGCCTTCAATCCGGAGCCGCTCGCGCCCTTCCTCGACGGCGTGCTGCTCGGCGACGGTGAGGAGGCGATCGGCGACATCTGCGACGTCGTCCTCTCCCGGCGCGAGACGGCGGGCCACGACCGCGCGGCGCTCCTGCGGGCCCTCGCCGCGATCCCCGGATTCTACGTGCCGGCCTTCTTCGCGCCGCGCCATCACGCCGACGGCACGATCGCCGAGGTGGTGCCGCTCGACCCCGCCCGCCCCCAGGTGCGCAAGCGAGTTCTCTTCGATCTCGACCGCTTCGCCCCACCGCCCAATCCGATCGTGCCGAACCTGGGCGTCGTCCACGACCGGGCGAGCATCGAGGTGATGCGCGGCTGCGTGAAGGGCTGCCGCTTCTGCCAGGCGGGCTACGTCTACCGGCCGCTGCGCGAGCGGAACCCCGAGCGGGTGGTCGAGGAGACCACCCGCCTGATGGCGCGCACGGGCTACGAAGAAGTCTCGCTCCTCTCCCTCTCGACGGGCGACTACAGCGGCGTGAATCCGGTTCTCAAGGAACTGATGGACCGGCTCGCACCCGAGCGCGTCGCGGTCTCCCTGCCCTCGACCCGTGTCGACGCGCTGTCGCCGCGTATCCTCGAGCAGATCCGCCGCGTGCGGAAGACCGGCTTCACGCTCGCACCGGAAGCGGGAACGCAGCGGCTGCGCGACGTCATCCAGAAGGAATACCGCGAGGAGGAGCTGCTCGAGGCCGCGCGACTGTTCGCCGACCTCGGCTGGCGCACGCTCAAGCTCTACTTCATGATCGGTCTTCCGAGCGAGACCGAGGAGGACGTGGTCGGGATCGCGGAGCTCGCGGCGCGCGTGGCGGCCGCGGGGGGCGGGCGGCTCGCGGTCACGGCGAGCGTGTCGACCTTCTGCCCGAAGCCGCACACTCCCTTTCAGTGGGCCGGGCAGCTCTCGCTCGAGGAGACCCGGGCGCGGCACACGCTGCTCCGGCGCGAGCTCGGGCGGCGGCGGATCGCGTTCCGCTGGCACGACGCCGAGCTGTCCTTCCTCGAAGGCATCTTCTCGCGCGGTGACCGGCGCCTGGCCGACGTCCTCGAGACCGCCCAGCGGCGCGGCGCGCGGTTCGACGGCTGGTCGGACCGCTGCCGGATGGACGTCTGGCGGGCGGCGCTCGCCGAGCACGGCATCGATCCCGCGCTCTACCTGCGGCGCCGGCCACTGGGCGAGAGCCTGCCCTGGGACCACCTCGACGCCGGGCTCGCCAAGCGCTTTCTCCTGCAGGACCTCGCTCGCGCCGTGCGCGGCGTCCTCACCCCCGACTGCTCGATCGAGCGTTGCACCTACTGCGGCGCCTGTGACTTCAAGGCCGTGCGCAACGTCGATTACCATCCGACGGGCGCCAAGGGCGGCGAGCACCGCGGCGGCGGCATCTCGCGCTGGGCCGAGCTGGCCGTCCCGTCCGACGCGAACGATCCGCTGCCCGCCTGGGAGACGCGCATGTGGCGTCAGATCCGGACCCGCGTGGCCGAGCGGCGGCCGGCCGGCAGTCTGCGGGGCGGGGTCGACGCCGCACCGCTCCCCGCCGAGATCGCGATCGGCGGCGACGGGGCCGCAGACGCCGGCGGCGAGGGCAATGCCGAGGAATGGCTCGGCGCCGTGCCGTCCTCGCTCGCGCCCGCATCGGTGGGACCGCCGGCCGTCCAGCGCATCCGCCTCTGCTATCGCAAGGTCGGGCCGGCCCGCTTCATCGGCACGCGGGAGCTCGGCACGACGTTCCTGCGTGCCGCGCGTCGTGCCCGGCTGCCGGTGGCCTTCTCGCAGGGTCATCATCCGCTGCCGCGGCTGTCCTTCGGTCCCGCGCCGCCCCTCGGCGTCTCGAGCGACGGCGAGTACGTCGACGTCGAGCTCACCGCGTCCCTCGACGCCGCCGAGTTGGTGGCGCGGCTCGGCGCCGAGCTGCCCGACGGGCTCGAGGCGGTCGAGGCGTCGGAGGTGCCGCGTTCGGCACCCAGCATCGAGTCGGAGATCGAGTCGGTCACCTACCGCGTCGACCTCGGCGAACTCGACGTGCCGCCGGCGCCGGAAGCCGTGGCCGCGGCCGTCGCCCGCTTCGCCGCGGCGCCGAACGTCCCCGTCACGAAGCGCGGCAAGTCCGGCACGCGCACGGTCGATGCCCGCCGCTTCGTCCTCGCGCTGGAGCCCGAGGGACCGGACCGCCTCGTGGTGGAGCTCCGGACCGGGCCGGAGGGAACGCTCAAGGCCAGCGCGCTCGTCGGAGAGCTGCTCGGCCTCTCCTCCGACGCCTCGCCGGCGCTCCGCGTCCACAAGATCGCCACCCGCTTCCGCGTCGCGACCGAACCGGCCGCGGCGACCTCCGCCTAGCGACGCCGGTGGGCAAGCACCTCCTGATCAACGTGGTCCCCTGGGAGACACGGGTAGCGCTCCTCGAGGACACGACGCTCGTCGAGCTGCACATCGAGCGTGGCCGCGAGCGCGGCATCGCCGGCAACATCTACAAGGGGAAGGTCGTCCGCGTGCTGCCGGGGATGCAGGCGGCGTTCGTCGACATCGGCCTCGACAAGGCCGCCTTCCTGCACGCCTCGGACATCCCCGGGGAGGAGGAGCTGCCCCCCACGCTCGCCCAGGAGGGAGAGGTGGACGCCGCCGAGGTGGTACCGCCCGCCGCCCCGGAGCTCCGGCCCATCGAGGAACGGGTCCAGAAGGGCCAGGAGATCCTCGTCCAGGTGGCCAAGGAGCCGATGGGCACCAAGGGGGCCCGCGTCACTTCGCACGTCTCGCTTCCCGGCCGCTATCTCGTCTGCATGCCGGGCACGCGCCACATCGGCATCTCGCGCCGGATCGAGGACGCGGCCGAGCGCGACCGGCTGCGGGCGATCGTCGAAGCCGAGCGCCCTGCCGAGGGCGGGTTCATCGTCCGCACGGCCTGCGAGGGAGTGACCAAGCGAGAGATCCACGACGACATCCGCTTCCTCACCCGCCTCTGGGCCCGCGTCGAGAAGCAGGCCGAGGCCTCCGCGGCGCCCGCCGTGATTCATCAGGATCTCGACCTCGTCCTGCGCGTCGTGCGGGACGTCTTCACGTCCGAGGTCGAGCGGTTGACGATCGATTCCCCCGATGACCATGCGCGGGTGCTCGAGTTCGTGAAGGGGCTCATGCCGAGGCTCGCCCCGCGCGTCCACCTCTACGAGGGGGTGACGCCGCTCTTCGAGCAGCACGGCGTCGAGACCAAGATCGCGCGCGCGCTCGAGCGGCGGGTGTGGCTCAAGTCGGGCGGGTACCTGATCTTCGACCAGACGGAGTCGCTCACCACGGTGGACGTCAACACCGGGCGCTACGTCGGCAAGAAGAACCAGGAGGAGACGATCCTGCGCGTCAACCTCGAGGCGGCAAAGCAGGTCGTCCAGCAGCTCCGGCTGCGCAACATCGGCGGCATCATCGTGATCGACTTCATCGACATGGAGAAGGCCGCCAACCGCAAGAAGGTCTTCGACGCGCTCCAGGAGGCGCTCGGCAAGGACAAGGCGCGTTCCAACGTGCTGCGCATCTCGGAGCTGGGGCTCGTGCAGATGACGCGCAAGCGCACCCGCGAGAGCCTGGAGCAGCTGCTGACCAGCCCGTGCCCCCACTGCGGGGGTACCGGGCGGATGCGCTCGCTCGAGACGCTCGCCTACGACGCACTGCGCCGGGCGCTGCGCGAGGCGGCCGTGCACACCAACTCCACGCGGATCGCGCTGCGCGTGCATCCGGAGGTGGCGGCCTTCCTCACCGAGCGGGCGCCGCAGAGTCTCGAGGCCCTCGAGCGACAGGCGGGCCGGACGGTCGCCCTCGAGTCCGTGCCCGAGCTCGGTCGCGATCAGGTCGAGGTGCGGCTCGGAGGATGAACGAGTGCGGGTCCGGGCCGCAACCGGGGGCCCGCTCCGGTGTTGGCGGAGCCAAGGAGGCTGTCATGAAGAGGTTCTGGCTCGTCGTCGGCGCGCTGCTGCTCATCGTGGGTGTCATCGCTCATCCGGCACCGGCATCTGCGCAGCAGGTCGTGGTGCTCGGCGGGCCAACCTTCGCGGTCAGCTCGCAGCCGTGCTCACCCTTCACCCTCTACGCCCCGTACGACGGCGGCAGCCCCTGGGCCCCTCCCTCGGTCACGCTCTACACGACGCCGCGCGCCTGCGGCATCGGCCACTACCCGCCGGGCTTCTGGGGAACCAACCTCGATTGGCGATACTCCGGCCCGCACGTGCACGCGTACACGCTCCGCTGAACCGTCAGTCGACTCTGCCGGCGATCGCGGGGCGAAGCCGGCGGGCGAGGCGTGACCAGGCCCGGCCGGTGACCATGTGCGCCGTCGCGCACGGCGCGACGACGTCGACCGGAAGCGTCACGAGCTGGTCCGGATCGTGCTGCGGGGGCCGACGGGCTTCGTCGGCGCGGCCGCGTGTTGAGCGGCGCCCCGGCCAGCGGCCCGGCGATGATCTTCGCCCCGCCGCTCACGCAGGCCATGCTCATGCAGGTGCCGTTCCGGCGCCGCGGCAGCCATCGTCGCCCGGGCAAGACCGTGGTCCGCGCGCTGGCCAAGGCCGCCGGCCGCGGGCGCGACGTCGACCGCGTGAAGCTGGTCTGCGATCCGGCGAAGTAGCGGCGGCGACCCTGGCGGCTCAACCGCCCTTGCCGGCGAGCCGGGCGAGCGCCTCGTCCTCGAGCCGGCACACCTGCCACTCGCGGAGCATGCGCGCACCGAGCGCGCGGTAGAACGCTTGCGCCCGCTCGTTCCAATCGAGCACCGTCCATTCGAAGCGGTGGCATCCACGTGCGACGGCGATGCCCGCGATCTCCCGCATCAGCGCCGTGCCGACGCCGCGCCCGCGCACCGCCGGGTCGACGAAGAGATCTTCGAGCCAGAGGGACGGCGCCGCCAGGAACGTCGAGTACGTCTCGAAGAAGAGCCCGTACCCCCGCACCTCCCCGTCCACCTCCGCGACCACCACGTCGAAGCGTGGCCGCGGCCCGAAGGCATGCTCGACGAGACGCCCCGCGGCCTCGTCGTCCGGCGGCGGCAGCCGCTCGAAGTCTGCGAGGCCGCGCACGAGGCTCACCAGCGCGGGCCCGTCGGCCCGCCGCGCGGGGCGGATCGTGAAGCTCAGAGCCTCGGACCTATGTGCCACGCCATCACGTACCTCCCGCGTCGAGTAGCCGGATTGTGCGCGGGCCGCCGAGCTGTGGCAACGCTGGCGGCTCCCATCGACCGCGCGACCGTCTGCTCGTACAATGCGTAACACGACCCACCGTCGTGTGTTGGGGGCCGGAACGAAGGGAGGGGAGATGAAGGACCGCAAGCTCGGGACGATCCTCGCCTGCGCCGCCGTCATCGGGTGCGCGAGCAAGCCCGTGACCGCGCCGGTGGCCGTGGTGCCGGAGTCGGCGCCGTCGGAGCTGCGCGCCGCCGCCACGGCCGCCAAGCGCTTCGGACACATGATCGCGGTCGGGATCGGCGTGTCCAACGGCACGTCGAAGGACTACGTCGTCTCTGCCGAGCGGGTATTTGCCGTCGACCGGGACGGGAATCGCATCGCGCCCCTTTCGGTCACCGAGGCGGCCCGCCAGGCAGGGGGTGCGACGGCGCTCGTCGCCGGGCTCAAGGGCGCCGGCGCGGGCGCGGTGCTCGCCGGCCTGGTCGGGGCCATTCCCGGCGCGGTCATCGGCGCGGCCGAGGCCGGGGGACACGGCGCCGGGACGGGCGCGGCCGTGGGCGCGGGCATCGGCGCCGCCGTGGGCGCCGTCGGCGGGTTCTATACGTCGAAGACGCAGACCGACCAGGAGATCCTCGACCAGCTCGGGGGTCTCTACCTCGGTGAGAAGACGGCCAAGCCCGCCGTGCCCGTGAGCGGATTCGTCTTCTTCCCCGAGGGAAACTACGTCGGTGTGCGGGTCATCGCGACCGAGAAAGCGGGCCATGGCGCGGCCGACGTCTTCGCCCCGATGGTGAAGCCGAAGACCGACTGACGCCGCTTGTTTCACGTGTCGCGCGCCGGCATCCTGCGACGCCACAGACTGCCCGCCTGCGGGCGAAGCCAAGGAGGAGAATCGATGCGCTACCGGCTGACCTGGGCGGCCGCCGCCGCCCTCGCGCTGCCAGCGGTTGTCACCGCGGCCACCTGGGACCTCGACCCGGCGCACTCCAGCGTCCAGTTCTCGGTGCGCCACCTGATGGTGAGCAACGTGCGCGGCGAGTTCGGCAAGCTCTCGGGAACCGTGCAGGGGGATGAGGCCGACCCGACCCATTCGAAGATCGAGGCCGAGATCGACGCGGCGAGCATCAACACCCGCATCGAGAAGCGGGACACCCACCTGCGCAGCGCCGACTTCCTGGATGTCGCCAAGTACCCGAAGATCACCTTCGTCTCGACGAAGATCGAGCCGGCCGGCGCGGGGCACTTCAAGGTGAGCGGCGACCTCACGCTGCACGGCGTGACCCGCCCCGTGGTCCTCGACGTCGAGGGGCCCACGCCCGAGATCAAGGACCCGTGGGGCAAGACCCGAGCGGGGGCGCAGGCGACGGCCAAGATCGATCGCAAGGACTTCGGCATCGCCTGGAACCAGACGCTCGACGCGGGCGGCGTGGCAGTCGGCGACGAGGTGACGATCACGATCGATGTGGAGGCGACCAAGCGCGCCGCCGGCGGCGCCGCCGAGACGTCCGCACGCAAGACCTCGGCGGTCGAGAAGCAATAGGAAGCCGCGGCACGTGATTCGTTTCGACATCGACGGGGCGGTCGCGGTGATCACCATCGACCGTCCCGCGGCGCGCAACGCCCTCGACCCGCCGCACATCCTCGAGCTGGCGCGCGCCTGGGACCGCCTGCGCGACGATCCCGGCCTCCGCTGCGGCGTGGTGACCGGCGCGGGCGGGGCTTTCTCGGCCGGCATGGACCTCAAGGCGACGATCCCGGCGGCCGCCGCGCTCGCGCGCCGCGAGCGCATCCCGCCCGACGTCTTCGAGGCGCTCCGGCGGGCGGCCGACGCGCTGCTCGCCGGCTACGAGCTCCAGAAGCCGCTGGTCGCGGCGGTCGAGGGTCACTGCCTCGCCGGCGGCGCCGACATGCTGCTCGCGACCGACGTCCGCTACTGCTCGCCACGCGCGACGTTCAACTGGGCCGAGGTGGCGCTCGGCCTCTTCCCCC
>VBLD01000030.1:26807-42490 GCA_005879205.1 Deltaproteobacteria bacterium
GCTGGGTGCACGCGATGGACTTGCTGCTCACCGGGCGCACCATTGGTGCCTAGGACGCGCGGCGCATCGGCCTGATCAACGAGATCGTCGAGGACCCGCTGGCGCGCGCGCTCGAGTCGGCGCGCCTGATCGCCGCCAACGCGCCACTCGCGGTCGCCGGGACCAAACGCGCCGTCCGCGAGCAGTGGGCGCTCGACCTGCCGGCCGCCTACGCGAACCAGAGCCGCATCGCCGGCGCGCTGATGAAGACCGAGGACGCGCTCGAGGGCGCGCGCGCGTTCGCCGAGCGGCGCCCGCCGCGATTCACCGGGCGCTGATTCGGGCTGCCAGCCGGCGCGGACGGATTTGGACGCCATGCCAGGGGATCGGCTGGCACCCATGCGAGGACGCGTACGTCCCGCGGTCGCACGGGCCGACGGGATGGCGTTCAGCACCCAGCCGTACTACACGGCTCACGTGACCGGGAAAGCCCGCCTTCTCGCCGCGGCCGCGCTCTGGCTGTGGGCGATCCAGCCGGGAGGAGCCATGGCTTTCATGCTGTCCAGCCCCGCCTTCGACCCGGGCAAGCCGATTCCGAAGCAGTACACGTGCGAGGGCCGCGACGTGTCGCCACCCATCCGCTGGAGCGACGTGCCGGCCAAGGCGACCTCGCTCGCACTCATCTGCGACGACCCGGACGCGCCGGCCGGCACGTGGGTCCACTGGGTGATCTACGACATCCCGGCCGCGACCATCGAGCTGCGCGAGGCCGTGCCCCCCGACGAGAATCTCTCCGGCGGCGCTCGCCAGGGCGTGAACGACTTCCGGAAGGTCGGTTACGGCGGTCCGTGCCCGCCGCCCGGCAAGCCGCACCGCTACTTCTTCAAGCTCTACGCCCTCGACGGGCCGACGGGCCTCGAGCCTCGCGCCACCAAGGACGACGTGCTGAAGGCCGTCAAAGGACACGTCGTGGGCGAGACCCAGCTCGTGGGCACGTACCAGCGATAGGAATCAGCCCATGCTAGCGGTGCTTCCGCCTCGCGAAGCGCGCCGGACTCATCCCGGCGAGCGGCACGGCCGTGCGGCCGTCGACGACGAGGTCGGCGATCGCCGCCGCCGTGATCGGCGCGAGGAGGATGCCGCTCCGGTAGTGACCCGTCGCATAGAGGAGGCCTGCGACGCCGGGCGCCGCCCCGATGATCGGCCGGTGGTCGGGCGTGGCGGGCCGTAGTCCCGCGTACGCCGTCTCGAGCGTCATGTCACCCACCGCCGGGGCCATCGCGCACGCCGCCGCGAGGATGCCGGCCGCGGCGCCGGCCGTGACGCGCTTCTCGTAACCGGCGTCCTCGAGCGTGCTGCCGGCGAGCACACGTCCGTCGGCGCGGGGCACCGCATAGCCGCGCAGGGAATAGAGCGGCCGCGCGATGGTGTCGACCGCGCCCCGGAGCACGAGGATCTGTCCGCGCACGGGGAAGACGGGCGGCGGGGAGATGCCGGGCGGCAGGCCGACGGCGCCGGCCCACGCACCGGCCGCGTTCACCACGACCGGCGCGTCGATCGGACCCGAGCCGGTGTCGACGCCCTCGACCTTGCCGCGCCGCGCCCGGACCGCGGCGACGGGTGTACGCTCCAGCAGATGGGCGCCGGCCCGCCGGGCCGCCACGACGAGCGCCGTCGACAGCCGCTCGTTGTTGACGCGATGATCGTCGGGGAAGTGCAGCGCCATCCGGACCCGGGACGAGAGCGAGGGGACGAGGCGGCGCGCGTTCGCCAGACGCTCGACGCGGAGACCCGCCGCCCGCTGCCAGCGCGCCCGGGCGGCCAGCACGCGCGCGTCGGCCGCCGTGAGCGCGACGTAGACGATGCCGTCGGTGCGGTACTCGACGTCGATGCCGCTCTCCGCGGCGAGCGCTTCGGTCCACACGCCGTAGCGGCCGCGGCTCGCGAGCCCGAGCCGGAGGAGCGGCCCCGGCCCCGCGGACTCGGCCTGCGGCGCGACCATGCCGGCGGCCGCGCGCGTCGCTTCGGCCCCGAGCTCGCCGCGCTCGACGACGACCGTGCGCGCTCCCCGACGACCGAGCTCGCGCGCGATCGCGCAGCCGATCACGCCGCCCCCCACCACCACCACGTCCGCGGTCCGCTTCATGGCGGCGGCGCAGAGAGGCGCTCGAAGCCATGCGACGTGATCACGATCGTCTGCTCCGCACGGTAACCGCCGAGATCCTCTTCCCACGCGTACGGCTCGAGCACCAGCACCATCCCCCGCTCGAGCACGATGCGAGCCTCCGCCTCGAGACCGACGTCGGTGCCGACGAAGGGCGGCTCGACGCCGCCGAGCCCGAGGCCGTGCGCGAGGTAGAGCGGTCGCGGCCACGGCGCCGGGCGTCCCGGGCCGTTCGCCGCCAGCGCCGCTCGATGCAGGTCGGCGGCCGTGGCGCCCGGCCGGCACGCCGCGAGGACCGCGTCGGTCGTCGCCTGCCAGCGAGCCCGCAGCGCCCGGTCCGCGCTCCCGGGTTCCCCGCCGCACGGCCAGGTGCAGCCGAAGTCGGCCATGTAGCCCGCGTGCAGCATCCCCGTGTCGATCATCACCTGATCGCCGGCGGCGAGCCGGCGCTCGCCGGTGAGCTCGCGGTAGGGGAGACCGCCGGGGAAGGTCCATGGCGCGTCGCGGGCCCGGCGCGGGATGACGCAGAAGATCGGCTCGACGTGGCACGCCGTGAGGCCGCGCCCGGCCATCGCCGCGAGCACGCGCCCCGCGAGCTCCACCTCGCGGACGCCCGGCACGATGGCCGGCAGCACCGCGGCGACGGCTGCCTCGCTGGCACGCTGGGCCTCGCGCAGGAGCATTACTTCCTCGTCGCCCTTGACGGCGCGGGCCGCGAGCAGCACCGCATCCGCCGCCTCGAAGCCGGCGCCGGGCAGCGCGCGCTCGAGCGCGCCGCCGACGGCCGCCGTCAGCCGCTCGACCCCGAGACGCCGGACGGGGCCGACCAGCTCCGCCAGCAACGACGCGGCGCGCTCGGCGCTCGGCGGCCACGCGTGACGCTCGACGCCCGCCGGGACGAACTCGGGCTCGACGCCGAGCACGTGCAGACCGGCGGCCGCCACGACCGCCGCGAACGGCCGCGACGCCTCGAGGCTGCTCTCGCCGTGCAGCGGCACGGCGCCCGTGGCATAGCGGACGGCGGCGGCCGAGGTGAGGACGAGCGCCTCGTGGCCGCGCTGCTCCATCGCGGCGCGGAGCCGCATCGTGCGTGCGGCACGGAGCGGCGCGGGGTCCGACGTCATGGCGCTCCTTCGAGCCAGCGCGGCGATCCTGCGGTCACGATGAGGGCGCGCGTCGCACGAAAACGGTCGACGACGGGCGCGAGCACGAGCACCGTTCCGGGGCGGAGCGGCTCGGCATCCTCGCCCGCAAGGTCGACGAATGGCGGCTCGATGCCGACGCCGAGCCCGTGCGCCAGGAGTCCTTCCTGTCGTGCGCCCGCAGAAATCGCCGCGGCCCGCAGGTCGGCTGCCGTCGCCCCCGCGCGGCAACGCTTGGCGACGGCGCAGAGCGCCGCAAACCACGCACGACGGGGGGCCGCGAGGTTGCCGCCGCCGACCACGACGGTGTCGCCCGCGACGCCGGCGTGCCCACCCAGGTAGAGACCGAGCTCGAGCGCGACGACCTCGCCGGCGGCGAGCGCTGCGGTCGCCGGCAGCCGGACGAAGCGCGGGCCCGTCCGCCACACGAGCCCTTCGCCGAGCGGGAAGCCGGCACCGGCCCGGCGCATGCCGGCCGCGAAGCCGGCGACGAGTGCCGGGACGCTCGCCGCGGCCCGGCACGCGGCACGGAGAGCGGAGCGCGCAGCACGGAGCGCGCTCTGGACGGCCGCGATCTCGTCTGCCGTCCGCGGCGCCGCCGCCTCGGCCAGGAGCGGTCTGGCGTCGACCAGCGGGCGGCCGATCGCCTCCCGGAGCGCAGGCGAGAAGACGTCGCACGCGACCGTCCCGGGCGCCGGCCCCACCAGCCCGGCGAGCCGGCAGAGCGCGCGCTCGCGGTCCCAGACCAGCGGCTCGACCGCCGCGCGAGGCATCCACGACGGCGCCCCGTCGGGGTCGGCCGTGAAGACGACGGCCGACGGCGCACCGGCCACGATCACCACCGAGGGCAGGGCTCCCCCGCTGCCCGCCACCTGCACGCGACGCGCACCGGAGGCGAACGCCGCCAGATGCGGCGTCGCGAGCAGCACCGCGCCCACGCCCCGTCGCGCCATCGCCGCCTGCACGCGGGCATGGCGAGCGAGGGCGAGCGCGTCGCGATCGGTCACGCCCGCCGCACCCGGAAGCGCGGCACCGTGACCTCGGGGCTCATCTCCTCGAACACGACCTCGACCGGGAGATCGACCCGGAGCTCTCCGGGCCCGGCGTCGACGAGGTTCGACACGATGCGTACGCCCGGGGCGTCGTCGAGGGCGACCACCACCACCGTGAAGGGCACGGCGGCTTCGAGCGCCGGGAGCGGCGCCCGATGGACGACGGCGTGGGTGAACACGCGGCCGCGTCCCGAGACGGCGACCCATTCGTGCGCGAAGCTCCGGCAGCGCCAGCAGAGCGGGGCCGGCGGGTGCCGGAAGCTCGCGCACCTCGTGCAGCGCTGGACGACGAGCTCGCGCCGCCGGCAGGCCTCCCAGAAGGGCCGCGTGTCCTCGGTGACCGCCGGGAGCGGCATGGTCGGGGGCAGATATGGGGTGCGGGTCATCGCCGGAGCAGGAGGGCGCTGGTCGGGATGCCGCTGCCGCTCGCGACCACGCAGATCTCCGCGTCCGGCACCTGGCTCACGGCCGTGCCGCGCAGCTGGTGCACGGCTTCGACGACGTGGTTGAGGCCGTGGATGTAGGCCTCGGAGAGGCTCCCGCCGGCGGTGTTCGTCGGCAGCGCGCCGTCGGGCCAGGCGAGCGCGCCCGAGGCGGCGAACGGCCCTCCTTCTCCGCGCTTGCAGAAGCCCAGGTCCTCGAGCTGGAGGAGCACCATGCCCGTGTAGTGGTCGTAGAGCTGCGCACAGTCGACGTCGCCCGGGCCGATGCCGGCGGTGCGATAGAGCGTCGCCGCAAGGCGCGCGGTGTTCCCGGTCGCGTAGTCCTCCTCGGGCATGTAGTGCATCGCCCACGCGCCGCAGCCGAAGCGCGGGCCGCTGCCCTCGGCTGCCGCCATGACGTAGACGGGCCGCCGCCGGCAGTCGCGCGCCCGCTCGGGCGCGACGAGGACCAGCGCATCCGCACCGTCGGTCTCGAGACAGCAGTCGAGGAGACCGAACGGCTCGACGATCGGGCGCGCCGCGGCGTGATCGGCGAGCGTCATCGGCCGGGCGTGCATCACGGCCGCGGGATTGCGGTTGGCGTGGCGGCGGAAGGTGACCGCCACGTGGCCGAGCTGCTCGCGCGTCGTGCCGTAGAGGTGCATGTGGCGGCGGACGAGCAGCGCCATGCCGACCGTCGCGTTCACCAGGCCGAAGGGCAGCGCGAAGCCGAGGGCCGCGTCCATCGGGCGCCCGCCCGCGACGTCGCCCGCCAGCGCCCGCCCGAAGCGCTGGAACTGGCCCATGGCGATCGAGCGGTAGACGACGACGCAGCTCGCCATCCCGGTGGCGATCGCCATCGCCGCCTCGGCGACGGCCGCACAGGCGCCGCCGCCACCGACGATCCACGTCATGCCGGCGTAGCGCAGCTCCGGCACGCCGAGGTCGGTCGCCACGAAGGCGGCCTCGTTGCGGTCGTTCGAGAACGAGGCGAAGCCGTCGACGTCGTCCACCGAGAGGCCCGCGTCCTCCACTGCTTTGACGATCGTCTCGAGGGCGAGCTGGTACTCGGTGCACCGCGTGAGACCGCCCCACTTGGTGTATTCCGACTGGGCGATCCCGACGATCGCGGCCGCGTCCCTCATGCGCCGGCCCAGAAAGCCGGACGCACGTCGGCCTCGGGCGGCGTGCCCGCGAGCACCACCTCCGTCTCGAGCAGCCGGGCGCAGCCCGGGCAGAAGTGCTCGCGGAGCACGACGGCACCCGCCGCGCGCAGCGGGGCGGTCGCCCCGGCGGCGGCGGTGTAGGCGGGCGTGCCGAGCGTCGTCTCGGCGACGGCGGCGCCGGCCTTCCAGAGTCCCGGCGCACGGGCGAGCCCGGCGCCGCAGGCGGCGCAACGGGCAAGGAGCGCCCCGCCGGCGCGCACCACCTCCACGACCGCGGACAGCCGTCCGACGGGCGTCGCGGCGCGTGGCGCCTCCTCGATGCGCGTCTCGGGGGGGCGCGCCCGGGCGAGACGGGCGGCGCGGATGGCGTCGCGCGCCGCCCGCGTCGCTTCCGCGTCGACGGTGCCGCGTCCGAGCACGACGCCGTAGACCGTACGGGCCGTCTCCCCGCTGACGTAGCCCTCGCGCACGTCCGCCAGCACGCGCTCGGGCTCGCGCTCGAGCGGATCGCCGAGGCCGCTGCCGCTCGCGTTGGCGAAGCGGAAGACGTCGCCCGCGCCGAGCACGATGCCGCCGGCATTGAGACCCAACGAATGGACCGCACCGTCGTGCTCGAGGTCGAACGCGGTGCAGGCGCCCGGGTAGCCGCCGAAGAGCCCGGGCAGCGGGATCGCCCGGCGCATGCCGAGCGTCGTGCCTTCCAGCCGGCCCGCGCCGTGCGGCGTGAAGGCCGCCTCCACGCTCGCCCCGCCGCGGCGACGGCCCGCGCCCCCCGCGTCGCGCCGCAGCCGCTTGTAGAGGTAGCGGACGGGATAGCTCTGCTCGACGGTCTCGACGTCGGGGTAGACGAGGCCGGGGCCGCCGTAGTTGCTGCCCGTCATGTCGATGCCGTCGCGCTCCCACGCCCCGCCCGCGCCGACCGCGTTGCCGTCCATGACGAGGAAGGTCTCGTCACCATGCCACGACGACAGCCCCATGCCGGTGGTGCCGCCGGGCGCCGTGATGCGCTCCGCGAGCCTGCCCATCTGGACCGTGCACGCGAGCGCCTTCTTGAGACAGGTCTCGCCGAGCTCCATCGCCATCAGGCCGACGTGCATGTGGGCCGCCGCGAGCGGCGCCGGCGGACGGGCGTTCACGATCGAGCCCTCGGGCGCGACGACGCGCACCGGCCGCAGGACGCCGTCGGTGAAGGGCACGTCGGCGGCGAGGATCTGATGAACGCGCACGACCAGCTCCGAGCGGACGATCTCGGGCTTCGAGTTGAAGAAGTACGGGCACTCCGGCGCCGACCCGGTGTAGTCGAACACCAGCTCGCCGCTGCCCACCCGGAGCGCGCAGCAGACCGCGAACGCCTCCTCGTCGAACTCCGCCGGGCGGCAGCTCGGCGATGCGCGCCTCGAGCACGCGGCCCGAGCGGCGACGGATCGCCTCGAGCGCCGCGCAGAGGACGCCCGCCGCCACCTCGTCCTCGAGCTCGAGCACCTTCTCGGCGGCGACGTGCGTGCCGGCGACCAGACTCTTGAGATCCATCTCCACCGTCGCCGGCTGGCGCACGTTGTTGAGCAGGAGCCGCCACACGTCGTCCACCGGCTCGCCGCCGGCAAGGATGCGGACCGGCGGCACCCGCACGCCCTCCTGGTAGCAGTCGCGCGCGCCCGGGGCGAAGCTCCCCGGCACCATGCCGCCCATGTCGACCATGTGGCCCGAGGCGCTGGCCCAGCCGATCCGCGTGGCGGCTCTGAAGATCGGACGCATGATCACGACGTCCTGCAGGTGCAGTCCGCCGCCGTCGTGCGGGTCGTTGGCGAGGAAGACGTCGCCCGGCGCGATCCGCTCGCCGAAGCGGACGAGCACGGCGGCGACCGCTCCCGCGCAGACCCCGAAGTGGAACGGCACGGTCGACGCCGTGGCGACGATGCGTCCGCCGGCGTCGTAAAGGATGCACGAGAAGTCCCGCGCCTCGCTGATGAGCGGCGAGACGGCCGTCTTGACGATCGCCGCGGCCATCTCGCGGGTCAGGTGCTGCAGGCGGTTGCGGACGACTTCGAGGGTAATGGGATCCAGCTCTTCAGCCACGCCCCACCTCGATGACGAGGCTGCCCCACGCATCGACCTGCGCCCCGTCGCCCGCCGGCACCAGGATGGTCGTGTCGCGGCGCTCGACCAGGGCGGGGCCGGCGAGCGCCATCCCGGGCCGCAGGCGCTCGCCGTCGTAGACCGCGACCGGGCGGCCGTCCTCGGACCCCGGAAGCCATGCGGTCCGCACGCCCCGCCGCGCCGCGGAAGCGTCCGGCTCGCCGAGCGGCGACGGGGCGAGTGCCGGGCGCGGCAGACGGACCGTGGCAATCACGCGGCAGTTGACGAGGTCGATGGGCACCGCGGCGACGAGCGCGCCCGTGCCGTACAGCTCGGCGTAGCGGGCGCGAAACGCGTCGGCGAGCCGGCCCGCGTCGCCGAACGGCACGGTCACCTCGAAGGTCTGCTTGCGGAAGCGAAGGTCGACCTCCCGGCTGAACGTCACGCGCTCGGACGGCAGACCCTCGGCGGTGAGCGCGGCGCCGAGCTCGGCCGCGAGCGCCGCGAAGCACGTCTCGAGCTCGGTCGGGTCGGCCGGCAGCGCACGGAAGACGGTGCGCGCCGCCTCGCGTCGCACGTCGGCGGTCGCCGCGCCGAGCGCCGAGAAGACGGCCGCCAGCGCCGGCACGATCACCCGGCCGATCGCCAGGGCCCGGGCCATCGGCGCGCCGAAGAGCGCGCCGCAGCCACCGTAGCAGAGGAACGCGAAGCGCCGCGGGTCGAGCCCGCGCTCGACCAGGAGTCCCTGGACCGCGAGCCGCATCTCCTCGAGCGCCAGCCGGTACATGCCGCGCGCGGTCGCCGCCGCGTCGAGGCCGAGCGGGCTGCCGAGCCGGGCGAGCGCCGCGACCGCCCCCTCGCCGTCGAGGGCCAGCCGGCCGCCGAGAAAGTTGCTCGGGTCGATCAGCCCGAGCACGACCAGCGCGTCGGTGAGCGCCGGCTCCGTCCCGCCCCGCCCGTAGCATGCCGGTCCCGGATCGGCGCCGACGCTGCGCGGGCCGACCCGCAGGAGGCCGCGCGCGTCGGACCATCCGACGCTGCCGCCGCCCGCGCCGATCGAGCCGACGGCCACCGTCGCGAGCGCCGTCGCCAGCCCCGAGATCTCGGCGCGGAGGCGCCGCTCTGCGGCGCCGGCATGGATGACCGCGACGTCGAAGCTCGTGCCGCCCACGTCGCCGGTGATCACCTCCGCGACGCCGAGAGCACCGGCGAGGGCTTCGGCGGCCGCGACCCCCGCCACGGGCCCCGATTGCGCGAGGAGGATCGGCCGGGTGCGCGCCGCGGCCGGCGGCAGCGTGCCGCCGTTCGACTGCACGACGGCGACCGGCACGCGGAGCCCCGCCGCGGCGAGCCGCGCCCCGAGCTCGTGGAGGAACGTCGTACACGACTTCGTGGTGTAGGCGCTCAGCACGGTGGCCGTCATGCGTTCGTACTCGCGCATGACGGGGGCGAGATCGGCCGAGCACGAGACGGGAAGGTCGGGGTATCGCCGGCAGGCGATCGCCGCGACCCGTCGCTCGTGGGCCGGGTTGCGAAACGACCAGAGGAGACAGACGGCGAGGCTCTCGACCCCCTCCTCGCCGATCAGCCGGTCGAGCGCACCGGCGACGCTGGCCTCGTCGAGCGGCACCAGGACCGTGCCGTCGCGGTCGACCCGCTCGCGCACCTCGGCGATACGTCGGCGCGGGACCAGCGTCGGGAGCGGTCGGCTCATGCCGTTCACGCCGAGGCGGTGGCCGCGCGCCATCGGCCAGAGGTCGCCGAAGCCCTCGGTGACGAGGAGACCGGTGGCCGCGCCGGCGAGCTGGGCGAGGCAGTTGGTCACCACCGTGGTGCCGAGGCCGAAGTGCACGGTGTCGCCGAGCGCGCGGGCGAGCGGCACGCCGATCGCGGCGGCGGCGTCCTCGAGGGCGGCGAAGAGCCCGCGGAGCGGCTCGCGGGGCGTCGTCGGCGCCTTGCCCCGCCAGCCGCGAGCGCCGTCGGTCACGAAGCAGTCGGTGAAGGTGCCGCCGACGTCGATGCCGACCGAGTAGGCGGCCATCCGGCGCGCGACAATACACAGCCCCCGTCGCCGCTGGCAAGGCGCTGGCGGAGCTAAAGTTTCCGGGCGCGGCGGCCGATGTAACGAGGCAGGCGCGTCCGCGCGATGCCTCCCTCCGTCGGGTGTCGCGCGGGTGCCGGGACGGGGGAGATGAGACGCAGCGAAACAGCCGGGGCGGGCGCAGGGCCGGGGTCCGCCACGGACGACGAGGCCGCCTACGGCGCCGAAACGGCGCGCCTGCTGCGCCCGCGTCTCGATCTAACCGTCGGGCTCTTCGTCGGCCTGGTCGGCATCTCGGTGATCCTCGAAGGGGTCTACCATCCCGAGCGCCAGCGGGTTGCCACCCTGGTCTACCTGACCGAGGTCGCCGCCTGCGTGGCGGGCATCGTCGGCTGCCGGCTGCCGCGCCTGAAGGAGCGCACGACGGACGTCGCCGCCGCCCTGGCCGCCACCCTGGCCGTGCTCCTCAGCTGGTACAACGGCCACGTCGGCGGCCCGGTCGAGCGCTTCGCGACCGCCGAGGTCTGCCTCCTGAGCGGGCTCGTCGTCCTCCTGCCGTGGGGGTGGCGCGCGCAGCTCTCGGTGTCGGCGGTCGCCATCCTCAGCCTCGGACTCGCGGTGCCCGCGTTCCGGGCCGACGAGAGCTTCGCCTACGCCGTGCTCGCCCTCGTGACCGGTGCCACGACGTCCGTTTGCGGCACCTTCTTTCTTGCCCGCTACCGCTACGACGCCTTCGTCCGCACCCAGCTCCTGGTGCGCGCCTCCGAGGTCAAGCAGGAGGAGGCCGAGATCGCGGAGGCGCTGGTCGACATCGGGGAGACGCTCAACGCCCAGCTCGACCAGACCGACATGCTCGAGCGCGTGAACCGGCTCGCGGTGGAGCGGCTCGCCTGCGACTGGAGCAACACCTTCGTGTGGGACGGGCGCCGCGGCGCCTTCCGGCTGGCGTCGAGCGCCGGTACCCGGTCCGAGGTGCTGACCGAGCTGGCGCAGCTCGAGTTCGCGCGCGGCAGCCTCCCTCTCCTGGATGCGCTGCACCCCGGCGAGGTGCTCGAGATCGCCGACTTCGAGCAGCAGCGCCTCGTTCCGGTGGAATTGCCGCGGCGCATGGAGGCGTCGTCGGCGCTCTACGTGCCGATTGGCCGGCGGGAGACCATCGTCGCCGTGCTGGTCCACGGCTATCGCCTGCGCACCGGACCGTTCTCGTCCAAGCAGCGCCGGCTGGCCCTCGGCATCGCGCACGCGACGGCGGTCGCCCTCGAGAACTCGCGTCTGATCGCGGACCTCCAGGCGGCGAGCCGGCTGAAGTCCGAGTTCGTGGCGATGATGTCCCACGAGCTGCGGACGCCGCTGAACGTCATCACCGGCTACACCGATCTCCTGGCCGAGGGAGCCTTCGGTCCGCTCGTCGGCAGCCAGCTCGACACGCTCGGTCGCATCCGGCGCGCCGCCCTCGAGCTGCTCGACCTCGTCAACGCCACCCTCGACCTCGGACGGCTCGAGAGCGGGCGCGAGAACGTCGCCCTCGGCCTGGTCAACGTGGAAGCCCTCTTCGCCGAGCTCGGCCGCGAGCTCGAGGCCATGGTCCCCGACGGCGTGGTCCTCCGCTGGCAGAACCACGTCGGCGTCCGGCCGGTCCCGAGCGACGGCGTCAAGCTGAAGACGATCCTCAAGAACCTGGTCGGCAATGCCCTCAAGTTCACCCCGGCGGGGAGCGTCGACGTGACCGCCATCTGCGCGAGCGGTCTCCTGACCCTCGAGGTGCGCGACACCGGCGTCGGCATCGCCGCCGCCGACGTGCCGGTCATCTTCGAGATGTTTCGCCAGGCCGACGGCTCCTCCACCCGCCGGTTCGGCGGGGTCGGCCTCGGCCTCCACATCGTGAAACGCCTCGTCGAGCTGCTCGGGGGCACCGTCACGGTGGAAACCCAGCCGGGACGGGGGTCTACGTTCCGCGTGAGCATCCCCGCACCCAGCGTCGAGCGGCAGCGCGCCGTCGGCACCTAGCATCCTACAAAGCACTTCGCACAGCCCTTGCCGCTTTTGGGCCGAGGGCTGTCCACGGCGTCGTCCCCTGGTGTAAGCATGCGCCCCGGTCATGCGGACTGGACCCGGCACCCATCCCTGCGCGCGGCGCGGTCTCTGGCTCCTGCTCGCCCTCGGGCTCGTGCTCGTCGCCGGACGCGCGGCGGCGATGCACCGCTGCGGCGACGACGTCGACGGCAAGTCCGTCGCGTGTGCGTGCGGCGATCTGCTCGTGTCGTCGCGGACGCTCGGCGCGGCCGACGCCGTCACGACGTCGCGCTGCGCCGGCAACGGTCTGGTGGTCGCTGCCTCCGGCCCGATCACGCTCGACCTCGGCGGACGGACCGTCGAGGGCCACGGTCAGGGCGTCGGTGTGCTCGTCGTGCGCGGCACGCTCTCGCTGGTCGGCCCCGGGAGCGTCGAGCGCTTCGAGACCGGCGTTCGCGCGGAAGGGGAGGCGCGGCTGGCGAGCGTGGTGGCGGTCCGGCTCGCCGGCCACCGGCTCGACGGACTGGTCGCGCGGGGCGACGGCTACTCGATCCAGGGATCGGTGGCCGAGGGCAACGGCCGGGACGGCTTCGCGCTCGCCGGCAGCGGCTACGCGCTCGACGGCAATCGCGCGTCCGGCAACGGGCGCTACGGGTTCGAGCTGGTCGGCATGGGTGCCCACGTGGGCGGCGGGATCGGCAACGACGCTCGCGCCAACGGCATGGACGGGTTCTGGCTGCTCGGCGGCATGCACCAGGTGGTCGGCGCGACCGCCACCGCAAACGGCGGCCACGGAGTGTTCGCCGCCGTCACGCACACGCTCTTCGCCGGCGTCGAAGCCGATGCGAACGGGCGCAGCGGCCTGGTCGCCAGCGGGGGCGGGCTCGTCGTCCGCGACAGCACGGCGACCGGGAACCGCACCTTCGGCATCTGGGTCATGGGTCCCGGCGTGGAGGACGGCGGCGGCAACCACGGCGTCGACAACGCCGGCCTCATGGGTCCGTCGGGGCACGGCTCGGAGATGATGAGCACGATGATGGCGCCCCTCGTGCAGTGCCGGATCGGCATGATGGGAGAGTGCCGGTGAGCCGCTGGCTGCTCGCGACGCTGCTCCTCTTCGCGCTCGCCCCGGCCCGCGACGCGGCCGCGGTCTGCACGGCGTCCGAAGTCATGGCCGGCTGTGGCGGGACCTGCACGGCGAGCTGCACCGCCACGGCCTGCACGATCACGCGCACGGTGGTGGTGACCCCGCCGGTGGCCGGGGGCGTCTGCACGTTCGACTTCGGGGCGCGTCAGGTCACGCTGGGCGGCAGCTTCGGGGGCACGTCCAAGGCGTTCGAGATCCGGGCCGCCAAGCTGACCGTGCTGGCGGCCGGCAGCCTGAGCGCCATCGGCGGGACGGGCGCGCCCGGCGGGATGATCACGCTGACGCTCGGCAGCGGCGGGCTGGCCCTCATGCCCGCCTCGAGCGCGCGCGCCAACCCGCTCGACGTGAGCGGCGCCGGCGGCGGGACGATCATCGTCCAGTCGGACGGCGACGTCTCGCTCGAGCGAACGGTCACGGCCAACGCCCGGACCGCCACGACCGGCGGCGGGAACATCATGATCACCGCGGGGAACCGCGTGAACGGCGCGTCGGGGAGCATCACCCTCCGGGGGCGCGCCGGCGAGGGCCTGCGTGCCGAGACCTCCTCGAACTCGTCGAGCAAGGGGGGCGGGAGCATCTCGCTCACGGCGAACGGCGGATCGATCGACCTCGAGAACAGCGTGAGCGTCGTCGGCGGCACGTTCGGCGGCGGCTCCATCGACCTCACGGCCGACGCCGATGTGACCCTCGGCGTGCCGCCGTCCGGCGTGCTGCTCTTCCTCTCGGCCGACGGGTTCGGCGACGCCGGGTCGGGTGGCTCGATCAGCATGCTCGCCGGCGGCAAGATCGTCGGCAGTGCCGCCGGCACCGGGGCGATCACCGCCGTCGGACACAGCGCGACCCTGGCCGGCGATGCGGGCGGCTCGGGCGGGACGATCTCCATCGAGGCGCAGACCGGGTCCGTCACGATCGGCCCGCTCGGCAACCCGCAGCTCGCCGCGGACGGCGGATCGGGCGGATGCGGCGGCGCGATCAACCTCAGTAACGACACCGCGCCCGCGGCGATCAGCATCGGGGCGCCGGTCACCGCCACCGGCACCGGCACCGACGGCGGGGGCGGGACGGTATGCCTCGACGCGCAGGGCGCGGCGAGCTTCACCCGGGGCATCGACGTGAGCGGCGGAGGGAGCGGCGGCGGCGGCCTCGACCTCAACGCGCTCGGCACCATCACCACGGCCGGCGCCGTTCGCTCCGACGGCTCGGGCGACGGCGGCTGCATCAGCTTCTGCGCCGGTGCGCTGGCGCTGGGCGGCCCGGTGACCGCGATCGGCAGCCCCGATGCGACGGGGGGATCCGTGATGGCGGCGGCGGACGGTGACATCACGCTGTCGGCCGCGGGCATGGTCGACGCCTCGTCCACCGGCGGGAACTTCGGCGGATGCGTCGACATCGAGGGCGGCGGCAACGTCACGATCGCATCGGCCGCGGTCATCGACGCCGACGGCGGCAGCAGCGGCGGCGGCGGGCTCATCTGCCTCGTCTCCGGGACCCCCGATCTTCCCGGGAACCTCACGGTCAACGGCAACGTGCACGCCAGAGGCTCCTCGACGGCCGCGAGCGCGACCGCCTCGCTGACGGGCTGCACCATCCACCTCGGCTCGACTGCGGTGCTCGATACGATCGGCGATGCCCAGGCACGCAACGCGCTCGCCGCCAGGCGGCTGCTCGTCGTGGATGCGGGCGCGCAGATCAAGACGACCGGTAATGCGCTCAGCCGGAACGTCGTCACGCTGCCGATCGGCGCCGCGGTGCCTGCTGCGGGCTTCTCGCCGCCGCTCGGCACGGGCGACGTGCAGTTCCAGCCCTTCTGCACGAGCCTCGGCCAGCTCGGCTGCTTGATCCCGTGCCCGGACTGCGGAAACCGCATCGTCGAGTTTCCTGAAACGTGCGACACGGGCGGCCACCCCGACGTCTGCTGCAACGCGACGTGCCGCACGGCCGCGTGTGCAGACACCAATGTCTGCACGGCGGACGCGTGCTCGGTCCCATCGCAGGCTGCACGACGACCACGACGACGATCGTGCCCCGCACGACCACCACCGCCACGACGAGCACCACGACCACCACCGTACCGTCGACGACCACCACCAGCTCGACGACCTCTACGACGGCGTCGACCACCACCACTGAACCGTCAACCACGACCACGCTCCTTCCGACCACCACCACCACCACCACGACATCGACGACCACCACGAGCTCGACGACGACGTCGACCTCCACGAGCGAGCCTCCGGCTACCACCACGACCGTGACCAGCTCGACCACGAGCACCACGACCACCACGCTGGTGAACGGCTGCGACCCGGCGACCGCGACCGACCTGACCGGCCAGCCGGAGGTGACGGTCACGTTCAGCGGGGCGCCCACCTTCGCCTACTCGCCAAAGTGCTTCGTGGCGAGCGCGGGCACCCGGGTCATTTTCAGCGGCAACTTCCAGTTCCATCCGCTGATCGGCGGGGAGGTCGTCAACGGGACGAA
>VBLD01000316.1 GCA_005879205.1 Deltaproteobacteria bacterium
CGGCCTTGCCGGAGCGCTGGATCCTGTCGCGGCTCGAGCGCACGGCCGCGGAGGTGCGCGAAGCGCTCGACGCCTACCGCTTCAACGACGCGGCGGTGCGGCTCTATCAGTTCACCTGGAACGAGCTCTGCGACTGGTACCTCGAGGCGGCGAAGATCCCCCTCGGCGAGGGCGGACCTGCGGCCGACCGCACGCGCGGCGTGCTGCTCCACGTCCTCGAGCGGCTGCTCCGCCTCCTCCACCCGATCATGCCCTTCATCTCCGAGGAGATCTGGCAGGCGGTCGTCGCCGAGGGCTGGGGCGCGGCGCGCGCCGGACGCTTTCCCGAGAGCATCATGGTGGCGGCGTACCCCGAGCCGCTCGGCGCGCTGTCCGACGACGCCGCCGAGGCGGCGATGGCGCGACTCATGGCCCTCGTCCGGGCGGTGCGGAACCTCCGTTCCGAGCTGAACCTGCCGCCGTCGCGCCGGCTCGCCGTCGACCTGTTCACGGCGGACGTGGCCGCGCGGCGCCTGCTCGAGGGCGAGGCGCGGCTCATCACGGTGCTGGCGCGCGTCGAGCCGCTCACCTTCCTCGACGCCCCGGCGCGCCCGCAGCACGCGGCCGTCGAGTCGCTCGACGGCGTGGAGCTCTACGTGCCGCTCGCCGGCGTCGTCCAAGACGTCGGCGGTGAGCTCGGCCGGCTCGAGCGCGAGCTCGCGAAGGTCGAAGGAGAGCTCGGCGCCACCGCGGCCAAGCTCCGGAACCCGCAGTTCACCGAGAAGGCCCCGGAGGACGTGGTCGAGGAGGTGCGGGCCAAGGGCGCGCAGCTCGAGGAGCGGCGCGCGGCGCTCGGGCGGAGCCTCGAGCGGCTGCGCGCGATGGAGGCCTGAAACGGCGGATCCCGCGACTGCTCCCTTCTGGGACGACCCGCGCATCGCGGCGCTCATCGACCTGGCGATCCAGGAAGACGTCGGCGCCGGCGACCGGACTTCTGAAGCGCTCGTGCCTGCCGGCACGAGCGCGCGCGGCATGCTGTACGCCAAGCAGCGTCTCGTGGTCTGTGGCCTGCCGCTCCTCCACCGCGTCTTCGGTGCGCTCGGCGCCGTGCGCATTGTCGTCGAGGCGAAGGAGGGGACGCTCGCCGAGCCGGGCGCCGTGCTGGCGACGCTCGAAGGCGAGGCGCGGACGTTGCTCGCCGGCGAACGGCTCGCCCTGAACCTCCTCCAGCACCTCTCCGGCATCGCGACGCTGACCCGACAGTGCGTGGAGCGCGTGCGTGGGACGCGCCTCGTCGTCCGCGACACGCGGAAGACGGTCCCCGGACTTCGGCTGCTGGCCAAGTACGCGGTGCGCACCGGCGGCGGGACCAACCACCGGCTCGCGCTCGACGACGCGATCCTGATCAAGGACAACCACCTGGTGCTCCGCGGCGGCCGCGTCGGCGACGCCGTGCGTGCGGCGCGGGCCGCGCACCCCGGCCTGCCGCTCGAGGTCGAGTGCCGGACCCTCGCGGAGGTCCGGGAGGCGGTGGCGGCGGCGCCCGATCTGATCCTGCTCGACAACATGTCGCTCGGCGAGCTCGCCGAGGCCGTGCGGCTCGTCGCGGGCCGCGTGCCGCTCGAGGCCTCGGGCGGGATCGGGCCCGAGCTCCTGCCCGAGGTCGCCGCTGCCGGCGTCGACTACGTCGCGATGGGGATGCTCACCCACTCGGCGCCGGCCGCCGACCTGAGCCTCAAGCTCGCGCCGCTGCCATGACCCCGCGCGAGCGGATCGTCGCCTGGCTGCGAACGGCCGGCGCGCCGCTCTCGGGCGAGGAGCTCGCACGCCGGCTCGGCTGCTCGCGCGCCGCCGTGTGGAAGCAGATCGGCGTGCTGCGCGGGCTCGGCTACCGGATCGAAGCGCGGCGCGCGCTCGGGTACGCGCTGGCCCGGGTGCCCGATCGGCTCGGACCCGCCGAGCTCGAGCCGCACCTCACCGGTCGCTGGCGTGACGTCCGCTGGCTCGCCGAGACGGACTCGACGCAGCGCGTGGCGCGCGAGCTGGCGCGCGCCGGCGCGCCGGAGGGCACGGTCGTGATCGCCGAGGCGCAGACGGCGGGTCGCGGCCGGCTCGGGCGCACGTGGCACTCGCCGCGAGGCGTGAACCTCTACTGCTCCATCGTGCTGCGGCCCGCGCTGCCCCCGGCGGCCGTGCCGCAGGTGGCGCTGGTGGCGGGCGCGGCGGTGGCCGCGGCGCTCGCCGCGACGCCCGGCGTCGAGCCACGGATCAAATGGCCCAACGACGTCCTGATCGACGGCCGCAAGGTCGCCGGCGTCCTCACCGAGATGGAGGCCGAGGTCGAGCGCGTCCATCACGTGATCCTCGGCATCGGCGTCAACCTGAACGCCTCGCGCTCCGCCTTTCCACCCGAGCTGCGCGAGCGGGCGACGTCCGTCCTGCTCGCCACCGGGCATCGGGTGGACCGTGCCGCGGTCACGGCCCGGTTGCTCGCCGCGCTGGAGGCGCGTTATGGTCGCTTCCTCGAAGGCGGATTCGAGGTGGTGCGATCCGAGTGGGAGTCCTACTCTTGCCTGACCGGAACGGAGGTGCGGGTGACGTCGCCCGACGGTGAGGTGGCGGGGCGGGTGGCGGGGCTCGACGCCGACGGCGCGCTCCGGCTGACACGCCCCGACGGGACCACCGCCCGGATCGTGGCGGGCGAAGTGACGCTCCGGGGCTGATCGTGCTGCTCGCCGTCAACGTCAACAACACCTACACGAAGATCGGCGTGTACGAGGGCACCCGCCTCGCCCTCAACTGGCGGCTGCAGACCGACCCCGGGCGCACGGCGGACGAGTACGGGGTGCTGCTGCTCGGCCTCTTCGAGGCCGCCGGCGCCCTGGCATCGGCGATCGACGCGGTCATCGTGTCGAGCGTCGTGCCGCCGATGACCCCGGTCATCGACGAGCTGTCCCGCAAGTACTTCCGTCAGGAGCCGGTGCTGGTGGGCCCCGGCATCCGGACCGGCATGTCCATCCTCATGGAGAACCCGAAGGAGGTGGGCGCCGACCGCATCGTCAACGCCGTCGCGGGCTACGACCGCACGCGCAGCGCGTGCATCGTCGTCGACTTCGGGACCGCCACCACCTTCGACTACGTGACCGCGCGCGGCGAGTACGCCGGCGGGGTGATCGTGCCGGGCATCGCCATCTCGCTCGAC
>VBLD01000317.1 GCA_005879205.1 Deltaproteobacteria bacterium
AGGTGGGCGCCATGACCCGTGCAGGCGACGACATCTACGGCAGCCCGGAGCACCTGGCGTTCCGCGAGACCGTCCGGAAGTTCGTGCAGAGCGAGCTCGTGCCGCGCGCCCGCGAGTTCGACCAGCTCGGGCACATCGACAAGGCGGTCTACCCCCGGATGGGCGAGCTCGGCCTGCTCGGCATTCGCTGGGATCCCGAGTACGGCGGACAGGGTCTCGACTACTCTTACCACGCCGTGTTTCTCGAGGAGCTCGCGCTCTGCGACAACGCCGGGGTCGCCATGGGCATCAGCGTGCAGACCGACATGGCCACCCCTGCCCTCGCCCGCTTCGGCAGCGACGCGCTCAAGCGGAAGTACCTCGCGCCGGCCATCCGCGGCGAGCAGGTGGGCGCCATCGCGGTGACGGAGCCGGGTGCCGGCTCGGACGTCGCCGGCATCAAGACCCGCGCCGTGCGCAAGGGCGAGGAGTGGGTGATCAACGGCTCCAAGATGTTCATCACCAACGCCGCCACTGCCGACTGGCTCTGCCTCCTCGCCGTGACCGATCCGGAAGCGGGCTACGGCGGCTTCTCGCAGATCATCGTCCCCACCGACCGGCCGGGCCTCAGCTACCAGCTGCTCGACAAGATCGGCAACAAGGGCTCCGACACGGGCCTCTTCTTCTTCGAGGACGTGCGGGTGCCGTTTGCGAACACCATCGGCGACCCGCACCGCGGCTTCCAGCAGCAGATGAACCAGTTCCAGGACGAGCGGATGGTGCCGATCGTCATGGCGCCGGTGGTCTCGCGCCAGGTCTGGGAAACGACGCTGAAGCATGCCCAGGAACGCGTCGTGTTCGGCAAACCGCTCGCCAAGATGCAGGTGAACCAGCACAAGTTCGCCGACATGATGATCCAGATCACCGCCGCCGAGGAATTCGCCTATAGATGTATCCGGAAAGTCGTGCGCGGCGAGGACGCGACGCTCGACATCTCGATGGCGAAGGTCTTCTGCACCGCGGTGGAGCAGTTCGTCGCCAACACCTGCGTGCAGCTCTTCGGCGGCGCCGGCTACTGCTGGGAGAACCCCGCCGCGCGCGCCTTCGTCGACTCGCGCCTGATCAGCATCGGCGGCGGGGCCGACGAGGTGATGAAGCAGGTGGCGGCGAGGATCCTCCAGGTCTGATGCCTGCGGTCCGCCAGGAGATGCGCGGCGACGCCGCCTGGATCACGCTCGACCAGCCCGAGCGACGGAATGCGCTCTCCGACGCGCTGGTCGGCGAGCTCCGCCAGCACCTCGCGACGGCGCTCGCCGCGCCGGAGGTCCGGGCGGTGGTGCTCACCGGCGCCGGGCCCGCGTTCTCGGCCGGCGCCGATCTCAAGAGCGGCGGCATCGGCGCCGCCGACAATCCGTTCGTGGAGGTGCTGAAGACCCTCTGGGAGGCGCCGAAGCCGATCATCGGCCGCATCAACGGGCACGCCTTCGGGGGCGGCGTCGGTCTCGTCGCGGCGTGCGACCTGACGGTCGCCGCCGACTCGGCCGTGTTCGCCTTCAGCGAGGTCCGGGTCGGTGTCATCCCCGCGATGATCTCCGTGCTCTGCGTCCGGAAGCTGGGCGTCCAGGCCGCCATGTGGCTCTTCCTGACCGGCGAGCGCTTCTCGGCCGCGCGCGCCGTCGAGCTCGGCCTGGTCCACCGCGCCGTGCCGGCGGACGGGCTCGACGCGGCGGTGGAGGAGGTGCTCGCGCTCGTCCGGCTCGGCGGGCCGAACGCCGTCCGCGAGGCCAAGCAGCTGGTGCGCCGGATCCCCGAGCTCTCGGTGGAAGAGGGGTTTCGCTGGACGGCGGCGAAGATCGCCGAGCTCTTCGCGTCCGAGGAGGCGGCCGAGGGCATGCGCGCGTTCGTCGAGAAGCGCCAGCCTCGCTGGGCCGCAAAGTCGTGAGTAGTTCGGACGTCCTCCGCATCGCGAACTGCAGCGGCTTCTACGGCGACCGGCTGAGCGCCGCGCGCGAGATGGTGGAGGACGGCCCGATCGACGTCCTCACCGGCGACTACCTGGCCGAGCTCACCCTGATGATCCTCTACCGCGACCGGCTGAAGGACCCCGCCGCCGGCTTCGCGCGCACCTTCCTCCGCCAGCTCGAGGAGGTGCTCGCCGCCTGCGTCGCCCGCGGCATCAAGATCGTGGTGAACGCGGGCGGGCTCAACCCGGCGGGCCTCGCCGCCCGGACCCAGGAGCTGGCCGCGCGCCTCGGCGTCACGGCGCGCGTCGCGCACGTCGAGGGCGACGACCTGCTGCCGCGGCTCCCGGCGCTCCAGGAGCGGGGCGTGGAGCTGCGCCACCTGGACAAGGGCCTCCCGCTCGCGGCGCTCGACCGGCCGGTCGTGACCGCCAACGCCTACCTCGGCGCCTGGGGCATCGTCGAGGCGCTTCGCCGCGGGGCCGACGTCGTCGTCTGCCCGCGCGTCACCGACGCCGCGCTGGCGCTCGGCCCGGCGGCGTGGCGCTTCGGCTGGGCGCGCGACGACTGGGACCGCCTCGCGGCGGGAATCGTCGCCGGCCACATCCTCGAGTGCGGCGCGCAGGCGACCGGCGGCAACTACGCCTTCTTCCGCGAGGTCCCCGGCCTCGCGCGCCCGGGCTTCCCGATCGCCGAGATGCACGCCGACGGCACCTTCGTCGTGACCAAGCACCCGGGGACGGGCGGCCTCGTCTCGGTCGGCACCGTGACCGCGCAGCTCCTCTACGAGATCCAGGGGACGCGCTACCTGAACCCCGACGTCACCACCCGCTTCGACTCGATCCGCCTGGCCGAGGACGGGTCCGATCGGGTCCGCGTCTCCGGCGTCAAGGGCGAGCCCCCGCCGCCCACCACCAAGGTCTGCGTCAACTACCTCGGCGGGTACCGGAACACGGTCACCTTCGTGCTGGCCGGGCTCGACGTCGAGGAGAAGGCGCGGCTCGCCGAGGAGACGCTCTGGCGCCTGGTCGGCGGCCGCGACCGCTTCGCGGAGACCAGCGTGCAGCTCGTCCGCTCCGACCGCCCCGACCCGGGCACGAACGATGCGGCCTTCGCCTATCTCCACGTGACCGTGAAGGACCCGGATGCGGCGCGCGTCGGCCGCGCCTTCAGCAACCGGGCGATCGAGATGGCGCTCGCCAGCTATCCCGGCTTCTTCGTCACCGCCCCGCCGGCCGACGCCTCGCCCTACGGCGTGTACTGGCCGGCCCTCGTGCCCTCGGAGCTGGTCGAGCACCGGGTCGTGATCGG
>VBLD01000031.1:0-1513 GCA_005879205.1 Deltaproteobacteria bacterium
AGAGGCCGGGGCCGCGGTCGTCAGGCATCGACTCATTGTCCCCCCAGGGGCACGCGAAGAGGCCGCAGAGGATGCGGGCGAGCCCTATTCAGCTCTTCGGATGTCCGCTCTCGATCCAATGAACGATGGCCACAAAGCGCTCGACGGGCTCGAGCCCGTCCAGGGAAGCTACCACGGCCGGTACGAAGCCACCAATGCCGGCGGTGGGACCTGTGCCGGCCGAATCTCGACGAGCTCGGCGCGCGGCGTTACTCGACCGTCACGCTCTTGGCGAGGTTCCGCGGCTGGTCCACGTCCGTGCCCCGGTAGACGGCGACGTGGTAGGCGAGCAGCTGGAGCGGGACGGTGAGGACGAACGGCGTGAGCAGCTCGTTGGTGCGCGGCACGGCCAGCACCTCCCACGCCACGTCCTCGAGGTCCGGCGAGGGCGCGTCGGTCACCACGATGATCCGGCCGCCGCGCGACTCGACCTCCTTCAGATTGGAGAGGCTCTTCTGGAAGACGGCGTCGTGCGGGATGATCACGACCACCGGCATCTCCTCGTTGATCAGCGGTGGATGTAGGAGATCTCCTTGAGCTTCAGCGCCCCCTCGAGCGCCACCGGGTAGTTGATGCCGCGTCCGAGGTAGAGGAAGTCGGACGCGTTGCCGTACTTCTTGGCGACGCGCTCGATCAGCCGCTCACGCCCGAGCACTTCCTTGAAGAGCGTCGGCAGCGCCACGAGGTCGGCGACCAGCCGCCGGCCGTACTCGGCGCTCACGAACCCCCGCTCGCGCCCGAGCTGAAGCGCCATCAGATAGAGCGCCGTCAGCTGCGTGGTGAACGCCTTCGTGCTCGCGACGCTGATCTCGGGGCCGGCGTGCGTGTAGAGCACGTGGTCGGCCCGGCGGGCGATCGAGGAGTCGACGACGTTGCAGACCGCGAGGACGGGTGTGCCGCGCTCACGCGCCGTCTCGACGGCGGCGAGCGTATCGGCCGTCTCGCCCGACTGCGAGACGACGACGAGCAGCGTCTGCGGATCGAGCAGCGGGTCGCGGTAGCGGAACTCGCTGCCGTAGTCGACCTCGCACGGCAGCTTGGCGAGCCGCTCGATGAGGAACTTG
This sequence comes from Deltaproteobacteria bacterium, assembly GCA_005879205.1. Lineage (GTDB taxonomy): Bacteria > Desulfobacterota > Binatia > DP-6 > DP-6 > DP-3. The sequence continues at coordinate 1,104 of VBLD01000031.1, forward strand.
CCGACCAGGCAGGCGTGCCAGGCCGTGCCGCAGGCCACCAGCACGGCGCGCCGGATGTTCCTGGCCCACCCGGCCGCGAGGTCGCCGTCGAGCTGGACGCCGCCCGCCTCCTGCAGGATGCGACCGCGCATCGTGTCGATGATCGCCTGCGGTTGCTCGTGGATCTCCTTCAGGAGGAAGTGCTTGAACCCGCCCTTCTGTGCGGTCACCGGATCCCACGTGACGACGCGCGGCGTGCGCGCCACGGGCTCGCCGTCGAAGGTGGTGATCACGACGCGCTGGGCCGTCAGCTCTGCCACCTCGCCGTCCTCGAGGAAGAGCACGCGGCGGGTGTGCTCGAGGAGCGCGGGGATGTCGTAGGCGAGGACGTTCTCCGCGTCGCCGAGACCGAGGACGATCGGGGTGGCGCT
>VBLD01000031.1:1614-13810 GCA_005879205.1 Deltaproteobacteria bacterium
CCGAAGCCGGCCTGCACCTGCTCGTCGATCAGGTGCGAGATGACCTCGGTGTCGGTCTCCGACACCATGGTCCGACCGCGACGCTCGAGCGCGGCACGCAGCTCGAGGTAGTTCTCGATGATCCCGTTGTGGATGAGGACCACCTTGCCGGCGCGGTGCGGGTGCGCGTTCTGCTCGGACGGACGCCCGTGGGTGGCCCAGCGCGTGTGTCCGATGCCGGGCGTGCCCCTGAGCGGTTGCTCGCGCAGCATCCCGGCCAGGTTGTCGAGCTTGCCGACGCAGCGGCGGACCTCGACGTGGTGGTTGGAAAAGGCCGCCAGGCCGGCCGAGTCGTAGCCGCGATATTCGAGCTTGCGAAGTCCTGCGATCAGAATCGGGCTCGCCTCACGCGGGCCCACGTATCCGACGATGCCGCACATCGTTTCAGCTCCTTCGTCGCGCGCGCCTCTTGACCGCCGCCCGCTTGCGCACCGGCTTGGTAACGGGACCCGGCTTGGCGGGCGGTGCCGACTGCGCGGCCGCCGCCTGCGCCCGCCGGCGCGCCACCCAGCCCGGTACCGTGCGCTGCGGGACACGACTCACCACGAGGGCGCCGGCCGCGACGTCGCGCGTGACCGTCGTCCCCGCGCCCACGTAGGCGTCGTCGCCGACCGACACCGGCGCGACGAGCTGGGTGTCGCTCCCGATCTGGACGCGCTCGCCGATCCGCGTCCGGTGCTTGGCGAAGCCATCGTAGTTGCAGGTGATCGTCCCCGCCCCGACGTTCGTGTCAGGACCCACCTCGCAGTCGCCGAGGTAGGTGAGGTGGTTGGCCTTCGTACCGGCCCCGAGCACGGCCTGCTTGGTCTCGACGAAGTTTCCGAGGTGGACGCGTTCGGCGAGACGGGTGCCGGGGCGCAGGCGAGCGAAGGGCCCGATCACGGCGTCGGCACCGATCTCGGCGCCCTCGATCACCGTTGCGAAGCGGACGTGGACGCGGTCACCGACGGTGGCGTCGACGAGGTAGGCCGTGCCGTCGAGGCGACAGCCGGCGCCGATGCGCGTTCGGCCGCGCAGGACGACGTTCGGGCCGATCACCGTGTCGCGACCGATGACGACCTCGGGGCCGACGTAGGCGGTGGCGGGGTCCTCGAACGTGACGCCCTCCTCCATCCAGTGCCCGGTCACCTCGGCTTTCAGCGATGCTTCCATGCGTGCGAGCTCCCCCCGCGTGTTGATGCCGGCGAACTCGTCGATTCGATCCATGCGGAGGGCCCGGACGCGCCGGCCCGCGCGCGCGGCGAGCGCGATGAGGTCCGTGAGGTAGAGCTCGCCCTGCGCGTTGTCCGGGCGTAGCTCGCCGAGAAGCGGAAAGAGCACCTCGGAGCGTACACAGTAGAGGCCGGGGTTGGCCTCCGTGACCGTGCGCTCGGCCGCCGTCGCGTCCCGCTCCTCGACGATCCGCGTGACTCCGCCGTCAGCACCACGAATGATCCTGCCATAGCCGGTCGGGACTGCAAAGCAGATCGTGGCGAGCGTGAGGTCGGCGTCGTCGGCGCGATGCGCATCGACGAGAGCGCGCAGCGTGTCCGGGCGAATGCGTGGCACGTCGCCGTAGAGGATGAGAACGTCGCCCGTGAAATCGGCGAATGCCGTGGCGGCGCACGCGACGGCGTGACCCGTGCCGCGTTGCTCTGCCTGGAGAACCATACGGATATCCGCAAGTTCGGCGTCCGCCGCCGCGGCGCGCACCGTGTCTGCCTGGTGCCCCACGACGAGGGCGACGCGCGCGGGAGCGAGCGGCGCGAGCGCGTCGAGGGGATAGCGAACGAGCGGCCGCCCGCCGAGCTGGTGCAGGACCTTCGCCCGGTCCGAGCGCATGCGCGTCCCGAGGCCCGCGGCCAGCACGATGGCGCCGAGCGGCCGAGGGGTGGGCACAGACGCGCGCCTATCACAGCCGTCGGCCCTTTTCAGCCGAACGTGCCCAGGTTCCTTGCGACTCGCTGTGGTATTTCGCACAATGGAACCGTGAATCGACAGATCAAGGTGGCGCTGGTGGCGGCGCTGGCCGCCGGGGGATGCGGCTGGCAGCTCAGCAACCCGTTCGATCACTTCCGTCCGACCCACCTGGCACCGCCCGCGCGGGTCGTGTCGGTCCCGCCCGACGACGCCGACCACCTCTCCTGGGCCACCGACGAGCAGTACCTCGTCGTCGTGCGCAAGACGTGTCGCACGCTCGACGTCTACCGCTTCGGGGACCGCATCGAAAGCTTCCCGGCGGTATTCGGCCTCGGCGGATCGGGCAGCAAGCTCTACGAGGGTGACCTGCGCACGCCGACGGGCCTGTACATGATCGTCGACAAGCGTTCCCATCCCCGCTGGGGCCACTTTCTCCTGCTCGACTACCCGAACCTCCAGGACCTCCACCGCTACTGGCTCGCCATGGAGGCCGGCTCCATCCCGCGCCGCGGCGACGCCTATGCGGGGGTCGGAGGCGCAGTCGGCATCCACGGCACGGACAAGCCCGGCCTCAACCGCCGCGGCGTCGACTGGACCTGGGGCTGCGTCTCGCTAGCGAACCCCGACGTCGACCGGCTGGCCCGCCTCGTCCCGGTGGGAACCCTGGTCCTGATCGAAGACTAGGAAGCCGACCCGAGACCGCTCAACCGCCGTCGATCACCGCCCGGATCATCGTCTCCAGCGCGGAGAGCCACTCGTCCAGCGGAGTCTCGGACTCGACGCGGATCTCGAGCTTGCCGTTCGCGAGCACGCGCACGCCGCCGGGGTGGACGGGCTTGAGGGGAATCACGACCGCCTCGCGCGAGATGCCGAGCCGGTCGAGGATCTCGAAGATGCGCTCGATCTCCTTGAGGGTGACTGCCGTGAGGGCCATGCGGCTCAGCCCTTCGCCGCGGCGGGCAGCACCGCCGCGGGCGCCGGGCCGCGCAGCACGCGCAGCCACACCCGGCTCGCCTCCCAGACGATCAACCCGACCAGGCTCATGAAGAGCCCGCACACGACGGCGTCCAGACGGAGATTGAAGATCTGCACGGATACCTCCCCGAGCTTTGCGGCGGGCACGCTCCCCGCCGCGCGCCCGGCCGCGAGCTTCTGCGCCTGTGCGAGGAAGCCGATGGCGGGGTCGGGCGAGAATATCTTCTGGTAGCCCGCCGTCATGGTGACCGCCAGCAGCCAGGCGAGCGGCAGGACCGTCGTCCACGCATAGCGCACCCGCCCTCCGCGGATGATGATCGTCGTCGCGACCGCCAGCGCGATCGCGGCGAGCAGCTGGTTGGAAATGCCGAAGAGCGGCCAGAGGATGTTGATGCCGCCGAGCGGATCAACGACTCCCTGGTAGAGAAAGTAGCCCCAGCTGGCGACGACGAGCGTGCTGGTCAGGACGACGCTCGGGTACCAGCTGGTCCGCCCGAGCGGCGCCCACAGCTGCCCGAGGAGATCCTGGAGCATGAACCGCCCGACGCGCGTCCCGGCGTCGAGCGTGGTGAGGATGAAGAGCGCCTCGAACATGATCGCAAAGTGATACCAGAGCGCAAGCGCCGTGCCGCCGAGCGTGCGGGCGAAGATGCTCGCCATGCCGACGGCGAGGCTCGGGGCGCCGCCGGTGCGCGCGAACAGCGTCCGCTCGCCGGTGTCGTTCGCCAGCGTCTGCATCTCGCCGGGGCTCACCGGGAAGCCCCAGCTCGAGATGGTCGCGGTGGCGACCGCGGGATCGGCCCCCACCACGCCGACGGGGCTGTTGATCGCGAAGTAGACGCCCGGCTGGAGCGCCGCCGCGGCGATCATCGCCATGATGGCGACGAACGACTCGAGGAGCATGCAGCCGTAGCCGATCATCGGCGCATCGGTCTCTTCGCGGAGCAGCTTGGGCGTGGTGCCCGAGGCGATGAGCGAATGGAAACCCGAGATGGCGCCGCAGGCGATCGTGATGAAGCAGAAGGGAAACACCTTGCCGGCGAAGATCGGTCCGGTGCCGTCGACGAAGCGGGTGAGCGCGGGCAGGTGGATCTCCGGCCGCATCACGACGATCCCGGCCGCCAACGCCGCCACCGTGCCGAGCTTGACGAACGTCGAGAGATAGTCCCGCGGCGCGAGGAGAAGCCATACGGGCACGGTGGAGGCGGCGAAGCCATAGAGGATGATCGCCCAGGCGAGCGCCGGACCGGAGAGGGTGAAGAGGGGGGCGAGGACCGGGTGCTGGTCCACCCATCGTCCACCGAGCAGCGCGAGCGCCAGCAGCACGAGGCCGAGCGCGGTGGCGCCGGCGACGTGGTGCGGCCGGACGACGCGCATGTACCAGCCCATCACCATGGCGATCGGGATCGTCGCGCCGACCGTGAACGTCCCCCAGGGGCTCTGGCGGAGCGCGTTCACCACCACGAGCGCGAGCACCGCGATCAGGATCACCATGATGAAGAAGACGCCGAGGAGCGCCGCGAAGCCGCCCACCGGGCCAATCTCGTCCTTGGCCATCTGGCCGAGCGAGCGGCCGTCGCGCCGCAGGCTCCCGCAGAGGATGCAGAAGTCCTGGACGGCGCCGCCCAGCACCACGCCGGCGAGAATCCAGAGCGTACCCGGGAGATAGCCGAACTGCGCAGCGAGTGTCGGTCCGATCAGGGGCCCGGGACCGGCGATGGCTGCGAAATGGTGGCCGAAGACGACCCAGCGGTTGGTCGGGACGAAGTCTCGCCCGTCGTTGATGCGCTCGGCCGGCGTGGTCCGGAGACGGTCGAGGGCGAAGAGACGGGCGGCGAGGAAGGCACCATAGAAGCGGTAGGCGAGGGCATAGACGGCGGCGGCCGCGACGATGAACCAGACGGCGTCGACCGTCTCGCCCCGAAACACGGCCAGGACGCCGATCGCGTATGCCCCGGCGATCGCGATCGCGAGCCAGCCGACCCGGCGCAGGACCGCCGCCACCGCTCGGTGCACCGCGCCGCCGCGCTTCATCGCGTGGCCCCGTGCCCGGCTACCGGATCGCGTCCAGCCCGGTGATGTCGCGCCCGACGATCAGGGTGTGCATGTCGTGCGTCCCCTCGTAGGTGCTGACGGTCTCGAGGTTCAGCATGTGTCGGATCACGGGGTACTCGTTCACGATGCCGTTGGCACCGAGCACGTCGCGCGCGAGCCGCGCGATCTCGAGCGCCGCCGCCACGTTGCTCCGCTTGGCGAGCGACACCTGCTCGGCGCGCATCGTGCCGGCGTCCTTCATCCGGCCGAGCCGCCAGGCCAGGAGCTGCCCTTTGGTGACCTCGGTCAGCATGTGGACGAGCTTCTGCTGGACGAGCTGATAGCCGGCGATCGGCCGGTCGAACTGGCGGCGCTCCTGGGCGTAGCGGAGTGCGGTCAGATAGCAAGTGCGTGCGGCGCCGAGCGCGCCCCACGCGATGCCGTACCGCGCCTGGTTGAGGCACGAGAACGGGCCGCCGAGTCCCTCGGCGTCCGGAAGGAGACTCCCCGCCGGCACCCGGACGTCCTCGAGGACGAGCTCCGAGGTGACCGACGCACGCAGCGAGAACTTCCCCTTGATGTCGTGCGCGGAGAAGCCGGGCGTGCCCCGCTCCACGAGGAAGCCGCGGATCGTGTCGCCATCCTTCGCCCAGACGACCGACACGTCGGCGATCGAGCCGTTCGTGATCCAGCGCTTGGTCCCCGACAGGATCCAGCCGGATCCGTCGCGGCGCGCGCGGGTCTCCATGCTGCCGGGGTCGGAGCCGTGATCCGGTTCGGTGAGCCCGAAGCAGCCGATCACCCGGCCGGCGGCCATCTCGGGTAGCCAGCGCCGCTTCTGCACCTCGCTGCCCCATCGCCAGATCGCATACATCGCGAGCGATCCCTGCACCGATGCCATGGAGCGCAGGCCCGAGTCGCCCGCCTCGAGTTCCTGCATCATCAGGCCGTATGCGACGTTCGACAGCCCGGCGCAGCCATACCCCTGCAGGTTCGCGCCGAACACACCGAGGGCGGCCAAGCGCCGGATGAGCGTGGTCGGGAACTCCTCGCGCGCGTGGCAGCCTTCGATGACCGGAAGCGCCTCGCGTTCGACGAAACTCCGGACGCTCGACTGCGTCATGCGCTCCTCGTCGGTGAAGAGCTCGTCGATCCCGTAGTAGTCGACCTGACCCTGCGTCATGCCAGCCTCTCCCGTCGTGCACCTCTGCAAGGTCTCTCACGTGGTTGCTGGCTTGCAACCGAACGCCAGCGTCCGTATGAGTCGATCTGAACTTCGACGACTGCCAGCATTAGCAAGTGCATCTCGAGACCCTCAAAATCTTCTGCGACATCGTCGAAACGCGAAGCTTCTCGGCCGCGGCTTCTCAGAACTTCGTCACCCAGTCGGCGGTGAGCCAGCAGATCCGCATGCTCGAGGAGCGCTATGGCCGCCAGTTGCTCGAGCGAACGCGCGGCAACGTGCAGCTGACGCCGGCCGGCGAGATCCTCTACCAGGTGAGCAAGGATATCGTCCAGCGCTATCAGGACCTCGAGGCACGTCTGCAGGCGATGGCCCAGGTGGTGGCCGGCCCGGTGCGCGTCGCGACCGTGCATTCGATCGGCCTCTACGAGCTGTCGGGACAGCTCAAGCGGTATCTGCGCGCGTTCCCTCAGGTCCACCTGCACCTGGAATACAGCCGGTCGAACAAGATCTACGAGGACGCCGTACGCGGGAACATCGACCTCGGCGTCGTCGCATATCCGATCCGGCGGCCGCAGATCACCGTGATCCCGTTCCGCGAGGATCGGCTCGTGCTCGTCTGCCCGCCGGGCCACCCGCTCTCGCGGCACAAGAATATCTCGATCACGAAGCTCAACGGCGAGCCCCTCGTCGGCTACGAGCGAGACATCCCGACGCGCAAGGAGACCGACCGCTTGCTCCGCCGCTATGGAGTCGACGTGCGCTACGTCATGGAGCTCGACAACATCGAGACCATCAAGCGCGTGATCGAGATCGGGACCGGCATCGCGATCCTGCCCGAGCCCGCCGTCCGCTCCGAGGTGCGCAGCAAGACGCTCAGCACCGTCCAGCTCTCCGACGAGGTCTTCCTGCGGCCGCTCGGCATCATCCACCGTCAGGGCAAGCACTTCTCGCCCGCTGCCGAGAAGTTCATCGAGTTCCTGCGCGCCGAATGACGGCGGGACGGCTGGCGCTCGCGCTGCTCGTCGTCGCCGCGCTCGCCTGCCGCGCGCCGCGGCCCGAACGGCCCGAGGGCAGCTGCACGCACGTGCAGGCCATCCGCCAGCTCCACGGCGAACCGCTCTGCGAGGACGTGTGGACGTGCAGCCGGCCGCCGCGCGGGCAGTTCGACCGCATCGGGCTCCGGCGCGTCGCCCGGTGCGACGGCGCCACGGGCCCCGTCGTCCTCTACCTGCCCGGCATGCACATGAACGCCGAGCTGCCGCTCGTCGAGCCGCGGCACGACCTCCGGCTCTACCTGGCCGAGGAAAGGGTGCGGGCGTGGGGACTCGACTACCGGACGCACGCCGTCCCGCCCGATGCTTCACCCGCCGACCTGCGCGCACTCGACGGATGGACGGTCGATCGCTTCGTCGACGACGTCGCCTGGGCGACGGCGTTCGTGCGCGGCGCAGATCCCGGGCCGCTCTTCGTCGCCGGGTTCAGCCAGGGCGCCGTGTTCGCCTACCGGCTGGCCTCGCGTCGTGATGCCGCGCTCGCGGGGCTGCTGATCCTCGATGGCGCGCCCAACACCGGACCCGTCGTCGCGGGCGGCGGCCCTGCCATCGACGTCGGCGGGAGCCGATTGCCGTTCGCGGAGCGCCGCCGGCTGCTCGACCAGGTGATCGCCGACGCGAACGCGCCTTCGCCGTTGCCCGGGTTTCCCACCGCCGGGGCGGCACTCGCCAGCATCCTGTCGACGGCCCCCCTCTTCGGGCGTGAGGGCGGGCTCGCCGCCGGCGCCCGGGTCTCGGAAATCTCCGTGCTCGCCGTCCTGCTGCGCAGCTACGACCGCTGGTGGCCGCGCGCGGCCGTCGGCGGGCCGTCACCACGGCCGCCGAAGACGCCGCTTCCCGTCCTCGCCTTCGCGAGCACCAACATGGGACCGGCCTGGGTCGATCGCGTACGGGCAGCCGCGCTCGCCTACGGCGGACCCGAGGCGGAGGTACGGGAGCTCGCCGGGTACGGACACCTCGACGTCTTGGTCGCACGACGCGCGGCGCAGGACGTGTTTCAGCCCGCGCTGGCGTGGCTGGGACGACGGGCGGGGCGCTAGGAGAGCCGAATCGCCCCTCGGGGGTGCGTGCTCGTTCCAACCGCCGCGGCCCCCGGGGCGTCGGCGCGCCGACAGGGGGGACGTGATCATCGCGGCGTGTCGTAGTGGCACGAGCGTTGCTGCTCCAACGACTGCAAAGGATGCTGGACGAGGAGGGCGGAGGTGTCGGCCCCGTTGGAGATGGTATACTCCCGCCAGGCCATCGAGTTCGTCATGTCGTTGCTCGGACTCCTCGGGCCGCTGCTCCGGTCCCTCGCGACGGTGGTTCCGGTCCCGAGGTCCACAACCGCGCCTGACAGGCCGCGCTAGGAGCGCAAGCCATGCAGAACGAGATGCATTCGGAGAACGCGGAGCGTCGCGATGTCGGAACCTGGCTCGAGAACACGACCAGTCAGGATCCCATCCTCGGGCGCCTCTTTCCCCAACTCCGGCGCCTGGCGGCGAGCGAGGCTCCCGTCTTGCTCGTCGGAGAGCCCGGGAGCGGTCGCGAGCTCGCGGCACGCGCGATCCACAACCTGTCCGAACGGGCGTCCCATCCCTTCGTGGTGATCAACTGCGGGGACTTCTCGGATACGCTCATCGAAGCCGAGCTGCTCGGCGTCGACGGCGGCAACCCGCCCCATAAGATGGGTATCTTCGAGCAGGCGGGCTCCGGGACCGTGCTGCTCGCCGAGGTGGGGGAGCTTCCCGCCCGCCTCCAGCAGGCGCTGCTGCAGCTACTGGAACGGCACGAGCTGAAGCGGCTGAACTCCAGCACGTCCGTTCCGGCGCGTGCCCGGGTGATCGCCAGTACGTGCGCCGATTTGCGCGCGCGCGTCTCCGCCGCGTTGTTCCGCGACGAACTCTACCAGCGACTGTCCGCAGAAAAGCTCGAGCTGCCGCCGCTGCGCGACCGTGCGGACGACATCCGCGGACTCGCTCGCCACTTCCTCGAGCGCTGCCGCGCCCACCTGCCCCGCGCCCCGCGCGATCTCACGCCGGAGGCCGAGGCGGCGCTGCGGAGCTACAGCTGGCCGGGAAACCTCCACGAGCTGCGCGAGGTGGTGGAGGAAGCCGCGCTCCGCGCACGCGGCGAGCGCATCGGCGTCGAGGACCTCCCGGAGCGGGTACGCGGCGAGCAACGAGGGGGACCGCTGCCCTCGCTGCGCGAGGTGGAGATCCGCCACATCGAGCGCGTGCTGCAGGAGGCGCGGGGCAATCAGCGCCGGGCCTCCCGCATCCTGGGCATCAGCCGCTGGTCGCTGTCGCGGCGACTACGCAAGTACGGGCTGCAGCCGCGCGCCGAGCAGTAGCCGGCTTCCACGGCCGTCGCGGTGCGCCGGGTCGCTCGCGGTTGACCTCCGCAGCGACGCTGCGGATACTCGGCTCGGACCGATGCGGAAGCGAACCGTCGCGGTCGTGGGGGCCACCGGCATTGCGGGACAGCAGTTCCTGGTGGCGCTCGCCGGCCATCCATGGTTCGAAGTGACGGCGCTCGCCGCCTCGGCGCGCTCGGCCGGCCGTCCCTACGGCGAGGCCATCCGCGACGCGAGTGGCGCCCGGCGGTGGTGGTGTAGCGAGGAGCCGGCGGCCGACCTGCTCGGCCTCCCGCTCGAGGACGCCGCGCGGCTCGATCCGGGGCGCGTGGACCTCGTCTTCGCCGCCGTCGAGAGCGACGCGGCGCGCGAGCTCGAGCCGCTCTACGCCCGTGCCGTCCCGGTGGTGAGCACGGCGGCGGCCTTCCGCTACGAGCCCGACGTGCCGATCGCGCTCCCGGGCGTCAACCTGGCGGCGCACCTCCCGCTCCTCGAGCAGCAGCAGCGGCGTCGCGGGTGGAAGGGCTTCGTGCTGCCGTTGCCGAACTGTACCACCGTCGGCCTTGCCATCTCGCTGAAGCCGCTGCTCGACGGGTTCGGTCTCGAGCGGGTGCTCATGACGTCGATGCAAGGTCTCTCTGGCGCCGGCCGCTCACCGGGGGTCATCGCGCTCGACATCGTCGACAACCTGATCCCCTACATCCCGAAGGAAGAGGAGAAGGTCGCAGCCGAGACGGCGAAGATTCTCGGCCGGCTCGGCGAGGGAGGAATTGCTCCCCTTCCGGTGCCGGTCGGCGCCACCTGTACCCGCACCGCGGTGCTCGAGGGGCATACCGTCTCGGTCACCGTCGTGACCAGCCGGCCCTGTGACCCGTCCGCGGCCGCCGACGCCCTGCGCGGCTTTCGCCCCGACTACGCGGGCCTCGACCTGCCGAGCGCCCCGGCCCGCGCGATCATCGTGCACGACGACCCCTTCCGCCCCCAGCCGCGCCTCGACCGGGACGCCGAGGGCGGCATGGCAACGAGCGTCGGCCGCTTGCGCGCCGAGCCGGCGCTCGAGCGCGGCCTCAAGTACGTGGCGCTCTCCCACAACACGCGCATGGGAGCCGCCAAGGGCGCGGTGCTGGCCGCCGAGTACCTCTGCCGCACGGGCAAGATCTAGGACCGACCGAATCCCAAGGCACAGCTCTGCCGTACCGGGCACACGGGGCAGCGCGGCGCACGAGCCACGCAAATCGTCGCGCCGAGGTCCATGAGCGCCTGGTTCCAGTCGCCCGCACGGCCCCGGGGCACGAGCGCTTCTGCGAGCCGCCACAGCCGCGCCTGGCGCCTGGCCGCTCCACCCCCGCGACGGATACCCAGCACCCGCCCGAGCACCCGGGTCGCGTTGGTGTCGAGCGCGGGCACGTTCGCCCCGAAGGCGATGCTGGCCACTGCGCCGGCCGTGTAGCGCCCGATGCCGGGCAGGCGCCGGAGGTCCGCCGGCCGCGCCGGGAGGGCGCCCCCAAGCCGGTCGACGACCTCGCGGGCGGCGGCGTGAAGATTTCGGGCCCTGGCATAGTAGCCGAGGCCGTCCCACGCCTCGCGCACCGCGTCAGGCGGCGCCGCCGCCAGGTCCTCGAGGGTGGGATACCGCGCCAGAAAGCGCGGGAAGAACCCCGTTACGCGCCGAACCTGCGTCTGCTGCAACATGACCTCGGAGACCAGGACGGCGTATGGGTCGTTCAGGCCGCGCCAGGGCAGCCGCCGCCCGTGGCGGGCGTACCAGGCCAGCAGCCGGCGGCGAAAGGAGCGGGCGCGCGGCGGGAGGCGGCAGGCATTTTGCTTCTGACTGGCATAGGCACCCGCTAGAATACGCATCGATGGCCCGCTGGCTGCGCAAGAAGGTCTTCAACGTCGCCGCTCGCATCCTCACCAAGCCGCGGGGAAACTACAACCGGATCCTGCCGACCGACCTCGAGACGCTCCGCCTGACGGTGCGCAAGGGAGACGTCGTGCTGGTCGACGGCGACCAGCGCGTGAGCGAGGTCATCAAGTACCTGACCCAGAGCTCGTGGTCGCACGTCGCCCTCTACGTGGGGGACGAGCTCCTGCGGCGCTTCCCGGCGCGGCGCGAGGAGCTCGTGCGCGCGAACGGCCAGGACGCCCAGCACCTGATCGTCGAGGCCCTGCACGAAGGGGTCGTCGCCTCGCCGCTCTCGAAGTACGCCGGTTTCAACCTCCGCGTCTGCCGCCCGCACGGCCTGCAGCGCGACGACCTGCAGCGCGTGCTCAACGAGGTGCTCGCGCAGCTCGGCTCGAGCTATGACCTGAAGAACCTGCTCGACCTCGCGCGCTACTTCTTTCCGGTGAGCCTTATCCCGCGCCGCTTCCGCCGCCGCGCGCTCGATTTCGGCAGCGGGTTGCCGACCGAGGTGATGTGCTCGAGTCTGATTGCTCGAGCGTTCCAGAACGTCGGCTTCCCCATCCTTCCCGCGACCACGCCGGCGACCGTGCCGCGCCCGCGGCGGCGCCTGCGCGACTACCTCCGACGCACGAGCGACCCGTATCCGAGCGTCTTCCATCGCGAGCGCGCCACCCTGATCACCCCGCGCGACTTCGACCTCTCTCCCTACTTCGAGATCGTCAAGCTGAACGGCCTCGAGGCGGGCAAGTTCGACTACCGCAGGATCAAGT
>VBLD01000319.1:0-3327 GCA_005879205.1 Deltaproteobacteria bacterium
AGCGCCACGCGGATCACCGAGCGGACGCCGTCGAAATCACCGAAGCACCCGCGGAGCGACGCGAAGTCGGGGTTGGCCGGCGCGATCACCATGCCGCGGCCGTACAGGCGAAGGATCTTGGGCGCCCCCTCGAAGGCGCAGAACATGATCGTGATGCGGCCGTTCTCGCGCAGGTGCGCAATCGTCTCCACACCGCTGCCCGTGAGGTCGAGATACGCGACGGTGTGCGGCTCGAGGATCGCGAAGGTGTCGAGTCCCTTCGGCGACAGGTTGAGGAGGCCGTTCCGCGCGAGTGGTGCCGTCGTCACGAAGAACACGCGCTGCGCGCGCATGAAATCGGCCAGCCCGTCGTCGATCGCGCCGTGGACCTTGCCCATCGCCGTCTCCTCTTCGCGGATCGTATGCGCCGAAGGGCGCCGATGCCAGAAGCGGCGACCGATCGCCGATTCCGCGCTCGTTGAGAAGCGCCCCGGTTCCTTCTAAGGATGGTCTGACCCGACGTTGAGCGGATGGAACGTATCCTCGAGCCGGAGCTGATGGACGACGAGCAGCACGCGCTCGCCTACGCCCAGGCCGACTTCGTCGAGGTGAATCGAGGCTTCGTCGACCGCTTCCGGACGACGTTCCCGGACCTCACCCGCAGCCGGGTGGTCGATCTCGGCTGCGGTCCCGCCGACGTCCCGGTCCGCCTCGCCCGGCTGCTGCCGGCCCTCGGCGTCACCGCCGTCGACGCGTCGGCCGCGATGGTGCGCCTCGCCCGCGAGGCCGTGCAGCGCGCCGGCCTCGGGGCGTCCATCCGGCTCGTCCGCGCGCGCCTCCCTGCCCTGCCCTTCGCCTCCAGCACGTTCGACGCCGTCATTGCGAACAGCCTGCTCCACCACCTCGCCGAGCCCGGCGTGTTCTGGCACGAAGTGCAGCGGCTCGGCCGGCCGCGCGCCGGCGTGCTGGTGATGGACCTGTGCCGTCCGGCCTCCCCGTCGCATGCCCGTGACCTCGTGGAGACCTACGCCGGCGGCGAGTCCCCGCTGCTCAAGCGCGACTTCTACAACTCGCTGCGCGCGGCGTTCACCCCCGCCGAGGTCGCGCGCCAGCTCGCTCGCCAGCTGCCGCAGCTCACCTGCCGCGTGGTCAGCGACCGCCACTGGGTGGTCAGCGGCCGGCTCCCGTGAGTCACGCCCGCTCCGCGCCGACGAGCCCGAGCAACCGCTCGTCGAGCGCCAGGGGAACGCGCCCGCGGACCACGAATCGGTCCCAGACGTCGGGGTAGACGACGACGTTGAAGGCGCGGGCCACGGTCGCGGCGGGCACGATGGCGCCCGGCCGTCGTTCGCGGCACAGCCGCGTTCCCACGCGTCGCGGGACCTCGTAGTCGTCCGGACGGATCAGGTCGGCGGCGGTGACGCCGTAGCGCTGGAGGTTCCGCGGTATGCGGAGGTCGACGAGCGCCGCCGCCACCTCGACTTCGATGAGCAGGTGCGTCATGAGCGCCTCGGGCGCGGCATAGCTCGCCAGCAACTCGAGTCCGCAGCCTCCCGGGCAATCGCCGAGATAGACGGCACGCGTGCCGGTCCCGTTGTAGCGCCCGGGAAAGCGCGCCGCGCCCTCGCCGGTGAACGCATCGTCGGCATGCGACCGGGCGACACTCCGCCAGAGCGTCAACCTCACCCGGGCACGCCATGCTCGATGCGTCCGAGCACCTGCTTCACCTCCTCCCACCCGAGCGATGTGTCGAGGAGAGCGAGTGGCGTCCGGCCGCCGAGGGCTGGATTCGGTCTGACGAGCCACCGCTGGGCCGCCGCACGCGCCCCGAGGACCTCGGTGGCTCGGGCAAAAACGTCGTGCGTACGCGCCACCTTGTCGGCTATCGCGACTGGCACGACCGGGGCATGCTTCAATCGGTGGAGCGTCCGCTCGGAGATGCCGAGCGCCTCGGCGACGGTCCGAACGGGCAGATCGAGCGCCGCGAGCAGGCCGGCGAGCGGTGCCTGTCGCCCCGGACCGCGGCCTTCGCGCACGCGGGCGATGCGGCTGTGTGACGGCATGGCATACATCGTATGCCACGATGGCAGCAGGGGCAACCATCAGCCCGCCCGTTCGCCGAGCAGCGCGCGAGCGATCACCTTGAGCTCGAGGATCGGCTTCACGCCCTCGAAGATGGGCAGCACGAGGGCGTCGACCACGTAGCGCGAGATCGCGAACTCCTCGGCATACCCCCAGCCCCCGTGGACGAGCTGCCCCTCCTGCGTCACCCACACCGCGACGTCGGAGGCAAAGAGCTTGGCCATCGCCGCCTCGAGCGCCGCGGTCTCGTCGGCGTCCATGGCGCGCGCCGCCGCGTAGGTCAGCTGGCGCGCCGCGGCGACGTGCGTCGCCATGCGCCCGAGCTTGTGCTGGGTCAGCTGGAAGTCGCCGATGGCGCCGCCGAACTGTTTGCGCTCGGCGGCGTACGTGGCCGTCGCCTCGAGGGCCGCCTGGGCCACGCCCGTCGCGCGGCCGCCGGTCTGGAGCCGTCCGGCGGCGAAGCCCTGCATCTGGAGGTAGAAGCCCTTGCCCTCGCCGGCCTGCTCGCCGATCAGGTTCTCCGCCGGGACGAGGTAGCGCTCGAGGCCGAGCGTGAAGGAGTGCATGCCGCGATAGCCGGGCGTGGCGTCGGCCTTGCCGTGGAGCACGCCGCCACCGGACTGGCGCATCTCGAACTCGTGACCCGGGAAGGCGTCCTTCGGGACGATGAAGAGCGAGAGTCCGCGTGCCCCGGCCTTCGGGTCGGGATTGGTGCGCGCGAGGAGCGCCAGCACGTTCGCGCGGCCGGCGAACGTGCACCACGCCTTCGCCCCGTTGAGATACCAGCCGCCGTCGCCGCGCTCGGCACGGCAGCGGATCGAGGCGACGTCGGAGCCGGTGTCCGGCTCCGTCACCGAGATGCCGACCATCAGCTCGCCCGACGCGATCGGCGGCAGCCACTTCCGCTTCTGCGCCTCGGTGCCGCCCTTGAGCAGCGCCTTGGTGAGGATCTCCGGACGCGTGATGAGGCTCCCCGCCGAGGCGAGCGAGGCGACCGAGAGCTCTTCCGTGATGACAATCATCACGAGGTTCCCCATGCCCTGCCCGCCGTATTCCTCGGGCACGGACATGCCGAAGTAACCGAGCTCCGCCATCTGACGGATGATCGCCTCGGGCACCAGCTCGTCGTGGCGGTGGATGCGCTCGGCGAGGGGGGCGACCTCCTTCCGCGCGAACTGCCGGGCCGAGTCCCGCGCCATGACCGCCACGTCGGGCCCGAGCCAGGCGTTGTTGGCGCCGCGGCCGCGGATCATCTCCCGGCCCATC
>VBLD01000319.1:3333-7759 GCA_005879205.1 Deltaproteobacteria bacterium
GAGCGCCGTCGTGCCGACGCCGAAGTCCTCCCGGTGCGCCGCCATGCGCCCCGCGAGACGATCGGCGACCTCGGCCGCGAAGGCTGCCGCCATCGCGTCGGTCGTCGCGTCGCCGGCGCCGGCTGCCTGTCGGTCGTGCGCATACGCGGCCAGCGCCTCCGCCGCGGCGACCTCCGTTGCCGCATAGGCGAGGCGCTCGGCGTGCACCTGGTGCTCGTCGATCGCGCGCCCGCCGTCGAGCGATCGGCGGCCGGCCTCCAGCGCGGCGTCGAGCGCGGCGCGCGCTGCGCCGAGGATCGTCGGGGTCTCGTCGGCCATGCGAGGATCTAGCACCGCCGACGCGCCGAAGGCCAGCGCTAGGACGTCCGGAACTGCGTGCGCAGGAAGGCGTCGAAGCCGCGGTCGGGGAGCCAGCGGCGCAGCGCCATGAGCACGCGCGCCGCCGCCGTCACGGGATAGCGCGACCTCGGTCGCCGGGCGCTGATGGCCTTATCGATGACGCGCGCCACCCGATCGGGCTCGGCCGCGAACATGCCCATCGGGCCCTCGTAGGCCTCGCGGATGCGGCGCGCCAGGAGCGCGTTGAAGGCGGCGTACGGCGAGCCGTCACGCGCGGCGCTCCCGATCGACGCGATCGCCGTGTCGCCGAAGCGCGTGCGAATCGGTCCGGGCTCGACCACGATGACGTCGACGCCGAACGGACGGACCTCGAAGCGGAGCGCGTCGCTGAGCGCTTCCACCGCGTACTTGGTCGCATGGTAGAAGGCACCGCCGGGGAGCGTCAGCCGTCCTCCCATCGAGCTCAGGTTCACGATCTTCCCCCAGCGCTGGCGGCGCATGCCGGGCAGGACCAGCTGGGAGAGGCGCGTCAGGCCGAAGACGTTCGTCTCGAACTGGCGGCGGACCTCCTCCATCGGCACCAGCTCGAAGGGCCCCTCCTGGCCGTAGCCGGCGTTGTTGACGAGCACGCCGACCGCGCCCTCCGCCCGCTCGACGGTCTCGACCGCGGCACGGATCGACGCCTCGTCGCACACGTCGAGCGCCAGGATCTTGCAACGCTGGCCCGCGAGGTCGCGGATCGTGTCGAGGCGGCGGGCGGTGGCGTACACCGGCCAGCCCTGATCCGCGAGACGGACCGCGGTAGCCCGCCCGATTCCCGTCGAACAGCCGGTGATCAGGACGGCGCGCGAGATGGTGTCTGCCATGGGCGGGCGTCTAGCACGCCGGCGGGAGCGCCGTCGACGGGGTCCCGTCCGGCGGGCCGGTCAGGCGGCGGACGACGAGGCCAGGTCGAGCACCCGCCAGTAGCCGTCCGTCACGCAGGCGCCGGCGAGGACCCCGCGTTCGCGAAGTAGCCGGTGCATGCGCGGCAGGTTGTAGTGCGGGACGGCGATCATCAGGTGGTGCTCGAGATGATAGTTGACCAGGTTCGGCGCGATGAAGAGCCGCTCCCACCAGCGGACGCGCGTCGTCCGCGTGTTCAGGAAGTCGTCGCCTTGATCGGGCACCATGCCGTGCTCGGCGATCGACCGGATGCGCATGACCAGGCTGTAGGTCGTGAGCCACGCGGCCACCCAGAGCAGGTAGAGGGCGGGATGCCCGCAGGCGACGAGCACCGCGAGCAGCACGGCGTTCCATGAAGTCGAGCCGCCGCACCTTGCCCTGCGACCGCCCGAGGTCGCGACGGAAGGTGGCGCGGGCCCGCTTCCAGCCCGTCCGCCCGCTCAGGTCGCGCCAGATCTTCCGCCGGAGGCTCGCGCGCGTGATCGGGAAGGGAGCCGCGAGGCCGAGGTCGGGGTCCTCCGCCGTGCCGGTCTTCACATGATGCTGCAGGTGATACGCCCGGTACGGGTAGAGATCGCTCCAGACCGGATAGGCGCAGAGCCAGTTGCCGACGACGTCGTTCCACCGGCGGTTCCGAAAGAGCGTCCGGTGCGCCGCCTCGTGCATGAGCACGGCGAAGCCGAGCTGGCGGCCGCCGATGACGAAGAGGGCCACGACGACGGTCAGCGGATTCGGCACCCAGGCGACCAGCGCGAACGCCGCGCCGACGAGTCCCCAGTTGGTGGCGATCGAGAGCCAGGCGCGGTGGCCGCGGATCGCCAGCAGCTCCCGCCGTTCCGCGGGCGACAGAGCTTCCGGCCAGGGACCGGACGGCGCGGCGCCTTCGCCAGGCAGCACGCCAGTACCTTACGTCGGGCCCCGGGGCTGTCGCAAGGCCGCGTCGTTGACGCCGCCGCTCGAAATGTCGTAGCTGCTCGGCCCGATGGAGATCCGCAAAGTCGGCGTCCTCGGTGCCGGACAGATGGGGCTCGGCATCGCGCAGGCGACGGCCCGCGCCGGCTTCGAGACCATCCTCGCCAAGGCGACGCCAGGCGGCCTCGACGCGCAGCGCGGGCGCGTGGAGAAGCAGCTCCAGAAGGACGTCGAGCGCGGCAAGCTGAGCGCGGCCGACCATGGCGCGCTCCTCGAGCGGCTCGGCTGGACGACCCATCTCCACGACCTCGCGAACGTCGACCTGCTGATCGAGTCGGTCGTGGAGGAGCTCCCGGTCAAGCGGGACTTCTTCGTGCGTCTCGACGACGTCGTGCAGGACCAGGCGATCTTCGCCACCAACACCTCGACGCTGACCGTCGGCGACCTCGCTTCGGCCACCAAGCGGCCCGAGCGCTGCGTCGGGCTGCATTTCTTCAACCCCGTCCACGCCATGAAGCTGGTCGAGGTGGCGCCGAGCCTCCGCACGTCGCGCGAGACGGTCGCGACCTGCGTTGCCTTCGCCACCCGGCTCGGCAAGGTGCCGGTGGTGGTCGCCGACTCGACGGGCTACATCGTGAACCGGCTCCTCGTCCCGTACATGGTCGACGCGATCGTCTGCCTCGAGCGCGCGCTCGGCTCGATCGCCGACATCGACGCCGCCATGCAGAACGGCGCCAACCACCCGATGGGCCCGCTCGCGCTCGCCGATTTCATCGGGCTCGACATCGTCTTCCACATGGCGTCGCTCCTCCACGAGGAGTACCGCGAGCCGCGCTTCGCTCCGCCGCCGCTGCTCCGTCGGATGGTGCTGGCCGGGTACCTCGGCCGCAAGAGCGGCCTCGGCTTCTACGACTACAAGCAGACGCCGCCCGCGCCGCGCGACGCGCTCGTGCAGCGCGGCCTGGGATAGCGAGCCGACCCGGGATTCTGTTCCGGGCCGGTCTCAGCGCGCCAGCTCGGCGAGAAACGCCTCGGCCTCCTTGGTGTCGCCCGCGTCGCCACGCTGGCGGGCGGTCTCGAGGGCCCGGGTGGCCTCGATGCTCGCTTCCTCGGCGGCGTGGCGGTCGGCGAGCGCCCGGGCGAGCTCCAGGCGTGCCGAGAAGAACGCCGGGTCGACCTCCAGCGCCCGGCGCAGGAGGCGCTCGGCTTCGGCCGGGTCGCCGCCCATGAGGCGCGGCGTCGCGCGCAGCATTGCCCCCTTGCCGAAGAGCGCGTCGGTGGAGTCGGGCACCAGCTCGAGGGTGCGGTCCACCTCGCGACGCAGCCGCGGAAGCTTGCCGAGATTGAAGACGCTCGAGCCCGCATCCTTGGCCTGCTTTCCGAGGTTGCAGAACACGGCGAAGTGCGCCCGGGCATCGGTGTCGTCCGCGGCGACGGCTTCCTCGGCGAGCGCGAGACCCTTCTTCAAGAGCTCGGCGCGCATCGCGCCGTGTGCACGGTCGGCCTCGGCGCAGCGCTCGAGCGCCGCGGCGGCGCGCGCCGATCCGGGCAGCTCGGCGGCACGCACGCTCGGAGCCGCACCGGCAATCACGACGAGCACGAGCGCTCCGCCTCCCCACCCCATGGACTCACGTGGATAGCATGGATGGCGGACGAGAGCGTGTCTCGCTTGACCACCCGCGACGCCGAGTGTTAACTCGCGCTCCGCGCCGCGATGCGTTTCTACGAGTACGAGGCCAAAGCGCTCTTCGCCCGCCACGGCGCCCCGCTGCTCCGGGGACGTCTCGCCCGCACCGCCGCCGAGGCCAAGGCCGTCGCCGCCGAGATCGGCGGCCCCGTCGTCCTGAAGTCGCAGGTCCTGACCGGCGGCCGCATGAAGGCGGGCGGCGTCAAGTTCGCCGACACGGCGGACCAGGCGGAATCCGCCGCGCAGGCGATCCTGGCGCTCGAGATCAAGGGCCAGAAGCCGCGCGGCGTGCTGGTCGAGCAGCGCGCCGGGGTGGCGCAGGAGTACTTCGCCGCGGTCACCTGGGACGGGCGCCGGAAGCTTCCCGTGCTCGTCTTCAGCGACATGGGCGGCATCGACATCGAGGAGGTGGCCGAGACCCATCCCGAGCACGTGGCCCAGGTACACCTTTCGACGCTGCTGCCGTTCAGCCCCTTCAAGGCCAAGGAGGCGGTCGCCGCCGTCGGCGTCACGGGCGAGGATCTGAACCGCCTGACGCCGATC
>VBLD01000032.1 GCA_005879205.1 Deltaproteobacteria bacterium
ATGCCCTTGGCCCAATAGACCTGGCCGAGGTTGCAGTGCGGATAGTGACGCGGCTCGTAGCGCGGTGCCTTGAGCGCCGACTCGAGCCACGGGATGGCCTCGTCGAGGCGGCCGAGCTTGATCAGATACGAGCCGATGTCGTTGTAGGGGTTGCCGAATTCGGGATCGACGGCGATCGCCTCCTTGCACGCCGAGATCGCCGCGTCGAGGTTGCCCTGGAAGCTGTAGGTCCAGCCGAGGAAGGTGTGCGCCTCGGCCGTCGGATGGAGCGCGATCGACTGCCGGTAGTAGGCGACCGCCCCGTCGAGGTCGCCAGACATCTGGCGGCGGTACGCCTCGCGCAAGAGGTCGACCGCCTTCTGGAACCGTTCGCCCGAGGGCATCTGGCGACATGATACGCTTCTCGGCACCCGATCACGAGAGCGCCCGCCGCAGCATCGGACACGGCGTCGCTGCCGGCGCGCCGCCGAGCACCGCATGACCGCCGCGCACCCTCGACTCCCCTGCTGGCCGGGTGCTAGCCAGGCGGGCATGCCGTCCATCCGCCCCCCACTGCCCGCCCTCGAGCCGGAGACCGAGGCCTTCTGGCGCGCCTGCCGCGCCGGCCGCCTCGAGATCACGCGATGCCGCGCCTGCGGCTGGTACATTCACCCGCCGCGGCCGCGCTGTCCGCGCTGCCACGCGGCCGACGTCGCGCCCGAGGCGGTCACCGGCCGCGCGACGGTCGCAAGCTACACCATCAACCACAAGGCCTGGATTCCGGGCATGGACGTGCCGTACGTCATCGCGCTCGTCGAGCTCGTCGAGCAGGCGGACCTGCGGCTCACGACCAACCTCGTCGGCTGCGAGTCGGCGCAGGTTCGGATCGGCATGCCGGTGCGGGTGAAGCTCGAGCCGGTGAGCGACGACATCGCCCTGCCGCTCTTCGTTCCCGACCAGGAGGCGCCCGCTCCGGTGCCCGCCCCACGGGTGCCGCAGCCGATGTCGCCCGCGATCCGCCCGAGTGCCGCCGAGCGGCTGGAGCGGCGCGCCATCCTCTCCGGCGTCGGCCAGTCCCAGATCGGCCGCCGGGTCTTTCGCACCGGCCTCGACCTCACCTGCGAGGCCGCGCTCGCCGCCATCGCCGACGCCGGCCTCGAACCCGCCGACATCGACGGCCTCGCCTGCTATCCGGGACCGGTGACCGGCGACGTGGGTTTCGCGGGTCCGGGAACGCCCGACGTCCAGGATGCGCTGGGACTCCAGCTCGGCTGGCACAGCTCCGGCCTCGAGGGACCGGCGCAGATCGCGCCGGTCATGCACGCGGCGCTCGCGGTCGCCGCCGGCCTCTGCCGCCATGCCCTCGTCTACCGCACGGTGACCGAGGCGAGCGCGGCCGCCGGCACCGGACGCCTCGGCATCGGGGCGGGCGCGCGAACGGTCTCCGGCTTCACGCAGTGGCTCATTCCCTTCGGCGCCATGTCGGCGGCCAACTGGGTGGCGTTCCACGCCGTCCGGCACATGCACGAGTTCGGCACGCGCCGCGAGCATCTCGGCGAGATCGCCCTCGCGGCGCGGGCGCACGCGGCCCTGAACCCGGCCGCCGTCTATCGCGAGCCGCTCACGATGGATGACTACCTGAGCGCACGCCTGGTCACCTGGCCCTTCGGCCTCTACGACTGCGACGCCCCCGTCGACGGATCGACGGCCGTCGTCGTCTCGCACGCGGACGTCGCCCGCGATCTCCCGTCGCCGCCGGTCCGCATCCACGCGATCGGGAGCGCGATCCGCTGCCGGCCGGTCTGGGACCAGTCGGAGGATCTGACGACCATGGCGGCGCGCGACGCCGCCGAGCAGCTCTGGGCGCGGGCCGATCTCGGCCCCGGCGACGTCGACACCATCCAGCTCTACGACGGCTTCAGCTGGCTCGCCCTCGCGTGGATCGAGGCCCTCGGCTTCTGCCGCCGCGGCGAGGGCGGTCCCTTCGTCGCCTCGGGCCGCATTCGTCTCGGCGGCGAGCTGCCGCTCAACACCTGGGGCGGCCAGCTCTCGGGCGGCCGCCTGCACGGCTTCGGCTTCCTCGCCGAGGCGATCCGCCAGCTTCGCGGCGCGTGCGGGCCGCGACAGGTCCCGGACTGCGAGGTGGCGCTGGTGGCGGCCGGTGGCGGGCCCATCGCCGGATGCCTCCTCCTCACGCGCTGAGCGCGGCGCGCCCTTGTACCCGTCGCGCCGGCTGTCGTAGCCTCTGCCGCCATGCGAACGTTCACGGACCGGGTGGCCGTCGTCACGGGCGCGGCGAGCGGCATCGGGCGGGCCCTCGCCGCGCGCTTCGCTGGCGAGGGCATGAAGGTGGTGCTCGCCGACCTCGAGGGCGAGGCGCTCGCCACCGCCGCACGGGAGCTCGCCGCCAGCGGCGGACGCGTGCTGCCGGTGCCCACCGACGTCGCACGCGCAGCCGACGTCGAGACGCTCGCGCGCCGTGCCGTCGAGGCCTTCGGCGCCGTCCACGTGCTCTGCAACAACGCGGGTGTGGCCGGACACCCCGCACCGATCTGGGAACAGTCGGCCACGGACTGGGAGCAGGTCGTGGGCGTGAATCTCTGGGGGGTCATCCACGGCCTCCGCATCTTCCTGCCCATCATGCGCGCCCAGGATGGCGAGGGACACATCGTCAACACCGCCTCCATGGCCGGGCTGGTCTCCCTGCCGAACCTCGCGCCCTATCATGCCACCAAGCATGCCGTGGTGACGATCTCCGAGTCGCTCCACTACGAGCTCGGCCTCGCCGGGAGCAAGCTCCGGGTGTCGGTCCTCTGCCCGGGCTTCGTCCGCACCGGCATCATGGATGCCACCCCGCCCGCGACGACCGCGGAGATGCGCCGCTGGGAGGACGGCTACCGCCGCCTGATCGCGGCCGGCACGCCTCCCGACGAGGTCGCCGTCCGGGTCGTCGACGCCATCAGACACGAGCGGTTCTGGGTCTTCCCCAATCCCGAGACGAAGGTCGGGTTCGAGGTGCGCGTGCAGTCGATCCTCGAAGAGCGGAACCCGATCTTCCAGCCGTTTTTCGATTGACCGAGCAAAGACTCAGGCGACGCCGGCCGCGGCCAGCATGTGAGGGATGACGACCCGCGTCGCGAACACCTCCTCGGCGAGCGCCCGGGCCGCGCGCGACGCCGCGCCGTAGTCGGCGTCCACCCGCGCGAAGGCTTCGACGGCCTCCTCCGGCGAACGGAAGAAACACAGGCCCGCGGACGACGGCAGGTGGCACTCGGCCCCGGTCGCCTGCACGACGCACGGCCGGCCGCTCGCCAGGTAGCACACGGTGCGATCGCTGACCCAGCCGGGCCTGGCCCGGACGTACGCCGGCTTGGCGGCGCTGAACTCCCCGCGGGAGCCCTGTACGTAGCGACGGAAGGACTCGGGCGTGCCGGCCACGACCGCGGGGTCGACGAGCCGCCAGCCGTGGCAGGCGAGCAGCGCCCGATCCTCGGTCTCCCCGGGATGGATGTTGGCCGCGAGCTCGACGTCGATGCCGGCCCGGCGCGGGACGTCGATCACCTCCAGGAACCCCGGACGCTTGTTGCAGTCGTACGTCTCGCCCGCGAGGAACGCATACTGGTTCGTCCACCACTGCGTCACGGTCGTGTACCGCGTTGCACGCTCGCTGCCACGATCGGGCCAGGTGGGAAGGTGGACGGCGGGCCAGACCCGCTGCCAGGCGACGTCGCCGACGGGGACCGGCGAGTCGGCGGCGCCGAGGTTCTGGCCGATCGTCAGGTAGACGTCGTGGCCCCCGACACCGAGATCGTACTCGCGCGCCCAGATCTGAAAGGGACCCGGGTCGAGATCGAAAAGCGCGGTGCGAGCGAAGCCGCGGCGCAGCGGCGGCGTCACGCTCGCCGCCAGGTTCAGGAGGAGTGCGTCCCGGGCGCGCGCGGCCACCTCCGGCGCGGGCATCCCGAAGTACTCGGCCCGGCCCGGCGGATCGTCGCGCGCGGAGTCGGGGAAGAACACGAGCACGACGCGGTCCGCGACGCCGAGCCGCTCGACGTGGCAGCGGAAGGCGTCGATGAATTCGCGATCGCGCGCCTCGTCGCGCCGCGTCCAGAGGAGCTCCAGCCAGTAGGCGTCGACCCCCAGTGCCCTGAGCCCCAGGAGGTACTGCAGCGGAACCCAGAAATTGCCGCCGCCCGAGGGATATTGGGCGACGAAGGCCGAGCCGACGAAGACGGGAACTCGCATGGGGCCGCGGTGCGTCATCGGTCGTAGCACGGGAGGGCGGGCGACCCAACGGGCGGGACGATCATCCCGCGTTCCTTTTGCGCTAGACGGATTTTTCCGCTACCCGGTGAATTCGCACGGGTCAGCCCCGTCAGAAGAGGAGAACGTGAAGCAGGAATTCTTGGAACCGCGGCTCCGCCCCATCGTCGCCGACCTGCTCGGGGTCGATTCCGATTCGCTGGCGCCGCACGTGTCGCTCACCGACGATCTCGCGGCCGACTCGCTCGACCTGATCGAGGTCGCCCTGGCGATCGAGTCGCACCTCGGCATCGAGATCCCCGAACGCTCGATCGAGAAGATCCGTACGTACGGCGACCTCGTGCAGGCGGCCCTGGCTCACGTCGAAGCAGGCGGGGTCGAGCCGCCCGCGGAGGCCAGCTCGGTGCCGCTCGTCTCCTCGCGCGTGGTGCGCGCCGGGGGCGATCCCGCGTTGCCGCTGGTCGAGCGCGCCGGCAAGCTCACGCCCTACGTCGTCGAGAACATCACCGATGACGCGCTCTGGGCGGGTCGCGGCGCCAGCCTCGAGGTCACCGTCCAGGCGACGGCGAACGAGGCGAGCGTCGCGCTCGTGATGGACCAGTTCGCGTGGCTCGGCGAGCGGGGCGTGAAGGTCAGCGTCCGCCGCGGCGCGGACAGCCCGGCCCCGCCGGCCTGAGGTCCGTCGCGACGCTCGCTCCCCGCCGCGGTCGGTCGGCGCCATGAAGTCGACGTCCTGGGTCGCGCTGGCCGTCCTACCGGTCCTGGGTGGACTGATCGTCTACTCGAGCCTCCACCAGGCGGGTGTGCGCTGCGAGGTGTGCATCGAGTTCCGCGGCCGCGACGTCTGCCGCGCCGTCGACGGGGCGAACGAGCACGACACGCGCATGGCCGCCACGACGAACGCCTGTGCGTTCCTCGCCTCGGGCGTCACCGACAGCATGGCATGCGAGCGCACTCCGCCCCGGAAGGCGGAGTGCAGCCAGCGCTAGAACTCCGTCAGAGCCCCTTTGCCGGGTGCCGGGCGCCGGCGGCTTCCCGGAGGTAGGCGAGCCGGTAGCGCAGCACGCGCTCGAGGTACTCCCGGGTCTCCACGATCGACGGCACGCCTCCGGCCTCTTCGACGCGCTCGGCTCCGGCGTTGTACGCCGCGAGCGCCAGCGGGAGATTGCCGCGATAGCGGTCGAGCAGCGTGCGAAGGTGGCGGCAGCCACCCTCGATGTTCTCGCGTGGAACGAACACGCCCCGGACCCGCTGCTCGGCCGCGGTCGCGGGCATGAGCTGCATCAGCCCGCAGGCGCCCTTCGGGGAAACCGCCAGTCGATCGAAGGCCGACTCGGCCCGGATGACGGCCTTCACGAGCGCGTACTCGACGCCTTGACGCGCAGCGATCTCGCGGATGAGCGCGTCGTATCGCGTCGGGTCGACGGGCTCGGCGGCGTGGGCGCGCGGGCTCTGCCGCGACGCCGATTCCCAGCCCAGCATCGGGGGCGGCGCGTGACCGAGCATCGGCGGGGGCGCATGAGCAAGGACCGGTGCCGGCGCATGCCCGAGGATGGACGGCGGCGCGGGCGCGTCGTGCGCGCCGGCAAACGGGGCGAGCGCCAGTGTGGCTACGATGAAGAGCCTCCAGACGACCGGCCGCATGAGCGGCGGGACCATACGCAAGGGCCCGCTGGGCGTCAACAATTTTCAGGAGATCCTGTGCCTGGAGATCCGGGGACGCGGTCACGACGCAGTTGGCCCATCCGGCCGTCGCCAGGCGAGGCCGAATTTGCTCGCATTTTCTTGTGTGGTACAGCGCCCCGATGCGGAGCGTGGTGGAGGCGGAAAAGCGGACCGTCGAGCCGTCGTACTCGGTCGGCCAGCTCCTCGCGTATTTCCTCCGGCTCGGCACGTTCGGCTTCGGCGGCCCCATCGCCCTCTGCGGGTACATGCAGCGCGACCTCGTGGAGCGCCGGAGCTGGGTGTCGCCCGAGGACTACAAGCAGGGGCTCGCGCTCGCGCAGCTCGCGCCGGGGCCGCTGGCGGCCCAGCTCGCCATCTACCTCGGTTGGGTACGCGCCCGCGTGCTCGGGGCGACGCTGGTCGCCTTCGCCTTCGTGCTGCCCTCGTTCGTGATGGTACTCGCGCTCTCCGCCTTCTACCTCCGCTTCGGCGGACTCGCCTGGATGCAGGGAGCGTTCTACGGCATCGGCGCGGCCGTCATCGCCATCATCGCGCGGAGCGCCTGGAAGCTCGTGAGGATGACGCTCGCGAGGGAGTGGCTCCTCTGGGGCATCTTCGCCGTGGCGGCATTCATCACGGCGTGGACCGAGTCGGAGGTCGTCTGGGTCTTCATCGGCGGCGGCATGGTGGCGCTGCTCGTCCGGGGCGTGCGGCGCTCGACGGCGCTCGTGCTCGCGCCCGTCTGGCTCCTGAGCGGGCTCCACGGTCCCGCGACGGGCGACACGCTCTGGCGCATCTGGTGGTTCTTCGCCGAGGCGGGCGCGTTCGTCTTCGGAAGCGGGCTCGCCATCGTGCCGTTCCTCTACGGCGGCGTCGTCGAGCGCTTCCACTGGCTCACGGACCGGCAGTTCCTGGATGCCGTCGCCGTCGCCATGATAACGCCGGGGCCGGTCGTCATCACGACGGCCTTCATCGGGTATCTCGTCGCCGGGCCGCTCGGCGGCGCGCTCGCCGCGCTCGGCGTCTTCCTCCCGTGCTACCTCTTCGTCATCATCCCGGCGCCATACTTCCGGCGCTTCGCCGCCAACGAGACCGTCAGGGCGTTCGTGGACGGCGTGACCGCGGCGGCGACGGGCGCCATCGCGGGTGCGGCCATCGTGCTCGGCCGCCGAGCCATCATCGACGTGCCGACGGCCGTCATCGCGCTCGCGACGTTCGGGGCGCTCGTCTACGGCAAGCGCGTTCCGGAGCCGCTCGTCATCGTGGCGGCCGGCATCGTCGGGCTCGTCATCCGGACGATGCCGTAGCATCGGGCGCGACCGACCCGCTGGCGCTCCTCTGCGTCGAGTGGCACTGATGGGATTGCCCGCGTCGGAAGGAGGACCACATGCTAAGGACGGCCGTCGTTCTGTCGAGCATCTTCGTCAGTGGGGCTCTCGCCGCCAGCGGGCCCGACACCGACGTCATCGCCCACGTCACGGGCCTCCAGCCCGACGTGAAGAACGGAGTCGGGAAGGTGAGCGTCCCGCGGTCCGACCTCACCGTCACGGTCGACGGCGTCAAGATGAGCCCCTTCCAGGGCTTCACGAGCTGGGCGGCCTTCACTGGGAGCGGCGCGAAAACGGTCGTCATGGGCGACATGACGCTCGCCGAGGACGAGGTGAGTCCGGCGATGGACGCCGCGCTGGCGAACGGCCTGGAGGTGACGGCGCTGCACAACCACTTCTCCATCGACCGCCCCCGAATCCTCTTCATGCACATCGCCGGCACGGGGACCACGGAGCACCTCGCGACAGCGGTCCGGAAGGTGCTCGACGCCATCAAGGACGCGCGGAAGAGCCCGACTCCCGCCGAGAGCTTTGGAGGTCCGGCCGTCGCGGCGGAGAACAGCATCGACGCAAAGGCCCTCGAAGCGGTCCTCGGTATGACGGGGCAGGCGAAGGACGGCATGGCGAAATTCGTCTTCGCGAAGAAGACGAAGGCGCACGGGATGGAGCTCGGGCCGGAGATGGGAATCAACACCTGGGCGGCATTCGCCGGCAGCCCGCAAGCAGCCGTCGTCGACGGCGACTTCGCGATGCTGGAGTCCGAGCTACAACCGGTGCTCAAGGCGCTGCGGGCCGCGCACATCAACGTCGTCGCCATTCATTCGCACATGACGCACGAGGACCCGCGAATCATGTTCCTCCACTACTGGGGGAAGGGACCGGCGGACGACCTGGCACACGGCATCCAGGCGGCGAGGGCGACGCAGAAATAGTAAGCCGGGCCGCGAATGTGGCTCGTCGGCCTCTACGCGTTCCTGCTCGGGACCGCCGTCCTCGCCCTGCTCTCCGTCGTCATGCTCGGGCGCGGTATCCGACGCGGGTTTCGTACGACGCTCGTCTTCTTCGTGCCGAGCTGGCTCGTGGCAAACGTCGTCATCGCCTACGCCGTTCATCGCACCGCGTATACCATCGAGTCGCACGATCCTTTCTGTGTCTCGTGTCATCTTCACGAGAAGGAGTTCGGGCGCTTCCACGACCACCAGTTGCCGGTCGCGGAGGACCTCGCCGGCTACCATGCCCGTCACGCGAAAGCGTTCACCTGTATCACCTGCCACGTGGGCGAGGGGGTGGGGGGCCGGGCGCGCGTCCTCTTCTTTGCCGGGATGGACGTCGTCACGTATACGGGCGGCAACTTCGCGCACGACCTGGACGGCATGAAGCATCCGCTCACCGACGCGACCTGTACGAAGTGCCATCGGCCCGGGACGGTCGGTGGGTTCCACGCCTCGCCGAAGCACACGGAGTACACGGCCGCCTGCCTCGGCTGTCACGCGGCCCATGCGAAGGCCGATCAGGCATTCGGCTTCATCGACTACCACCGCTGGCCTTCGTCGATGAGGGAACGGTGCGTCTCCTGCCATCCTGCCCTCCTGGGGTAGAGCCCGAGTGCTCCGTCACGGCATCAGCCATACGGCAGACAAGTGGGGCGGGACGGCGGGATTCATCGTCGCGTTCGCATCCCACGGGAGGAGGGAACCATGACCAGCACCGTGTCCCGACGTAGCCTGCTCAGCTCGCTGGCGGTCGCCACAGGCGCCGTGCTCGCTGGAGAGCTGCGGGCTGCGCCGCCGAAGGAGACGGGGCTCTCGTCCGAGGGGCTTCTCGTCGGCCATCCCGGGTTCCAGCCGCGCACCGTCATGCCGCTCCCGCACGCCGAGTTGCCGGGCTTCCTGTCGCGAGCGCAGCTCGGCGCGCATCATGCGGACTACGTGCGCGACGTCGAGCGGCTGAAGGCGACGGAGGAGGCGCTCCATCAGGCCAACCCCGACCGCTATGCCGAGCTGCGGCGGACGCACGTCGCGAGCGCGAACGCCGTCCTGCTCCACGAGTTCTACTTCGGTGGGCTCGCGCCCGAGACGGTCGACATGCCACGCTACCTCGTCGGACACATGAGCGAGCACATGGGCGACCTCGCGAGCTGGCGCGAGGATTTCACGCGCTGCGCGATGGCGGCCAAGGCGTGGGCGGTCCTTCTCTATGACCCCTACGACGACCGCTGGCACAACACGGTGATGGACAGCGACGTCGAGGGGGGCTGGGTCGGCGGCAACCCGCTCGTCGTCTGCGACGTCGGCGAGCACGCCTTCGCAAAGGACTACCCGCGTCGGGAGGACTACGTTGCGAAATTCCTCGACCACATCGACTGGAACGGGGTCGCGAAGCGCTACAAGGCCGTGGACCGGATGTGAGCGCGGCCCCTGCCCTCGGGCTCCTGTCCGCGCTGCTCTTCGGTGCCGCGACCCCCGCCGGGAAAATGCTGCTCGGCGACTTCACCCCCTTTCAGCTCGCCGGGTTGCTCTACCTCGGGGCGGCTGCCGACGTCGCCCCCGTTGCCGTGCTCTACCGTTCGACGACACCACGACTGGACCGCGCCAACCGGATGCGGCTCGCATTGGCCGTCGTCTCCGGCGGCATCGTCGGGCCGGTCCTCCTCCTCTGCGGGCTCCGCTTCACGACCGCCGGCTCGGTGTCCCTCCTGCTCAACGTCGAGATGGCGGCGACGGCGCTCCTCGGCGTGGCACTCTTCCGCGAACACCTCGGCCACCGAGGCTGGCTCGGGGTGGCTGGCGTCGTCGTCGCTGGCAGCGTGCTCGCCCGGGAAAGCGGCTGGCCCGGAGCGGTCGCCTCGCTGTTCGTCGCGGGCGCGTGCGTCTGCTGGGCATTCGACAACAACCTGACCGCCCTCATCGCCGGAATGAGCCCGAGCCGCACCACGTTCTGGAAGGGCTCGGAGAGCCATTGACGGCGCCGTACCTCCTGGCCGCCGGGATGTTCGTGTCGTCCGTCGTGCTGCTGCTCCGTGACCGCCACGAGCGACTCGCCCACGTCCACACCCATCGGCACGACGACGGTCACCATTTCCACGAGCATCCAGGGCTCACCGCGGCCGAGCCGCGTTCACATTGGCACGAGCATGAGCCGCTCGAACACGCTCACTCCATCGTCCAGACCTGCACCACCGCCACCGTTAGGGACGACCAGCGGGTTCGCCGTCGTCAACGCCCGGTGGGCGCGTTGCGCTGTCCCGGAGCACGGTGCGAACGGTCGAGTGAGCCGTGCTGGGATCGAACCAGCGACCCTCTGCTTAAAAGGCAGATGCTCTACCGACTGAGCTAACGGCTCGCGGGTGGGATTTCGCGGACTTACACGCATCGCCTGACGGCTGCAAGAGGAACGGCGCGGAAGTCGCGAGACTGCCGAGGATGGCCGACACGGCGGGGACGCAACACAACGACTCGCCGTCGCGCTCACTGCGATCAACCTCGCGCTCCTGCTTCTCACCGCGATGCGCACGGGGCGCGCGACGCCGCAGACGGTCGATCCGATCCTCCGCGGTCGCGTGCTCGAGCTCGTGGGCGATCGCGACGTGGTGCGGTCGCGACTCGAGGTTAAGTCAGACGGGACGGTTCTGCTGCAGCTCTTCGATCAGAACGGGATCATTCGCGAGAAGCTGGGCGCGGGTGAGTACGGCTCCGGCCTGTTTCTGTCCGACGAGACGAACGCGTCGGGCCTCCAGATGATCCCAGCCGGACGGCTGGCCCGCAGCCCTGCCGCCTGGCAAAGCGCTGCACCCGGCGGCCCTGACCTTCGCGTCGAGCGGAACGCTACCGGCTCGCCGCCAGGGCTCCGCCTGCGCTGGCGTCGCGCCGGCTCAGTGACAGGGAGCGCCCGTCGTGCCGATCAGGCGCTCGAGCTTCTGCCGAACGATGTCGGGGTCGACGACGGGCTTCGCCAGGTAGTCGTCGCAGCCGATGGAGAGCGCCTTCTGCTCGTCGCCGGCCATGGCCTGGGCCGTGAGCGCGATGATGCGGACGGAGCGGCCGACGTCCATCTGCCGGATGCGACGGGTGGCTTCCCAGCCGTCCATCACCGGCATCTTCAGGTCCATGAAGATCAGGTCCGGCGGATCCTGCTGCACCGAGTCGACCGCCTGCTGGCCGTTCGCTGCCTCGCGGATGTCGAACTGTCCGATCTTCCGTAACCGATAGACGAGGATACGGCGGTTGTCCTCGTTGTCCTCGACCACCAGGATCTTCTTCAGCATCACCTCACCTCTCTGCGGCTCTGCCAGTATGCAGCCGCACCGAGCGAGTCTCAAACTCGCGCGAAAGAAACACTTGCGGTGTCAATCCGTTGACTTGTCTGCGGGCTTCCGATTACGTGCCGACCATGACCGTGCGGACGCGCTTCGCGCCGAGTCCCACCGGCTACCTCCACATCGGAGGCGCCCGTACGGCGCTCTTCAACCACCTCTTCGCGAAACGCCACGGCGGACGCTTCGTCCTTCGCATCGAGGACACCGATGCGGAGCGCTCGACGTCCGAGTCGATCCAGACGATCCTCGACGGGCTCGCTTGGCTCGGCCTCGACTGGGACGAAGGACCGATCCACCAGAGCGCGCGGCTCGACGTCTACCGCGCACGGGCCGAAGCGTTGCTCGCCGCCGGCCTGGTCTACCGCTGCTGGTGCACGTCCGAGGAGCTCGATGCGCGCCGGCGCGCGGCGCTGGCCGACGGCCGCCGGCCGGCCTACGACCGCACCTGTCGGGACCTGGGTGCGGCGCCCGCGGGCCGGACCGCCTCGGTGCTGCGCTTCCGCACGCCGCTCGAAGGCGAGACGGTGGTGGAAGACGAGGTGAAGGGGCGCGTGGTCTTCCAGAATGCTGATCTGGACGACTTCGTCATCGTCCGCTCCGACGGTGCGCCGCTCTTCATCTTCTGCGGCGTCGTCCGGGGCGACGACCACCTGGCGAACACGCCGCGCCAGGTGCTCCTCTACCAGGCACTCGGCGCGACACCTCCCCGCTTCGCTCACGTCCCGCTGATCCTGGGTCTCGATCGAACCCGGCTCTCCAAGCGTCACGGCGCCACCTCGGTCCTCGCCTATCGCGATCTCGGCTACCTGCCCGACGCTCTGGTCAACTACCTGGCGCGCCTCGGCTGGTCGCACGGCGACCAGGAGCTGTTCACGCGTCGCGAGCTGATCGAGCACTTCACCTTGGAGAACGTCGGCAAGGCGGCCGGAATCTTTAATCCCGAGAAGCTCGAGTGGGTGAACTTCCAGTATCTGAAGGCGACACCGGCCGCCGAGCTGACGGCGCTCGTGGCGCCCTTCCTCGAACGGGCCGGGCTGCCGGTGCCGGCCGACCGCGCCTGGCTCGTGCGGGTCGTCGAGACACTTCGCGAGCGAGCCAAGACGCTGGTCGAGCTGGCCGACTTCTGCCGCTTCTATCTCGTCGACGCGATCGAGCCGGACCCGAAGGCAGCAGCCAAGCACCTCACTCCGGGGATCGCACCGGTCCTCGACGACCTCGTCGACCGTCTGGCCGCCCTGCCCCGCTGGGACGCTGGCTCGCTCGAGAGCGCCTTCCAGGCGACGCTCGCGACGCATGGCCTGGCGCTCGGCAAACTCGCGCAGCCGGTTCGCGTCGCGGTCACGGGCGGCACCGTCAGCCCGGGCATCTATGAAGTGCTCGACGTGCTCGGGCGCGAACGCACGCTCGCGCGGCTGCGCGCGGCGCGCTCGCGTCTCGACGCGTCGAACGCCGTTCCGCCTTGACGCCCTGCGGCTCGTCCGCTAGCGTTCGTCGGCCGTTGAGGAGTCGGCTAATTGGTAAGCCACCTGACTCTGGATCAGGGCATTGGAGGTTCGAGTCCTTAGGACGCCGGCCTCTCACGTCGGTAACGGGGGTTCGATTCCCCCTGGGACCATCCCGAGGTCTCCGAACATGGTCGACGGCGCGCTCGGACAGCGGGCGAGAGTCACCCGCTTGCGCGGCGCGTTGTGTATGACGACGCGGCACAAGCGGTGCAAACTTGACACCCCCTCCCTCGGACGGTACGCTCGCCCCGAGTTGCGTGTTGGGGTGACCCGGATACAGTGGAACCGGTGGTCGGGGTGGTGATGAGGAAGTGGGGCCACGAGATGACGGGAGGTTCTGATCTTTCAGCCCCGGCACTTTGATCCCGACACTTTTCTCTCTTCTCCGATGCCCCGGAAGCGGTGCTGCGCGCTGACCGGCACGGGCCTTGCAGTTCTAAAGGTCCGGGACACTATGTACGGGGATCTCCGGAGAGCGCTCGACATCGTGGGCGGTAGAATAATTCGGGCGGCTAAGCCATAGGAGCGTTGCCAATGGACCACAGGCACTCCTTCGAGCAGATCATCAAAGAAGACCGCGCCGGGCAGGAGTCGAAGCTCTGGCGAGGCACTTTCCTCGAGTACCTCGAGCTCGTCCGCGACGATCCAGCCATACCGAAGCTCTCCCACGCGCGTCTCTACGACACGATCATGCGCCTCGGGACCCAGGACATCCTCGATTCCGACGACCCGCGCGTGAAGCGCCTCTACAAGGACGAGACGCTGAAGGTCTTCAACTTCTTCCGCGACGAGTTCTTCGGCATCGAGAAGACCGTCGGCCAGATCGTCCGGTACTTCCATTCCGCCTCGCTGAAGGGCGAGGAGAGCCGGCAGGTGCTGTACCTCATGGGGCCGGTCGGGTCGGGGAAGAGCTCGCTCGTCGAGAAGCTCCAGCGCGGGCACGAGGCCTCCGATCCATTCTACACGATCGAGAGCTGCCCGATGTTCGAGGAGCCGCTCCATCTCATCCCGCGCCACCTCCGCAAGGAGTTCGAGAAGATGCTCGGCGTGCACGTCGAGGGCGATCTCTGCCCGGTGTGCCGCTTCCGCCTGAAGGAGGAGTTCAGCGGGCGCTACGAGGAGGTCCCGGTCGCCACGAGGTACTTCTCCAAGCGGAAC
This sequence comes from Deltaproteobacteria bacterium, assembly GCA_005879205.1. Taxonomy (GTDB): domain Bacteria; phylum Desulfobacterota; class Binatia; order DP-6; family DP-6; genus DP-3. The sequence goes on from VBLD01000032.1 coordinate 14,214, forward strand.
CGCGTCGGCATCGGCGTCGTCCCGCCCGTCGACCCGAACAACCAGGACACGTCGGTCCTGATCGGCAGTGAGGACATCTCCAAGCTCGACCTCTACTCCGAGGGCGATCCGCGCGTGCTCGACCTCAACGGCGCGCTCAACGTCGGCAACC